>JAZJYP010000235.1:27974-31513 GCA_040390345.1 Pseudomonadota bacterium | reverse complement strand
TACGGCGCCTTCGATGGCTTGAACCTGATGTTCGAGACGCGCGAGGGCATCCTCAAGCACTGCTCGCTGAAAAACGCCCAGGAGCTCGGCCCCGTCGCGCAGCGCTTCATTGACCGCAGCCAGCCCACGCTCGAAGCGCAGCTGACCAACCTGGCCGATGAAATCGCCTACAACAGCCACGATATCGACGACGGTTTGCGTTCGGGCCTGATCACGATCGCGCAGCTGGAACAAGTCGATTTTTTCGCGCGCCTGTGGCACGACGTGCAGGCGACGTATCCGGGTCTGTCGGGCCGGCGCGCCATCTACGAGACGCTGCGCCGCCTGATCACGGCGCTGGCGGATGACTTGATCGTCACTTCCCAGGGACTGCTGCAGGATGCGGCGCCGAAGAGCGTGGAAGAGGTGAGGGCGGCGCCGCCGCTGATCCGCTTCTCCGACCCGATGCGCAAGGACGCGACCGAATTGAAGCGCTTCCTGCGCGCCAACCTGTACCGGCATTACAAAGTCAACCGCATGCGGGTGAAGGCCAGCCGCATCGTGCGCGAGTTGTATGAGGCGTTTACGGCGGAACCGGCATTGCTGCCGCCGGACTACCAGGACAAGTCGGGCGACGTAGGCAAGCAGGTGCGCCAGATCGCCGACTATATTGCCGGCATGACGGACCGCTTCGCGATCCGCGAGCACCGCAGGATTTTTTCGCTCGACGATCTGTGACGCTGCGCATGGTGGGTATCGCTGCGCTCGCCCACCCTACCCTTTGGCCCGGGACTGTGGCAGAGGCGTAGGGTGGGCGAGCGCAGCGATACCCACCATGTCAAAGTTGCGACAGCAGCTTCTTGACCGGTGCCGGCAGCGGTGCCGCATCGATCGCGTTCAAATTCCACCAGCGGTATTGGCCATCCAGTTCAATGCGCTGCGCCAGCGTCACGCGCACCGGCGTGATATGCAGCTTGTAGTGCGTAAACACATGCACCAGCGGCAGCAGCGCCTGCGCTTCCTCCACCGGCCCAAACAATCCAGGAACGTCGCGCGAACGGTCGGCGCCATGCCCCGCTACTTCGGGCAGCGACATCAAACCGCCCCATATGCCGCTTGGCGGCCTCTGTTCCAGCAAGACCTGGCCGGCATCGATAATGGCCAGCAGGGTCGCATGTTTTTCGGGGATCGCCTTCTTAGGTTTGCGCACCGGCAGTTCGGCGGTGCGACCCGTGCTGAAGGCCACACAGCGCGCCTTGAGGGGGCAGCGTTCGCAATCGGGGCTGCTGCGCGTGCACAGTGTGGCGCCCATGTCCATCAGCCCCTGCGTATAGGACTCGATGCCATCATCCGGCAGCAGCGCCTCGGCACGCCGCCACAGCGCATCTTCCACCGCCTTCATGCCGGGGAACTGGTCGATGCCGAACACGCGCGCGAACACGCGCTTGACGTTGCCGTCCAAAATGGCCGCGCGCGCGCCGACGGAAAACGCGGCAATGGCCGCCGCCGTCGAACGGCCGATGCCGGGCAAGCCGGCCAGCAGTGCCGGGTCGCCCGGGAACACGCCGCCATATTCGGCCACCACGCGCTGCGCGCAGGCGTGCAGGTTGCGCGCCCGCGTGTAGTAGCCAAGGCCGCTCCATTGGGCCATGACGTCTTCCGATGATGCCGCCGCCAGGTCTTCAATCGTGGGGAAGCGCTCGAGGAAACGCGCGTAATAGCCCAATACCGCGCTCACCTGCGTCTGCTGCAGCATGATCTCGGAGAGCCAGATGCGGTAGGCGTCGCGCGTGTTTTGCCAGGGCAGGGCGTGGCGCCCGTGCTGCTTTTGCCATGCAATGACGGTGGCGGAAAAACCCGGATCGTTCACGCCGCCGCTTCCAGGGACACCAGTTCGGAATTCATCGCGATGGTGACGGTGCCGGCCAGCTCGTGCAGGCGTGCCTTGGTCTTTTCAAGTTCGGCCTGGTTGGTTTCAAACGATTCGATCTTCTGCTCCAGGCTGTCGGTGGCGTCGTGGATGCGCTGGATCGAGGCGAGACGGTGCTTGAGCTGGTCCTTGTGGGTGCGGATCTGGCCTTCGAGCGGTGCCATGATCACCTTGAGCCAGGCTTCGACATCGCTGTTGGCGGCGCGGAAGCTGCGCCGCACGCGCGAGGCGATCGAATCGAAGAAGCGCTCCATCAGCGTTACGCGGCTCGTCATCATCATCGTCGCGGTGCCGAACTGCTTGTAATAGACAGCTTCGATCTCGTCGATCTCGGCGCGGTAGCGGTCCAGGTTGAAGGGCATCGGCAAGGTCAGCGACAGGCCATGTTCGGTGGAGAATTTGCGGTACATCGATTCCATCATCTCGCTGATTTCCACCGTCTTGCGGTTGGACTGGTCAAGGTTCGACTTCACGCGCTGGAAGAACAGACCAACGGACTCGCGCAAGCCAGAGGTGAAGCGGCTCTGCTCCATGGCCGCGCGCACATCGGCGATTTCACAGTGCGCCACATCCATGCCCAGCGTCGTGTAGAGCTCCGTCGAGAGGCGCGCAAACACCGAGCGCGTGCCGGCCAGCTTGAACAGGCTCGCTTCGAATTCCTTTTTCTCGGCGTCGACGCGGCGCATCATGTGCGCGATCACACTCTGGTTCTTGCCGCGCAGGCTTTTCAGTTCCTGCAGCTGTTCGACCACGTCGCGCATATGCGCCGACAGGATGGCCTGCTGCGCGCCGACGAGCGCCGTCATGTCGCCCGAGAGCTGCTTGCGGATGATGTCTTTCTTGGCCGGGATCAGTTCATTGAACAGCGCCGCTTCAAGTGCACCCAGGCGGCTCTTGGCCAGCAGCGTGGCGTCGCCATTGATTTTGCCCACCAGCGCCTTTTGCGCCGACACCGGGAACACCTGCTGCGGATTCAAGGCCAGCATGTGCGCCACCGAGCTTTGCTGGCGTTCGATTTCGGCATCGTTCTCGGCATCGGACTTGAGTTCGTCCCACATCGCGTCAATCTTGTTGAGCACGACAATGCGCCCCGCGCCGGCGCCGATATGCGTGCGCCACACTTCAATATCGCTCTTGGTCACGCCCGTTTCGGCGGCCAGGATGAACAGCACCGCGTGCGCGTTCGGGATCAAGTTCAGGGTCAGTTCGGGCTCGGTGCCAATCGCGTTCAGGCCTGGCGTATCGAGGATGACCAGGCCTTGCTTGAGCAGCGGGTGCGGGAAGTTGATGATCGCGTGGCGCCACAGCGAAATTTCGACCAGGCCCGCGTCGTCGAGCGTCGAGGCCATGTCCGGGTCGGTCTCGTCGTAGAGGCCATAGCGCTTGGCCTCGGCGATCGGCACGTGCTTGGTCAGCGAGACCTGTTTGAAGGTTTCATGCATCGCGTCGGCCTGGTCGAGCGCGAGCGGCAGCATGGTCCAGGCGGCGTCGTTGTCGCGGTAGTCGCTCGTCGAGAGGTTGTCGGCGCGCGTTTCGATCGGCAGCAGGCGGATGCAGGGCGGATAGGCTGCGTCATACATCAACTCGGTCGGGCACATGGTGGTGCGGCCCGCGGCCGAGGGCAGGATGC
>JAZJYP010000235.1:0-27964 GCA_040390345.1 Pseudomonadota bacterium | reverse complement strand
CGGCAAAGAAAATGGCGTTGATCAGTTCGGATTTGCCGCGCGAGAATTCAGCGACGAAGGCCACCGACAACTTGTCGTCGGCCAGGCGCGAGAGCGCCCGCGCGATGCGCTGCTCGGTCGCGCCATCGGTCAGTTCAGCCGCGCTGACCCACGCCTGGTAGCTCTCCAGCGCGGCCACGACGCTCTGGCGCCACGCGCTGTACTGCTGGAAGTCTTGCACCATCATGCTCTCGTTGTCCCTCTGTTTTATTTTTGACAGTTCACGCAGTAAAACGTGGAGCGTTGCCCCTGCTTGATCTGGCGCACCGGCGCGCCGCAAACACGGCAGGGCACGCCAGCACGATCATAGACGAAATATGCTTGCTGGAAATACCCAGTTTGCCCGTTGACGCCAATAAAGTCACGCAAAGTACTGCCGCCAGCAACAATGGCTGCTGTCAAAATGTCACGAATTGCCGACGCCAGTTTGTCGTAGCGGGCGCGCGAAATGCGCCCCGCCGCCGTCTTCGGATTGATGCCCGCACGGAACAGGCTTTCGCAGGCGTAGATATTGCCCACGCCAACGACGATATCGCCCGCCAGCAGCACCTGCTTGATGGGCGCGGCGCGCCGGCGCGTGGCGCGAAACAGCAGCTCGCCATCGAAGCCGTCTTCGAGCGGTTCCACGCCCAGGCCGCGCAGCAAGAGATGTTCATCGAGCAAGCCTTCCTCGTTGCCATGCCAGAGCACGGCGCCGAAGCGGCGCGGGTCCGTCATGCGCAGCACCTGCTTGCCCTGGTTGCCCGCCACCGTCATGTCGAAATGATCATGCTTGTTCGGTGCGACGCCAGGCGGGATCACGCGCAAATGCCCGGACATGCCGAGGTGGATGATCAGGGTGCCGTGTTCGAAACCGATCAAGAGGTATTTGCCGCGCCGCCCCGTGTGCGTGATGGGCCGGCCCGCCAGCAGGCGCGACAAACCGGGCGGGAAGGGCCAGCGCAAGCCATCGCGGCGCGTCAGCACGGACTCGACAACGCGGCCTTCGAGATGGGGCGCGACGCCGCGCCGGGTGACTTCAACTTCGGGCAATTCTGGCATGGAAGAGATGAAAAATCCTGTAAATTCCTGTTGCTGGCATGCACGCTAACGGCACATGGGCGTAGAATCGAAGGCATTGGTCCTGTCGCTGGAATTGCCTTGAAAAACACTGTTGCCATTGTAACCCTCGCGGGCTTGCTGTCTGCATGCGCTGTGGCGCCGCAGCCGCAGCTGGCGGCCCCCGTGCCGGCGCCCGCGCCCGCCGCACCGGTGGTGGCCGAGGCCGCCGCGCCCGTCGCGGAAGCGGCCTTGCCGAATGTGCAATTGACCAGTGATTTGCTGTACCGCCTGCTCAAGGCCGAATTCGATTTCAAGAATGGCAACTGGCAGGGGCCGTACATGACCTTGATGGGCTCGGCCCAGCAGACGCGCGACCCGCGCCTGGCGCGCCGCGCCGCTGAAATGGCCATCGGCGCCAAGCAGGCCAGTGAATCGATGGCGGCGATCCGCCTGTGGCGCGAACTGGCGCCGACCTCGGAAGAGGCCACCCAGTACTACCTGGGCCTGGCCGTGATGTCCGACCAGTTGGGCGAAGCCGAGGCGCTGTTCCGCCAGCGCCTGCAAGAGGCCACGCCGGAGGCGCGCGGCATGGCCATTTTCCAGATCCAGCAATACCTCGTGCGTGCGCGCGACAAGGCTGCCGCCGGCGCCATGCTCGAGCGCCTGCTCGCGCCTTTCACCGAGCTGTTCGAAGCCCACGTCGTACTGGCCCAGCTTGCCTACACGCGCAACGACATGGCGCTGGCGCACGAGCATGCCATGGCAAGCCTGAAGCAGAAGCCGTCGTCCGAACTGGCCATCCTGACGGTGGCGCAGGTCACGCCCGACGCCGACGCCGTGGCGGCCCTGCTGGCCAAGTTCGTCGCCGCCAATCCGGCCGCGCTGGAAGTGCGCATGGCGCTCGCGCGCGTGCTCGTGACGCAAAAACAGTATGACAAGGCGCGCGTGGAATTCCTGGCCCTGCTCAAGGTCCAGCCGGACAACCTGGCCACCTTGTACGCGCTGGGCATCATGTCGATGCAGCTGTCCGACAATGCCGGCGCCGAAAAATACCTGTCCCATTTCGTTGACGTGCTGGCCGAGCGGCCCAACGACGAGCGCGATCCGTCCAAGGTCTTGATGATGCTGTCGAACCTGGCCGAAGAGCGCGGCGACATCAAGGCCGCCCTGTCCTGGCTCGACAAGGTCGATGGCGCCGACGTCCATGCAAGCCTGCAGGCCCAGCTCAAACGCGCCCAGCTGGTGGCGCGCCAGGGCGACCTGGACGCCGCCCGCAAGGCGCTCGACGCGCTCAAGACCGAGGACGCCGGTGAACAGGCGCAAGTGCTGCTCACGCATGGCCAGATCCTGCGCGACGCGAGCCAGAACGAAACGGCCTACACGCTGCTCGAAGGCGCGGCCAAGCGCTTCCCGGGCAACGCCGACGTGCTCTACGACTATGCGCTGGCGGCCGAAAAGACCGGCCGCGTGGACGTGATGGAGACGACGCTGCGCGCCGTGATCGCCCAGGCGCCGGACAACCACCATGCCTACAACGCGCTGGGCTATTCGCTGGCCGAGCGCAATGTGCGCTTGCCCGAGGCGCTCGAACTGATCGACAAGGCGATGAAGATGGCTCCGGACGATCCCTTCATCATGGACAGCCTGGGCTGGGTGCAGTACCGCCTTGGCAAGCTCGATGAAGCCGAAGCGACGCTGCGCCGCGCCTATGCCTTGCGGCGTGACGCCGAAATCGCCGTGCACCTGGGTGAAGTGCTGTGGCAGCGCGGGAAGAAGGCCGATGCCCAGAAAATCCTGCGCGAAGCGCGCGCCAAGGACCCGCAGAACGACACGCTCAAAAGCACGCTGGCGCGCCTGAACGTCAAGCTGTGATGCTTCGGGTACACTGCCCGTTCCAGCCACTGTCTTTGCCGCCGATGTCCCGAATCGTTTCCTTCTTTGCCTGCCTGCTCCTGGCCGGCTGCGCCGCGGCGCCGCTGTCGCCATCGACCGTCGCCGCCTATCGCCACAATGTGGAACTGTCCGGCCGCCTGCAAGTCAATTACCAGAAGGATGGCAAGAGCGAATCGGTCTCCGGCAAATTCAGCTGGCAGCAGGCCGGCAGCCGCATCGACGTGACCCTCGCTTCGCCGCTGGGCACGACGCTGGCCAGGATCACCGTCACGCCGCAGGCGGCCACGCTCGTGCAAAGCGACCAGGCCCCGCGCACCGCGCCCGATGTCGACCGCCTCACCAACGACGTGCTGGGCTGGTCGCTGCCCGTGTCGGGCCTGCGCGACTGGCTGCAGGGCCACGCCACGGGCGCCGACGGCAAGCCCTTCGCCGCCTCGCCGCTGAACAACACCGTCACCACGGCCGACGGCTGGAAGCTGCGCTTCGTGTCCTGGCAGGACGAGAACGCCGCCCATCCGAGCCCTAGGCGCATCGACTGCGAACGCCCGGCCACCTTGACGACCGAAGAACTGACGATCCGCATCGTCCTCGACGCCCAACCATGAAACAGCTGCACCATTGCCCGGCCCCGGCCAAACTCAATCTTTTCCTGCACGTGAACGGGCGCCGTCCCGACGGCTACCACCTGCTGCAAACGGTGTTCCAGCTGGTCGACCATGGCGACGTGCTGCACTTCGACTTGCGGGCCGACGATGCGATCTGCCGCGTCACCGACGTGCCGGGCGTGCCGGAAGAGAGCGACCTGATCGTGCGTGCGCTGCGCCTGCTGCAGGCCGAATTCCTGCGCCGGCGCGGGCGCACGCCGCCCGGCGTCGACATCGCCATCGAGAAGGTGTTGCCGATGGGCGGCGGCTTGGGTGGCGGCTCATCCGACGCGGCCACCGCCCTGATGGTGTGCAACCGCCTGTGGGGCCTTGATTTGACGACGCAAGCGCTGATGGACCTGGGCCTGCCGCTGGGCGCCGACATCCCGTTTTTCATCTATGGCCAAACCGCGTTTGCCGAGGGCGTGGGCGAGGCCCTGCAGCCGGTGGACGTGCCGGCTTGTTGGTATGTCGTCATCGAACCGGGCGTCGCGGTGCCCACGGCGGCAATATTTTCGGCCGGGGATTTGACAAGGGACACGAAACCCGTCAGAATAGCGGACTTTTCCAGACACCTCAGCGTTCGCAAGGGCCTTGAAGGATTTGGAAAGAACGACTTGCAGCCTGTTGCAGAGCGCCTGTTCCCGCCGGTACGTGAAGCGGTTGAATGGCTCGGCCAACGGGGCGAGGCCAGGATGACTGGTTCCGGAGCGTGCGTGTTCAGCGCGTTTTCCAGCGCGAGCGAGGCCGATGCCGTGCTCGCCGCAATGCCCGCCAAATGGCGTGCGTGGAAAGCGAAGTCGCTGGCAGCGCATCCGCTGCGTGCGGCCTTGCAGGCAGCGTCGTTTGTAGAATAGAATTTGGCTTGGCGTTGGGTTTGACGTTAAAATGCGTCACATGTAACGACAAGCAGTCAGTTGCGTAGGGGAATCGCCAAGCTGGTTAAGGCACTGGATTTTGATTCCAGCATACCAAGGTTCGAATCCTTGTTCCCCTGCCATTCGTTTCGCTTCCAGTCGATGCGCGCGGCGCGTCCTGAAGCAGACCGGTGGAGCCCCCGCGCCCCATCCAGTACATTCAAGATTTCAACGCTTACCTCTCGGGACTCCCATGGCTTACGAAAACCTGATGGTTTTTACCGGCAACGCTAACCCTGCGCTGGCAGAAGGAGTCGCAAAAAATCTCGGCATCCCTCTCGGCAAGGCAGTCGTCTCGAAGTTCTCGGACGGCGAAGTCATGGTCGAGATCAACGAGAACGTGCGTGGCAAGGATGTCTTCGTCCTGCAATCGACCTGCGCACCGACCAATGACAACCTGATGGAAATCATCCTGATGGTCGACGCCCTGAAACGCGCCTCCGCCGGCCGCATCACCGCCGCGATCCCGTATTTCGGCTATGCCCGCCAGGACCGCCGCCCGCGCTCGGCGCGTGTCGCGATTTCGGCCAAGGTCGTCGCCAACATGCTCGAAGAAGCCGGCGTCGAACGCGTCCTGATCATGGACTTGCACGCCGACCAGATCCAGGGCTTCTTCGATATCCCGGTTGACAATATTTATGCTTCACCAATCTTGCTGGGCGACCTGCAAAAGCGCAATTACGACGACCTGCTGGTCGTCTCGCCCGACGTTGGCGGCGTGGTGCGTGCCCGTGCGCTGGCCAAGCGCCTCGGCTGCGACCTGGCGATCATCGACAAGCGCCGCCCGAAGGCGAACGTGTCGGAAGTGATGAACATCATCGGTGAAGTCGAAGGCCGCAACTGCGTCATCATGGACGACATGGTCGACACGGCGGGCACCCTGACCAAGGCGGCGGAAGTATTGAAGGAGCGTGGCGCCAAGAAAGTGGTCGCGTATTGCACCCACCCGGTGTTATCGGGCCCGGCGATTGACCGTATTTCGGCCTCGCCGCTGGACGAACTGGTAGTGACGGACACAATTCCCCTGTCGGCCGCCGCCGCTGCCTGCAGCAAGATCCGGCAACTGACGTGCGCACCGCTGCTGGCCGAAACGTTCAAGCGCATCAGCAAGGGCGACTCGGTCATTTCGCTGTTTATCGATTAAAGACCGGGGTCAGACCCCTGCGCCGTCGAGACGCAAGGGGTCAGACCCCGGTTCTTCCCTTGGGGGTCTGACCCCGGTTCAGTACCAGTTTCATGGACGCGCAAGCGACCATTCCCGAGTGCCCCTGGTCGCGGGGGCGCTCACACCGCAGGGCGATCCAGCCCCGCATTTTTTGGAGTTTCAAATGAAAGTTATCGCATTCAATCGCAATTTGCAGGGGTCCGGAGCGAGCCGCCGCCTGCGCAATGCTGGCCAAACGCCAGGCATCATCTACGGTGGCGCTGAAGCCCCGGTCATGATCGCACTGGACGGCAACGCCCTGTACCACGCGCTGAAAAAAGAAGCCTTCCACGGTTCGATCCTGGACATGGAAATCGACGGCAAGAGCCAGCAAGTGCTGCTGCGCGACTTCCAGATGCACGCGTTCAAGCAACTGGTCCTGCACGCAGACTTCCAGCGCGTTGACGCTTCGAGCAAACTGCACAAGAAAGTGCCGCTGCACTTCGCAAACGCCGACGTTTCGCCAGCAGTCAAGCTGCACGGCGCGACCGTCTCGCACGTGCTGGCCGACCTGGAAATCTCCTGCCTGGCGACCGACCTGCCAGAGTTCATCACCGTTGACCTGTCGAGCATCGACGTCGGCCACTCGATCCACGTTGCTGACCTGGTCCTGCCAAAAGGCGTGACCGCAGTGACCCACGGCTCGAACCTGACCGTCGCTACCGCCTCGGTGCCAGCTGGCCACGTCGCCGCTGACGCGATCGCAACCGCCGCTGCCGCCGAAGCGCCAGCTGCCAAGCCAGCCGCCAAAGCCAAGAAGTAATCCTGGCGCCGCAAGCGCGGCGCTGGAAAAAAACCCGCTCGCTTCACGGCTAGCGGGTTTTTTAACGCCCGTTTTCCGGGATAATCACGGTTTTACCCGCATTGGAACAGCATGCCCATTCGCCTGATCGTCGGCCTCGGCAACCCCGGCCCCGAATACGAACAAACCCGCCACAACGCCGGTTTCTGGCTGGTCGACAACCTGGCCAATTCCCTGCCCGGCGTGCGCCTGGCGCGCGAGTCGCGGTTCAACGCGCTCGCCGCCAAGTGCCGCGTCGCCGGCGAGGAAATATGGCTGCTCGAACCGCAAACCTTCATGAACCGTTCCGGCCAGTCGGTGGGCGCGCTGGCGCGCTTCTTCAAGGTCAATCCCGATGAAGTGCTGGTCGTGCACGATGAACTCGATCTCGCGCCCGGCGTCGTCAAGATGAAGAAGGGTGGTTCCTCGGGCGGCCACAATGGCTTGAAGGACATCACCGCCGCGCTTGGCACGCAAGACTACTGGCGCCTGCGCCTGGGGATCGGCCACCCGCGCGCGCTCAACTCGCAGCAGGCCGTGGCCGACTTCGTGCTGCACCGCCCGCGCAAGGAAGAGCAGATTTTGATCGAAGAATCGATCGATAAGGCTCTGCGCATCCTGCCGCTGCTCGTCGAAGGCAAGTTCGACATCGCCACGATGCAGCTGCATACCGTGTGATGGCGCAGGGACGCGACTATTTTTCCGCCAAGGTCATGTCGATGCTGCGCTGTATGCTGTGTATCGGCTTGGCGTGGTTGATCTCGTATGGGATGACATTGCTCACGCCATGGTTCACGCCATTGCAGGATTTTGGCTTGCTCATGCTCGCCGTTTTTGGCAGCGTAGCCTGGTCAGCCAAGATTGACCCAGTGCTGCTTGGAGACGTTCCGTACACCATCTCGCTGAGGGAAAAGCATGTCGGCGCGTGCCTGGCAGGGCTGGCATGGGGCGCCTTGAGTTCGCTTTCCCTGGGCTCGGCGATAATTGGTGCCGTGCTGCTCATCCCTGTATTGATGTTATTGCCGCGCGCCTTTGTCGATAAGGTTCTTCTTGCTTTTGTGCTTGGGGCGGTAGCGCTGCATATCCCTATGCTGAAAGTTGTCCAGTCCTTGGGCATTCAATGAATCAGTAATGGTAGCGGCAGGACAGGACGATCACGTCGTCCTGCACTACTTGGTACAGGAGACGATTGGCCTGGTCGATGCGGCGCGACCAGCAGCCGCTTAAATTGCCTTTCAAGGCTTCCGGTTTGCCGATGCCTGCAAAGGGTTCGCGTTGCACGGCTTTGAGCAATTCGTTCAAGCGTCGGAGGGTCTTGGGATCTTCTGTTTGCCAGTACACATAATCAGCCCAGCCCTTCTCCGTAAATTTCAGGCTCCGCATCAGGCAGCTCCACCAACTCGTGGCTGCTGACCTGGCCGGCACGCGCCTGGGCCAGCGAGTCGTGCAGGTGCTGCGCATTGGCCGGTGAACTGAGCAGGTACACGGTTTCCATCAGGCCGTTGTACTGGTCGAGCGACATGATCACCGCATCGGGCGCGTCGCGCCGCGTGATGACCGTCGCTTCCGCGTTGTCGATGGCTTCGTCGATGACGGCGCGCAGGTTGGCGCGTGCGTCCGTGAAATTGATGATCTTCATGGGCTCTTCCTGACATGTACTGGTAGCTGTACATATTCAACTTAGTCGCCAACACGGCTCGATGCAAGCTCATGTGGTCGTGACGATGATCTGGTTTTTCAGGTCGCGGATCATGCGGTCGATGGTACGCTGCATGCGCGCGAAGTCGGCTGGCGTGCAGACGATGCCCTCGTGCTGGAACCGCACGCGCCGTTTGACCGTCACCACGTTGCCGCGCCGCATGTACTGGGCGCCGTAGCGGAAATGGCCATCGTCGAAGCTGACCGACTTCGGCACCCCCAGGATGCGCATGCCGCGCGCGAACTCGAAACGCGTTTCGTCTTCCGTGTCGACTGCGCCGCAGGTGAAGTCCTGCTTGCGCTCCTTCTCCTGCGCGAAGCCAAACACCGTGTCGCCAATCCCGCCCCAGAAATTGAAGGACGTCGACAAACCCGTGGGACCGGGCAGGTTGAGGAAGTTTTCGCTCGTGCCCATGAAGCGCATCTTGTATTCGTCGCCGCCGCCATCGACCTTGCCGGCGTCGAACACGCCAAAGCCCTTTTGCCCGAGCCCCGCCAGCATGCGCTGGACGAACAGTTCGCGGTCGGCCGGCTTGGTGTCGCGCACGGCCTGGCGATACGATTCGGCGATCGCGCCTTCGGTGATCTTGGTGACGACGAAGCTGCTGCTGCCCGTCTTCTCGACGCCAAAGCGGGTGATGGTGCGGTTCTTCTCCACCTGGTTGAACGGTGTGGCCTTGAACTGGCCCGCGCGCGTGAGCAGCGCCGGCTTACCCAGTACGGAAGTAGGCAAGTAGCCGGCGACGACGCTGTCGGCAGTGGGGTCGAGGAACAGGTCGAGCGACGGCACGTAGGTGATGACGTGGTTGAAGATGCCCATCGTGGGAATCGACGGCAGGCGATAGGCGTTGCCGTTGTTGACCAGCGCGCCGCTGCTGTCGATGCCCACCTCGGCCAGCAGCGCTTCGAGCAGCACGGCGTGGTCCTTGCAGTCGCCGTAGCGGTTCTCCAGCACGGTGGCGGCGCTGTGCGGTACCACGCCACCGGCGCCCACATACACGGCCACGTAGCGGATATTGCGGCGTACCCAGTTCGACAGCGCCAGGGCGCGCTCGCGCGGGCTCTCCATCCCAAGGGTGAGCGAGCGCGCCATCGTCTTGATGGCGGGCGTGCCCACCGCCGCCGCGCGCGCGCGTGCATCGTAGGCTTGGGCGAAGGCGCGGTAATCGGCAAAGGTCGATACGGCCAGGCGCTTGCCGTAATCGAGGTAGCTGACGGCGTCGGCCTCGATGCGGGTGTTCTCACCGTTGATGTAGCGCCACTCGTAGCGCTTGCGCCCCGGCGCGCTGTCGGCGGGCAGCGCTTCGAAGCCGACGGCGTCGGCATACAGCGGCATCGTGGCCGGCATGTCGTAGATGAGGCGGAAGTCCTTGTTGACGTAGAACTGCGACGAGGACAGGTCTTCGAACTGGCCGGGGAACAGCGGCGTATGGCGCCGCATCACATAGCGCACCACCAGCTGGTCGCCCACGGCCACGTCGGGGAAGACGACGATCTTCAAGCGCGTGTCCTGGAACATGGGCGCGTCGGCCGACGCCGACTCCTGCTGGTCGCGCACCTGGTCGGCCTGCACCGGCACCACGCGCCCGTCCTGCTTGCGCGTACAGGCCTCGACGCTGGTGATCTCGTCGAGGTTCTTGTTGTAGCTGATGTAGTACTGGCTGTGCGCGGCGATGGCGCGCTGCTGGACGATCGTTTTCACATTGTCCACGGTGAGGGTGTAGCTGCCGTCCGGGTCGACCACGAAATGCTGGGTGTATTTGTCGATCACCATCGAGGGATCGGTGCCGGTATCGGCCGCGCAGGCCAGCGTGCAGGCGCAGCACAGGGCCGCGGCGAAAGGAAGGTGCATTGGGGGCTCCTGGCAAAGGGCAGGAAACCCATGCTACCGATCCGCCTGTCGGGCTTTTTGACACGCCGCATGCCAAGCCGCGATAATCGAGCCATGCATGCACTGACCATCCACGCCGGCCCCCGGGCACTGGCCCATCTGCACGGGCACGGCTTGCGCGCGGCCGACGTCGCCGTCATCCCCGCCGCCGCGGGCGGCCCCAAGGGCCTGATCTTCCAGGCCCTGGACCAGTACCTGTTTGGCCAGTGGCTACCGGCCGCCCCGCGCGAGCGCACCCTGATCGGTTCGTCCATCGGCGCCTGGCGCATGGCGGCGGCCTGCCAAGCCGACCCGGTGGCCGCCTTCGCGCGCCTGGGCGAACTGTATGTGGGCCAGCGTTACACCGCCAAGCCGGGACCGGAAGAAATCGACGTCGTCTGCCGCCAGCTGATGGTCGATTTTGTCGGCGGGCGCGAAGACGAAATCCTCAGCCACCCCCACAACCGCCTGCACATGCTGGCCGTGCGCGGCCTGGGCGCGCTGGCCGCACCGGCAGGGCGGGGCGACGAAATCAAGGGTTTCACGGCCGCGGCCCTGATGAACGTGGGTTCGCGCGCGGGCCTGCGCCACATGCTCGAACGGGTCATCGTCGGCGACACGCGCGACAGCGCGCCATGGCTGCGCGAACGCTTCGACGCCTTCACGACGCACTTCGCGCCGCTCTCGAAAGCGAACCTGGGAACGGCCTTGCTGGCCTCGGGCACGCTGCCGCTGGTGATGAAGGCTGTGCGCGGCATCGACGGCGCGCCGGCCGGGACCTACTGGGATGGGGGCATCATCGACTACAACCTCGCGCTGCCCTATGAGCGGCTGGAAGGCCAGCTGGTGCTCTATCCGCACTTCACGCGCCACATCGTGCCCGGCTGGCTGGACAAGGCCCTGCCATGGCGCCGCGCCGCGCGCGGGCCGCAGCGGCACTGGCTTGATAATGTGCTCATCGTGGCCCCGTCGCCGGACTTCCTGCGCACGCTGCCGCGCGGCAAACTACCGGACCGCCAGGATTTCAAGTTCTACGGCACCGACCACGACACGCGCATCGCCGCCTGGCAGCAAGCCATTGGCGAAGGCGCGCGCCTGCGTGACGAATTCGCCGCGTTTGCCGAAAAACCGGACCTGGGACGGATTTTGCCTCTCTGAGGCGCCACCGCTGCCGCTTTTTGCGGCGGTTGACGCCGTCCGAGAGTACAATGTGGGGTTCACAGAATTAGAAAGCCCTACCATGAGTCTCCAATGCGGCATCGTCGGCCTGCCTAACGTCGGCAAGTCCACCCTCTTCAACGCCCTGACCAAGGCCGGCATCCCGGCCGAGAACTATCCGTTCTGCACCATCGAGCCGAACGTCGGCGTGGTCGAAGTGCCTGATCCGCGCATGGGCGCGCTGGCCGAGATCGTCAAGCCGGAACGCATGGTCAACGCCATCGTCGAGTTCGTCGACATCGCCGGCCTGGTGGCGGGCGCCTCGCAGGGCGAGGGCCTGGGCAACCAGTTCCTGTCGCACATCCGCGAAACCGACGCCATCGTCAACGTGGTGCGCTGCTTCGAAGACGACAACGTGATCCACGTGGCCGGCAAAATCAGCCCGCTCGACGACATTGAAGTAATCCAGACCGAGCTGGCGCTGGCCGACATGGCCGCCGTAGAAAAAGCCATCCACCGCGAGAACAAGAAAGCGCGTTCCGGCGACAAGGACGCCGCCAAGCTCGTCGCCGTGTGCGAGCGCCTGATGCCCCACCTCGACCAGGGCCAGCCCGTGCGCACCCTGGGCCTGGACGCCGACGACATGGCCCTGATCAAGACGCTGTGCCTGATCACCGCCAAGCCGGCCATGTTCGTGGCCAACGTGTCCGACACGGGCTTCACCAACAACCCGCTGCTGGACCAGCTGACCGCCTACGCCAAATCGCAGAACGCGCCCATCGTGGCCATTTGCGCGTCGATCGAATCGGAAATCGCTGACCTGGACGACGCCGACAAGGGCGCCTTCCTGGCCGACATGGGCATGCAGGAGCCCGGCCTGGACCGCCTGATCCGCGCCGCCTACAACCTGCTTGGCCTGCAGACCTATTTCACCGCCGGCGTGAAGGAAGTGCGCGCCTGGACCATCCATGTGGGCGACACCGCGCCGCAAGCGGCCGGCGTGATCCACACCGACTTCGAACGTGGCTTCATCCGCGCCCAGACCATTTCCTATGACGACTTCATCGCCTACAAGGGTGAGGGTGGCGCCAAGGAAGCGGGCAAGATGCGCGCCGAGGGCAAGGAATATGTCGTCAAGGATGGCGACGTGCTCAACTTCCTGTTCAACGTGTAACTGAAATGGCTTCGCTCCGCGAAGCCATTAGTTCATTGAAGCGTGGCCGCTCTGCGATCCTGCCGATGCTAAAATCGGACGCATGAATCGAACGCTTCAAACCGCGCCAGCATCCATCGATGCATCGCTCGCGCCCGCACTGGCGGTTTCTCCCAGTGGTCACTTCCACCTCGATCTGGGGCCGGGCGGCGCCGCTGCCATTGCGCCGGCAATCCGCGCGGCCTTTGAGCGCAACGCCGCCGCCGGTTTGCTGTACCTGGGCGCGCGCGAATTGACGACGCCTCTGCCGACCTCGCTGGCATTTGGCCGCGAACTGGCCCATCTTTTCATGACCCGCCTGTGCGCGGCCCCTGACCTGGCGCAGCAATGGGATCGCCTCGCCTTACCGGCGCCCACGACGGAGCTGGCCGCGCTGCTGGCCGGCATCGCGCCCATGCCCGGCGCCGAATACGTCGACCTGGCATGCCTGCAGCGGCTGTGGGCCGACCTGCTGACGCAGGCGCGCGCCGAGATCGCGCAGGAGGCAGGCGACGTCCAGGCGTGGTTGAAGGGCAAGCATTCAAGCTGGACCATGCTCGGCCGCGTGTGTTTCCATCTGGCCGAAAACAAAGCCAACCCCGATCAGCCCTTCGCCTTCCTGGCCACCTATGCCGCCACGATGTCGCAGCAGGCCAAGGTGCAGCACGTGCCGCTGGGGCGCGCCTTGCAGGAGTTCGCCGGCGAGGACAACCGCGATGCCTTGCTGCGCCTGCTGCTGCCTGTGCACAAGGCGTCCGAACATTGTCCCTGGCTGGCCGCGCTGGTCGCCTCGGGCGCCATCTTTCATCCGCGCGCCTGGTCGAGCGCCGAGGCGCATCAGTTCCTGACGGCCATCCCGGTGTTGGAGGCGAACGGCATCGTCGTGCGCATTCCCGACTGGTGGAAGCCGCACCAGCCGGCGCGCCCGCAGGTGCAAGTGCAGATCGGTCAACGCGCCGCTGGCCTGGGCCTTGGCGCCATGCTCGACTTCGACCTGTCCTTCGCCCTTGGCGATGAAACCCTCACCGAGGCCGAGTGGGCGCAATTGCGTGCGGCCGGCTCCGGCCTGGTTCGCCTCAAGGGCCGCTGGGTCGAAGTCGACCAGGCCAGGCTAGACGCGGTGCTGGCCCACTGGACGGCCGTGCAGCGCGGCATCGGCGAGGGCGACGGCATGACGCTGCTCGAAGGCATGCGCCTGTTGGCCGGCGTGGGCGCCGGCGGCACGCTCGTGCCTGGCCTGGCCGAGGGGGGCGGCGCCTGGTCGCGCGTCATCGCCGGCGATTGGTTGCGCCAGGTGCTGGAGGAGTTGGGCGACCCGGCCAAGGCCGGCGCCGCGCTGCCAGGGCCGGAATTGAAGGCGCAACTGCGCCCCTACCAGCAGGACGGCGTGCGCTGGTTGTACCTGCTGCATCGCCTCGGCCTAGGCGGTTGCCTCGCCGACGACATGGGACTGGGCAAGACCGTGCAAGTGCTGGCGCTGCTGCTGCAAGCCAGGCGCGATGGCGACGCCGGGCCGCATTTGCTGGTGCTACCCGCTTCGCTGATCGGCAACTGGCAAGCCGAGCTGGCGCGCTTCGCGCCCAGCCTGAGCGTGCTGGTGGCGCACCAGTCGGCCTTGCCGGCGAAGGCCTTGGCGGCTTTGCCGGCCGAGCGCTACGCGCAGGTCGATGTCGTCATCACCAGTTACGGCAGCGTGGCCCGCCTGCCGGCACTGCGTGCGGCGCGCTGGTCCATCGTCATTCTCGACGAGGCGCAGGCGATCAAGAACCCCGGCGCGCAGCAAACACGCGCCGTCAAGCAGCTTCACAGCCGCGTGCGCTTCGCGCTAAGCGGCACGCCGGTCGAGAACCGCCTGGGCGACCTGTGGTCGCTGTTCGATTTCATCTGCCCTGGCTTGCTTGGTAGCGCCAAGGCATTCGGCGCGTTCGCCAAGCGGCTCGAGCAAGGCGGACACGGCGCCTACGCGCCGCTGCGCAAGCTGGTGCGGCCCTACATCCTGCGGCGCCTGAAAAGCGACAAGCGCATCATCGCCGACCTGCCCGACAAGACCGAAGTGAAGGCTTACTGCGCCTTGTCACCCGCCCAGCTCGGTTTGTACGAGGCGGGCGTGCGCAACTTGCAGCAGCAACTGGCCAGCGTCGAGGGCATCGCCCGGCGCGGCGTCGTGCTCGCTTTCCTGATGCGCTTCAAGCAGATCTGCAACCATCCGGCGCAGTGGCTCGGCGATGGCGATTTCGTGCCGGAAGGCAGCGGCAAATTCGCGCGCCTGCGCGAGCTCGCCGAGGAGATCGCCGCGCGCCAGGAAAAGGTACTGGTGTTCACCCAGTTCCAGGAAATGACGGCGCCGCTGCACGAGTTCCTGCGCACGGTGTTCGGCCGGCCCGGCCTGGTTTTGCACGGCGCCACGCCCGTGAAGGCGCGCAAGGGCCTGGTCGAACAGTTTCAGCAGGAAGCGGGGCCGCCCTTCTTCGTGCTCTCGATCAAGGCCGGCGGCACCGGGTTGAATCTGACTGCGGCGGCCCACGTGATCCATTTCGACCGCTGGTGGAATCCGGCCGTCGAGAACCAGGCCAGCGACCGCGCCTACCGGATTGGCCAGAAGAAGAACGTGCTTGTGCATAAGTTCATCTGCCGTGGCACGATTGAGGAAAAGATAGACGCGCTCATCGAAGCGAAGCAGGGTTTGTCCGACGACCTGCTCGAAGGGGGCGCCGAAGCGCGCCTGACCGAGATGAGCGATGACGAATTGATGCGCATGGTGTCGCTCGATATCCACAGCGCGGCACTGGACTGACAAGGGAGCAAGTGATGGCCGGTTATGACGATGGCGGATGGGCGCCCTATGTGTCAGTCGCGCAGCGGCGCGCGCTGGCGGAAAAGCACGCCAAGGCCCTGCGCAAGAAAGGCCGGATCTGCCTGCCCGTAGTGATCGAGAAGCGCAGCATCGCGCACACTTTCTGGGGCAAGCAATGGTGCGCCAACCTCGAATCCTACAGCGACTATGAGAACCGCTTGCCGCGCGGGCGCACTTACGCGCGCAACGGATCCGTGGTCGACCTGCAAATCGGCAGCGAATCCATCTCGGCCCTGGTGGCCGGATCAAGCCTGTACGAAGTGCGCATCACGGTGCGGCCGCTGGCGGCGCCGCTGTGGAAGACGATCCAGCAAGCGTGCGCCGGTAAGGTCGCCTCGCTGGTGGAACTGCTGCAGGGGCGGCTCTCGGCCAGTGTGATGGCGGTCGTCAGCCAGGCAGGGAATGGACTGTTCCCCACGCCACAGCAAATCAGCTTTCGTTGCAGCTGCCCCGATTCCGCGTCCATGTGCAAGCATGTGGCGGCGGCGCTGTATGGCGTCGGCAACAGGCTCGACAGCTCGCCCGAATTGCTGTTCCTGCTGCGCGGCGTCGACGCGGCCGAACTGGTGCACAAGGCGGTCGACCTGTCGCTTACCCAGGCCCAGGCCGATTCGGCCAACAACCTCGTCGATGCCGATTTGTCCGCATTGTTTGACATTGACCTCGATGGCACCGCACCGGCTATGCCCATGCCGGGTGACCCGCATGCGCCCGAGACGGCCAGGCCAGCCGGCGCCGCCAAGATCGCGAAAGGCAAGAAAACCATCAGCGCGCGCGAACTGACCGAACGCGGGGTTCCGGCCTATATGCGCCAATACTGGCTCAAGTCCGGCGTCTTGTTGCCGACCCAGCAGCGCGCGATGTACACGCTGGCCAAGCACGGCGAGGCAGATATCGCTGCCTATCTGGAGCGACGAAAGGCCTGAGTCAGAGACAGGTTTCGCCTACCAACACGCATTCGAATTTGGGCGATTTCAACGTGACCGCGACATCCGGGAAAGCGTTACAATCCTTCGGCGCTGCGTGCGCCCTTTTTTTAAACGTGGAGACGAATCGATGAAGATGTTTGGACTGGCTGCGGCCTTGTTTTCGGTGGCCTTGCCTGCGCTGGCGCACAGCGATACCGCGCCGATCAACTGTACCAACTGCAAGGAGTGGAACGCGCCGCAAAAGCCGTTCAAGGTGTACGGCAATACCTGGTATGTCGGTACGCATGGCCTGACCTCGGTGCTGGTCACCAGTGCGCAAGGGCATATCCTCGTCGACGGCGCGCTGCCGCAGTCGGCCGAACAGATCGCGGCCAATATCGAGGCGCTCGGCTTCAAACTCCATGACGTCAAATTCATCGTCAACTCGCACGCGCACTGGGACCATGCCGGCGGCATCGCGGCGCTCGCGCGCATGACCGGTGCGACGGTGCTGAACAGCCCTTCCGGCGCCTGGGCCATGGAGCATGGCACTAGCCCGAAGGACGACCCGCAATATGAAGCGAAAAACCCAGACCGCATCCCCAAAGTGAAAAAGGTGAAGCTGATCGCCGACGGCGATGTCGTCAAGACCGGCCCGCTGGCGCTGACCGCCCACTTCACACCGGGGCATACGCCAGGCGGCATCACCTGGTCCTGGCAATCGTGCGACAACGGCGCCTGCAAGGACATCGTCTTTGCCGAAAGCCTCAATCCGATTTCCAGCGACAGCTTCCGCTACACCGGCGGCGGTGGCCAGCCGGATGTGAGCGCGCGTTTCCGCGCCTCGATCGCCAAGGTCGATGCGCTCAAGTGCGACATCATCCTCTCTGGGCATCCAGGCGTGACCGATACCTTCGAGCGGCTCGCCGCCGGCAATTTCGCCACCCCCGGCGCCTGCCATGAATTTGCCGCCGCCGGCGTGAAACTGCTCGACAAGCGCCTCGCCGGCGAACACAAGTAAGTCCGCCGATTCGGTGCTATATTGGCCGGATCACGTGGAGGAAATATGCAGTCTTTGGGGCGCTGGACCTGGATGGTGTTGGCCTGTTTCGGTATTGCGCTCGCACCAGCGCGCGCGGCCGAGTCATTGCAGCTGAAACCCACCCGCCTGGCCGCCCATACCTGGTTCTTCCAGGGTGAGCCGGGCATGGCCAGCACGGCCAACAAGGGCTTCATGTCCAATGCGGGGTTCGTCGTCACCGGCGACAGTGTGCTGGTGTTCGACGCACTGGCCACGCCCGCTCTTGGCGAGGCGATGGTCGCTGCCATCCGCACGGTGACGCCGTTGCCGATCAAGCGCGTCATCGTCAGCCATTACCACGCCGACCATTTCTACGGCCTGCAGGCCTTCAAGGGCGCCGAAGTATGGGCGCACGAGAACGGCAAGGCGGCGATCGCCTCGGATGGCGCGCGCGACCGGCTGGCGCAGCGCCGCGAAGCACTGGCGCCGTGGGTCGATGCGCAAACGCGCCTGGTGCCGGCGGACCGCTGGCTTGCCTTTGGCCCGTCGCGCGTGATGGCATTTGAAATGGGTGGACTGCACTTCCGCCTGTTCGACGCCCATGGCGCGCATTCCGGCGAGGACCTGATATTGATGGTCGACGAGGACAAGGTGCTGTTCGCCGGCGACCTGTTTGTTACTGGCCGCATTCCTTTCGTGGGCGACGCCAACAGCCGTGTGTGGCTGGGCGAAATCGAGCGCATGCTCGCGGTGGGTCCGCGCATCGCGGTGCCGGGCCATGGCGCAGCTTCCAGCGCGCCCGCCGAAGACATGCGCCTCACGCGCGACTACCTGCTTTACCTGCGCGAGAAAATGGGGGCGGCAGCGGCCGACCTGGTGCCGTTCGATGAGGCTTACGGCAAAGTAGACTGGTCGCGTTTTTCGTCCTATCCTGCGTTTGAACAATCAAACC
This sequence comes from Pseudomonadota bacterium, assembly GCA_040390345.1. Taxonomy (GTDB): domain Bacteria; phylum Pseudomonadota; class Gammaproteobacteria; order Burkholderiales; family Burkholderiaceae_D; genus Telluria_A. Next base: position 9,792 of record JAZJYP010000235.1, on the reverse strand, counting down.
ACCTCAATGCATATGGTACGTATCTCCTGATGGAGAACGAGAGCCTGCGCAAACCATAGACTGGAGAATTCCATGAAACCGCTGCACTTTGCTTTTGCCCTGATCCTGTTTGCCTTCCTTGGCCTCGCGCAGGCGGCCGACCGTGAAGACCGGGCCGTTTATCACATCAACGACAACAACAATCCCATGGGTGTGCTGCGCAATGTGCGCAACCACCTCGATGCCAGCCCGAAGGCGAAGATCGCCGTCGTCACGCACAGCGACGGCATCAACTTCCTGCTCGAAGGCGCGCAGGACAAGAACGGCAATCCGTATGAGGTGGTGGTGCAGGAACTGGTCGCACGCGGCGTGCAGTTCAAGGTCTGCAACAACACGCTGTTGGCGCGCAAGCTCGATAAATCGAAGGTGCTGCCGGAGGCGTCCATCGTACCGTCCGGCGTGGCCGAGATTAGCCGCCTGCAGAACCAGGAAGGTTACGCTTATTTGCATCCGTGAGATGGTGGGCACGCGTGCCCACCCTACGGTCAGACGATTCCTGGATTGTTTTCTACGCCGATCAACCTGGGCGTGTTGAGGCGGCGCGGCGCCACCGTCTTGTGGTCGCGCAGCCAACTGGCCACCACGTCCCATACCGGCTCGCCCTGCGCGCCTTCTGCCACGCTGGCCCAGCCGGCCACCTTGTAGGTCTTGCCGGCGTCGATCGGTTTGCCGTTCAGGCGCATGTCCGAAATGCGTGAGCCCATTGCAGCATTGGGCGCAATCGCATAAGTCATTCCGCCCACCCGCACCATGTCGCCGCCTTGCTGGTGGTAGGGGTCGGGATTGAACAGGTTGTCGGCGATATCTTCCAACACGTCCTTGATGGCGCTGCCCGTCATCGGCGTGACGGCCGTATGCGAATAGGTCGTCGCCGTCTGGTCCATCAGGTGCTCCATCGTGATGGCCGAATCGGGCAGCAGCGAGGTGCCCCAGCGGAAGCCGGGCGAGAAGGCCAGGTCGGCGCCTTTCACGTCGATCAGCGCGTCCACGATCAACTGGTCGAAGCTGCCGTTGAAATTCCCGCGCCGGTACAGCGTGCCCTGGGTGATGGCCAGTTTTTCAGACAGCTTGGCCGCGTAAGGCGCGCGCGCCTTGTCGATCAGCGTGGCCATGGCGGCATCGGCGGGCAGCAGGTTGGCGAACACCGGCAGCAGGCGGTACTGGAAGCCCTGCACGGCGCCGTTGCGCACGTCCAGGTCGAGCACGCCGAGGAACTTGCCATTGCTGCCGGCGTTGGTGACCAGGGTCTTGCCGCCGCCGTTCGCGACGACCACCGGCACCGGAATGCCGTCATGCGTGTGGCCGCCCAGGATGGCGTCGATGCCGCGCACGCGCGCCGCCATCTTCAGGTCCACGTCCATGCCGTTATGCGACAGCAGCACGACGGCCTTGGCACCGGCCGCGCGCGCCGCGTCCACCGTGGCCTGCATGCCTTCTTCTTCGATCCCGAAGCGCCAGTCTTTGACCAGGTGGCGCGGGTTGGCGATCGGCGTGTAGGGGAAGGCCTGGCCGATGATCGCCACCGGCACGCCGTTCATCTCCTTCATCACATAGGCCTTGAAAACCGGGTCGCCAAAGTCGGCCGTGTGGATGTTCTGGGCGATGAAGTCGACCTTGCCCTTGAAGTCCTTCTCGACGATTTCCATGACGCGCTTGTCACCCAGCGTCATTTCCCAGTGCGCTGTCATCATGTCCACGCCCAGCAGCAGGCTGGCGTCCACCATGTCCTGCCCGCGCGTCCACAGGGCCGTGGCCGATCCGTGCCAGTTGTCGCCGCCATCGAGCAGCAGTGCGCCGGGGCGGTTGGACTTGAGCTGCTTGACGAGGGTGGCCAGGTGCGCGAAGCCGCCCACCTTGCCATAGGTGCGCGCGGCCTTTTCAAAATCGAGGCAGGTGAACGCATACGCCTGCGGCGTGCGTGGCGCCACGCCGATCTGTTTGAGCAGGTGCTCGCCCACCAGGTGTGGCATCTGCCCCAGCGCGCTGCCCACGCCAAGGTTGACACTCGGCTCGCGGAAGTAGCTAGGCAGCAGCTGCGCGTGGCAGTCAGTGAAATGCAGCAGGTGCACATTGCCACTGCGCGGCAGGTCGTACATCGACGCTGGCGCTGCCAGGCTGTCGAGCGGGAAGCCTCCCGCTGCGGCGATGCCCAGCACCTGCAAGAACTCGCGGCGATTGAGGCTCATTATTTGTTGACCGGCGATTCAGGGTCCAGCAGCAGGGCCATCACGTCCTTGAGCTGCGCCTCGGTCAGGATGCCGTTATGCCCAAAGCGCGGCATGTTCGAGCAGGCCTTGTACGACTGCGAGTTATACAGCTTGGCCCAGGTGTACTTGAGCATGTCCGGCGTGGGGCCGCCGCGCAGCTTGCCGAACTGGTAGAGCGAGGGGCCGATATTGCCGAACGAGATTTCCTGCTTCGTGATCTGGTGGCAGGCGTAGCAATTGGCGCCGTTGGCCGCGCCGGCGGCGTCGGACGACTGCATGCCGCGGCCGTTCTGGGCGATCTTCTCGCCTTCCTGCCATTTGCCCAGGTAGCTGCCGTCGGCCGGGAACTTCACCGTCGCCAGCTGCGCCGCTTCGATCTTCGCGTCCATGCCGGCCGGGCGCGCGGCGGGATACTCGCTGCACAGTTTTTGCGCCTCGTCCTGGTTGAGCATGCGCTCCGTCGTTGCCGGACCCTTGCTGCGGAAGTCGCTCTTGAGCAGGTCCATGGCCATCTTGCTGTAGTCGGGGTCCGCTGCGACGGCGGCGCAGCAAGCCGCGCTGCCCAGGGCCAGTGCCAGGGCGATTTGTTTTCCGAGGTGTTTCATGCTTGCCTCCTTATCGTTTCAACGCTGGCGCGGCGTAGGTGCCGCCTTCCGCGCTCTTGGCCAGGAACATGGTGAGCGCCGTGATGGCGTCGGACGCATACAGCGGCTCCGGGAAGCGCTGCTGGCGGAAGCAGTCATACAGGCGATGCTGCATGGTCCGCACTTCGCCCTGCGACACGCGATAGGCGGGCCAGGTCGTGTAGGCGAATTGGGCGTTCTTCGCATTGAGCATATTCGGCAGTTCCTGCAGGCGGATGCGCTGGTTGTCGGCCGAGTGGCAGGTCGCGCAGGCGAAGTCATACGCGCCGCCGCGATAGTAGAACAGCTTCTTGCCGATTTCGTAAGCGCGCTTTTCCTCCGGGTGCGACAGCGGCGCCTTGACCGGCAGGCCCCATGATTCGCTCGTCACATAGGCCACCAGGGCTTCGATGTCGGAGCGCTTGGCGGTGGAACCGAACGGCGTCTTGCTCGCTTCTTCCTGCGTCAGGCCTTGCAGCGACATCCGGCAATGCATGAGGCGCTGCTCAAGGTCCATCACCTTCTTCGTGTCCTTGAAGTAGCGCGGCAATTCAACATAGGCACCCTTGACCACGCCCGCTCCCTTGCCCAGGTCGCACTGTTCCAGCGAGACCGCTTTCGGCCCGGTTTTTTTCTTCCACAGTTCTTCGCCCTGGGCTTCCCACAGCTCGGCGGGATTGCCTTCGGCGAGCAATTGCCGATACTTGGCGATTTCGTCGGTGGCAGAACTTTGCGACCAGGCGGGAACGCTGCTCACCAGTGCCACGGCGGTGCACACGATCATTGCATGCTTGCTCATGATGTCTCCTCGTTGGATGTCAGGCCACTATTGCGCTGTCGGTGCGGGTGTCGTTCTTGGTGTCGACCCAGGTCACTTCGATCTTGTCGCCCTTGGCGCCGCCCTTGAACTTGAAGGACAGGTAAGGGTCCTTGGCCACGGAAGGGCCAAACAGCGCGTCGAGCACCACGCGCCCATTGCACTTGGCGACCAGGGTCTTGATGTGATGGATCGGCACGAGGGCGCCGGTGGAATCCTTGCGGAATCCCGTTTCCATGTCGTGCCGCATGAGGACTTTGACTTCGACCAGTTCGCCGTTGAGGGCAGCGCGAATGCGCATTGGATCTGCCATGATGGCTCCTTTATTCAGTTGTTGGTTCAGCCGCCGCAGCCGCCCAGGGTGACCTTGATTTCCTTGGTGGCGACGAGCCACTTGCCGTCCGCCTTGACCAAGGCGTGCACGTTCGACGTGGAGTTCATCTTCACGCGCGTGTTCACGGTCGGCTCGGTGCCGGCCGGGAGGTAGAAGCCGGCCGAGAGCACGCTCGGATTCTTCTCCACCAGGATGGCGACGAATTCGGTATTGGGCACGCGGCTCGTCACCGTCACGGGCACGACGGCGCCGTTCTCGGCGATTTCCGGTCCCGTGAGCGCCACGTCGGTGCTGACGGCAAACGCGGTGCCGCCCAGTGCCTTGACGGCGTCTTCGAGGTTCTTCGCTTCAAAGGCCTTGGCCGGCCATTCGGCGCCAAAGACATCGGATGGTTTCAGTACGCCCGCCGCAAAGGCCAGGCCAAGCACTGAGCTGATGCGCATCACATCGCGCCGACTCTGTTTCATCGTGTCTCCAATCTTCTTGAAATAGAAAGCTTACTTCGCACCTGCCAGTATCCATCCCACCAGGGTCTGGATGTCCTGTTCCTTCACCTCCGACTGCGGCGGCATGGGGATCGCCCCCCAGTTACCGCTGCCGCCCTTGTTGATCTTTGCCGCCAGCGCCGGCGCCGCGTCTGTGCCGGCGTAGCGTGCCGCCACCGCATTGAAGCCGGGGCCGACGATGGCGCCTTTCACGCCATGGCAGGCCAGGCAGTTGTACTGGCGCGCCAGCACCAGGCCAGCTGCATCGGCGACGACGGGCGCTGATGTCTGCGCACCGACCGTGGCGCCCACCAGGCGATTCTGCTGCGCCAGGTTGCCATGGCTGTTGCGCGACGCGTCGGGCAGGCGCGAACGGATCGTCGCTTCGACCGGACAGTCCTTCATGCAGGCTACGCTGTGCACGTCCGGCTTGCCCTTCACGTCCCACAGGCCGTGCTGGTTTGTCATGCCGTTCCGGTTGGGCATGCGCTGCTGGACCTCGGCGATATTGCGGTTCGACAGTTCGAAGTCGTCGCCCACGATCTCGCCCAGGTTGAGGATGTAAGCGGTGACGGCATACACGTCGTTCACGCTGAGCGATTTGGGCGCATTCCACGGCATCGCACGGTGGATATAGTCCCACAGCGTGGAGATCGTCGGCACCTTCATCAGCGTGGTCTTGTGCGGCTGCTTGCCTGAGGTGAGCGAGGCCACGCGTCCGGTCTTGATGTCTTCCGCCGTGGTGCCGCCAACGATGGGCGTGAACACCTCGTTCGATTCGCCAAACGCGCCGTGGCACGATGCGCAGCGCGCTTCCCAGATCTGCTGGCCCTGGAGCGCCGTGCCTGCGCCGGGCGGCAAGCCCTTGAAGTCGGCGCGCACGTCGATATCCCAGGCCGCCAGTTCGGCCGGCGTGGCGGGGCGCCCCAGTCCCGGTGCGGCCAGTGCCGGCAGGGCCGCGCAGGCGAGGGCGGCGAGGGCGCGCTTAATAAACCTGGACATTGCTCACCTCGCCCGACGCGGCCACCTGCCAAGACTGGATCATGTTGTTGTGATAGATCGAGCGCGTGCCGCGCACCGCGCGCAGCTCGTTGATCTTCGGCTGCACATAGCCGGTATCGTCGATCGCGCGCGATTGCAGCACGGCCGGATTGCCGTCCCATACCCAGTCGAGATTGAAGCGCGTGAGGCATTTTGGCAGCAGCGGGGACTCCAGCCGCGCCGTGCGCCAGTTGCGGCCGCCATCGACGGATACGTCCACGCGCTTGATTTTGCCGCGGCCGGACCAGGCCAGGCCGGTGATATTGTAAAAGCCGGTACCACGCATTTGCTGACCACCCGACGGCGTGGTGATGACGGACTTGCATTCCTGGATCGAGGTGTACTGGCGGAAGGTCCCGTCGGGCATGGCGTCGACGTAGTGGACCGCTTCGTCCTTGGTGGCCCAAGGCTGGTCGCCCACTTCGATCCGGCGCAGCCACTTGACCCATGAGACGCCCTGCACACCGGGCACCACCAGGCGCAGCGGGTAGCCGTTCTCGGGGCGCAGCATTTCGCCGTTCATGCCCCAGGCGACGATGGCGTCGTCCAGCGCGCGCTCGATGGAAATCGTGCGCGTCATGCTCGAACCGTCGCTGCCTTCGGCGAGCACGAAGCGCGCTTTCTTGATGTCGATGCCGCAGTCGTCGAGCAGCACCGACAGCGGCACGCCCGTGAATTCGGAACAGCTCAGCATGCCATGCGAGTACTGCACCGTCGGTACGGCCACATTGCCCCACTCCATGGCGGTGTTGGCGCCGCATTCGATGAAGTGCATGCGCGATACCGATGGCATGCGCATCAGGTCGTCCATCGTGTAGACCTTGGGCGTGGCTACCAGCCCATTGACCATCAGGCGGTGCTGGCGCGGATCGACATCAATCCAGCCCTGGTGGTGGCGTTCGAAATGCAGGCCCGACGGCGTGATGATGCCGAACAGGCTTTGCAAGGGCGTGAACGCCACCGACGCGGCGGACACGCGCGTGAGGCCCGGCGACTCGCGCCGTTGCAAATTCGATTCGTATTGGGACGGCGCGCCGTAAGGCATCGCCGCGACGGGTTTGCCCAGGGTGCGCGAGTGCAGGGGCAAGTTCAGGATGGCGGGGTCGCCCTCCTGTGCCGCGGCGCTGCCGGCAATGGCTGCACTGGCGGCGAGGAAGCTCTGTCGCAGGAAGCCACGGCGCTGGTTATCCAGGCCATGCTCCTCGATCTGGGCCCGCAGCGGCGCGTCCACGAAGTGTTCGGGAGCGCGCACGATGCGGCCGTATTTTTCCTTCGCGTCTGGCATTGAATGGCACCTCGGTTTCGACGTCGCGAGGTCCACATTCTTGCACAGCTAAAGAATGGAATGTTGTAATTTCTTACAACTGGATCATGCCCCCGTCGACGATCAATTCGGTGCCGACGATGAAGGCCGCTTCGGTCGACGCCATGAACAGGACGGCGGCGGCCACTTCGTCCGGCGTGCCGAAGCGTTTGACCGGCACCTGTTCCTGGATCGACGCGGCCATCTGGGTCAACTGCTCGGGCTGCAGGCCGAGGCGTCCGTACAGCGGCGTCGACACGGGGCCGGGGCTGACCACGTTGACGCGCACGCCGCGTCCCAGCAGTTCCGTCGACAGGGTCTTGGCCATCGAGATCAGGGCAGCCTTCGAGGCCGCATACACCGACGACGAAGGCATGCCGATATGGGCGTTGATGGAGCCGTTCAAGATCACGGCGGCGCCCTTGTTCAGCAGTGGCGTGAGCGCCTGGATGGTGAAGTAGGCGCCCTTGACGTTGACGTTGAAGGTCTGGTCCCACAGCGTTTCGTCGATGTCGGAAAACGGCGCGAACTTGGCCACGCCGGCGTTGATGAAGACGGCGTCAAGGGTGATGCCTTGTTCCTTGAGCGTGGCGGCCAGCAGCTTGGCGGCCTGGATGTCGCCCTGGTCGTTTTGCAGCGCGATGCTGGCGGCGCCCAGCAGCGCTTTGGCCTGGTCGAGCGTGGCCTGTTCGCGGCCGGTGATGATGACGCGCGCGCCTTCTTGGGCAAATTGCAGGGCGGTGGCAAGGCCGATGCCGCTGTTGCCGCCGGTGACGAGGACGGTCTTGTTGTCGTAGCGTTTCATGGTGAGGCTCCTGGTGTGTGGGTGTAGAAGCACTATATGATTTACTTTCGACGACATCAAAGCCTTGGATATTGATGATATATTCAGTTTTTATGAATGATCGAGGCCGCCATGGACCGTTTGCGTGCGATGGAAGTGTTTGTGGAGGTCGTGCGCAAGAACGGCTTTGCGCGCGCCGCCGAGGCGCTCGACACTTCGCCGGCCAATGTCACGCGCATCATCGCCGACCTCGAAGCGCACTTGGGCACGCGCCTGCTCAATCGCAGTTCGCGCAAGATGTCGCTCACCGATAGCGGCGAAGCGCTGTATGAACGTGCCCGCACCATCGTCGAAGACATGGCCGACGTCGAAGCGATTGCCTCGTCGGCCTCGATGAAACCGCGCGGCCTCTTGCGCATCAATGCCCCCATCAGTTTCGGCCTGCGCCAGCTGGCGCAGCTGTGGCCACGCTTCATGGCGCGCTATCCGGAAGTGGAGCTGGAAGTGGCCTTGATCGACCGCGTGGTCGACATCGTCGAAGAAGGCTACGACATGGCCGTGCGCATTTCGCGCTCCGGCTCCGCGACCCACGCCGCGCGCAAGCTGGCCGTGTCGCACAATGTGCTGTGCGCCGCGCCGGCCTACCTGGCGCGCCACGGCACGCCGGTGCTGCCGCACGAGCTGGCGGCCCATACCTGCATCGGCTACAGCTACGCCGCCACCGCCGACGAGTGGCACTTGAAAGACGCGCATGGCCACATCAGCGCCGTCAAGGTGCGCTGCCCGCTGCACACCAATAACGGCGACACCGCGCGCGCCGCCGCGCTGGCCGGCGGCGGCATCATCCACCAGCCAACCTTCCTGGTGGGCGAGGACATCCGCGCCGGACGGCTGGTGCAACTGCTGCCGGCTTACCGACTGCCCGACATCGACATCCTGGCCGTCTATCCGAGCCGGCGCCACCTCTCGGCCAAGGTGCGCGCGATGATCGATTTCCTCGCCGCCGAATTCGAGGGTACGCCGCCCTGGGACGAGCCCTGAGCCGGCAGGACGATGCAATAACTGCCATACTAGGCGCTCCCAATTCACGCGAGGCGTAACGCAATGGCCGTCCTGTCCGAACTGAACATCTATCCCATCAAATCCTGTGCCGGCCTGTCGGTGCAGGAAGCGACGCTGACGCTGGCGGGCCTGTCAGTGGACGCCGTCTACGACCGCGAATGGATGGTCGTCGACGAAGCGGGCTGCTGCGTGACCCAGCGCGAATTCCCGCGCATGGCATTGATCGTGCCGCGCCTGAAAGCGGACACGCTGGAGCTGCGCGCGCCCGGCATGCTGCGCCTGGAAATCCCGCTCGGCCTGCCCGATCCCGACGCCGAGCGCACGCGCGAAGTGACGGTCTGGGACGACACGGTGCTGGCCTACGACTGCGACGACACCACGGCCACCTGGTTCTCGGAAGCGGTCGGAACGAAGTGCCGCCTGGTGCGCTTCCACGCCAATGGCAAACGCCTGGCCAGCGCCAAATGGACCGGCGGCGTCGAGGCGCCGACGATGTTCTCTGATGGTTACCCGCTGCTGGTAATTGGCAGTGCATCGCTGGCCGACCTGAACGACAAGCTGCAGGCCCAGGGACGCGATGCGCTGCCGATGAACCGCTTCCGTCCCAACCTGGTGTTGTCCGACTGCGACGCTTTCGAAGAAGACTTCGCCGAGACCATGCAGGTGGGCGAGGCCACGCTCAAACCCGTCAAGCCCTGCCCGCGCTGCCCGATGCCCTCGGTCGACCAGGCCACCGGCCAGTTCGGCCCCGACCCGCTCGACATCCTGCGCACCTACCGCACCCGCCCCAGCATGGACGACGCGATCTGCTTCGGCATGAATGTCATCGTGTTGTCCGGCGACGGCCAGCGCCTGCATGTGGGCCAGAACGTGGATGTGACGCTGGCCTTCTAAGCCAAGTTGGCGTAATGTTGAGCCCATTGCTGGCACTTCGGATGGGTTAGGAAAACTTATGCATGACGCAGGCGCTGGGTCGCGCGATCTGATGGCCGAAAATGAAAGCTTGCGCGCGCGCCTGGCTTACCTGATGGAGCAGGCCGAACGCAACCACGACATCATGTGCCGCCACCAGGCCTTCGACCTCGAGATCGTCGGCG
>JAZJYP010000234.1:0-2411 GCA_040390345.1 Pseudomonadota bacterium | reverse complement strand
AACTGTACCTGTTGCCATAAAAAGAACTTTCAAATAAAAACCAATCACACGAGCCATAAAAGCAAGAAGCTTCTTGCCCCCTCCTCAGCCTGCTCACTTCTTATCAACAAGTACATAAGTACAAGCCAATATCCGCATTGTTGGCGGAATAAATTTCGAAGTCAAGCGCTTTTCATGGACGAGTTGCTGTTTTCTCCACACTATGCCAAAAAGCAACTCTTGATTTCTCGATTCAAGCCGCCATCTGCGCTGTGCCGGGAAAACGCGTAAGATGGAAAACAAATGGAAATGCCCTGATATTTGCGCATTGCATCAACATTGAAAGCATTAGAATAAGCGTATGGCAACCAAGCATGATACTGAGACACTGCTGGAACGGCAGGCCGTCAAGCCGCCGCCGCTATACCAGGTGGCATTATTGAATGATGACTATACCCCGATGGAATTCGTGGTCGCCATCATCCAGGAGTATTTCAATAAGGATCGCGAAACGGCGACCCAAATCATGCTCTCCGTCCATCGGCATGGTAAAGGCGTATGCGGCGTGTTTTCCAAAGATATAGCATGTACCAAAGTGGAGTTTGTATTAACGCATGCGCGTAAGGCAGGGCATCCCCTGCAATGCGTGATGGAGGAAGTATGATTGCGCAGGAACTCGAAGTATCCTTACACATGGCCTTTGTTGAAGCTAGGCAAGCTCGCCACGAATTTATTACGGTCGAGCATTTACTGCTGGCTTTGCTTGATAATCCTTCGGCCGCCGAAGTCCTGCGTGCTTGCGCCGTCAATATCGACGATTTACGCAAGACCCTGACCAATTTCATCGGCGATAACACGCCCACGGTGCCCGGCACCGGCGAAGTCGACACCCAGCCCACGCTTGGCTTCCAGCGCGTGATCCAGCGCGCCATCATGCATGTGCAGTCGGCCTCGAACGGCAAGAAGGAAGTCACGGGCGCCAATGTGCTCGTCGCCATCTTCGGCGAGAAGGATTCCCACGCCGTCTACTACCTGCACCAGCAGGGCGTGACGCGCCTGGACGTGGTCAACTTCATTTCGCACGGCGTGCGCAAGGACCAGCAGGCCGATACGCAAAAGACCTCCGAAGGCGTGGAAGAGACCCAGGTCGAAGGCCAGGCCAAGGAGTCGCCGCTCGACCAGTTCACCCAGAACCTGAACAAGCTCGCCGCCGACGGCAAGATCGATCCGCTGATCGGGCGCGAGGACGAAGTCGACCGCGTCATCCAGATCCTGTGCCGCCGCCGCAAGAACAATCCCCTGCTCGTCGGTGAAGCCGGCGTGGGCAAGACCGCCATCGCCGAAGGCCTGGCCTGGCGCATCACCCAGGAAGACGTGCCCGAGATCTTGCAGAACGCCGTCGTGTATTCGCTCGACATGGGCGCACTGCTGGCCGGCACCAAGTACCGGGGCGATTTCGAACAGCGCCTCAAGGCCGTCCTCAAGCAGCTCAAGGAAACGCCGCACGGCATCCTCTTCATCGACGAGATCCATACGATCATCGGCGCCGGTTCGGCTTCGGGCGGCACGCTCGACGCCTCGAACCTGTTGAAACCAGCGCTGGCCAATGGCCAGCTCAAATGCATCGGCGCGACCACCTACACCGAGTTCCGCGGCGTGTTCGAAAAAGACCATGCCTTGTCGCGCCGCTTCCAGAAAGTGGACGTCAACGAGCCGACGGTCGAACAGACCGTGCAGATCCTGCGCGGCCTCAAATCGCGCTTCGAAGAGCACCACGGCGTGAAGTATTCCGCCTCGGCCCTGTCGACGGCGGCCGAACTGGCCGCGCGCTTCATCAACGACCGCCATTTGCCCGACAAGGCCATCGACGTGATCGACGAAGCCGGTGCCGCCCAGCGCATCCTGCCCAAGTCGAAGCAGAAGAAAACCATCGGCAAGGCCGAGATCGAGGACATCATCGCCAAGATCGCGCGCATCCCGCCGCAGACCGTCAACCAGGACGACCGCAGCAAGCTGCAGACCATTGACCGCGACCTGCGCAACGTGGTGTTCGGCCAGGACCCGGCGATCGAAGCGCTGGCCTCTGCGATCAAGATGGCGCGCGCCGGCCTGGGCAAGACCGACAAGCCGATCGGCTCCTTCCTGTTCTCCGGTCCTACCGGCGTCGGCAAGACCGAGGTGGCGAAGCAGCTGGCCTTCATCCTGGGCATCGAGCTGATCCGCTTCGACATGTCCGAGTACATGGAGCGTCACGCCGTGTCGCGCCTGATCGGCGCGCCGCCGGGCTACGTTGGTTTCGACCAGGGCGGCCTGCTCACCGAAGCGATCACCAAGAAGCCGCACGCGGTGCTGCTGCTCGACGAGATCGAGAAGGCGCATCCGGACATCTTCAACATCCTGCTGCAGGTGATGGACCATGGCACGCTGACCGA
>JAZJYP010000233.1:0-3230 GCA_040390345.1 Pseudomonadota bacterium | reverse complement strand
ACCAGCTCGACATCGACCGAGTCGCTGTTGCCGCCATTGAGCTCGAGCTCGCCGCTGCCGTGCACGCCAGCCGAAATGTCCTTGTAGCGGCCGTTGAAGACCACATTGCCGGAACCGTGCAGGTCCACCTGCAGCTTGTCGCCCGCGAAACCGTTGATGGTGCTGTCGCCGCTGCCGTGGATCGACAGCATCTCGATCGCCGGCAGCACCAGCTCGACCTTCAGCGGCTGGCGATGGTGCAACAGCATGCCCTTGGTGCCGATGTGCAGGATGCCGCCTTCGGTCGTCGTTTCCACGTTGCCCAGCAGGCGCTGTTCGCCGCGCACCGTCAACGATGCCGTCGCGCCCTGGCGCAGCGTCATGTCGATCGGGCCGGACAATTCAACGGCCACGATATTCTTGTTTACCGGCCGGAATTCGCTCGCGACCAGGCGCCCGGCCGGATTCGACGGGCCGCTGATGCCCTGGGCCCGCAGCATGCTGTAGGACACTCCGATCAGCAGGAAGGCCAGCACCAGCAAACTGAACCCGACTTTTAACAATGCGCGCATGATGTTCTCCCTCGTCTTGCGTCAGCTACCCTTGAGCAGGGAAAAATTCATGTCGATATAGCGCTTCACACCGACCAGCGTGTACTTCGTCACCACCAGGCTAAGCAGGAACAGCATGATCCCGGCCAGCACCATGCCCAGGCCAAACAGCGACTGCGTGGTGCGCGAGGCGCTGTCCATGTCGGTGGTGATGTGGATGCCGCGCCCGGCCACGGCTTCGGCGCGCCTGATCACGGGCGAGGCCTTGCCGCTGTCGGCGTCCTCATCCTTGTCGTCGCGCTCGAGCTGTTCCTGGAACACGCGGATGCCCGCTTCCGAAATCGACACCTTGGTCTGGCTGTCGGCCGAGTCGTTGAACGATTCGCCATCGACAACGAAGTGGCGCAGCGGGCCGTCGAGCACCAGCTCGTTGGCGCCGGACAGGCCGCTGGCCGTGATCGCGATGCCGCTGACGTAAAAGGCCAGGGCACATGCATACATCGCCGTCAGCAGGGCCGTGTAGACGATGGCCGGCACCACCATGAAGAGGTTGAAGATGGCCAGGCCAACGCCGGAGACGACCATGCGTACCAGGTTGGCGGGATTGCGCTGCTTTTCGAACGCGTTCATGTGGGCACTGGCACGCAAGGTCATGGCGATCTTTTTCGGATCGTCCAGGCTGGCGTGGATCTCGGCTTCGGACAAGCCGGCCGCCGCGCCGTCGACGAAGCGCTGCTCGTAGTAGGCGAGCGTCTTGGCCATCGTTTCCGGTGGCAGTCCCGCCATGGCGCGCTTGAGTGCGTCGAGGAATTCCAGTTTGCTCATTCATTGCTCCGTATTACGCTCAGCCGTGCACCAGGGTGAAGACTGAGTTCAAAGTTCCCGTCCCGGCCGCCAGCTCCGGGTCGATCCAATCGGGTTTCACAATCACAAAGGTGCTGACAGCAACAAATGCCACCAGGGCCAGTGCGCGCAATCCAAGGTTCATGTTCATGTCGGGTTCCGCCATCAAGAGGGCTGTGTCGATGGTAGAACTGTACCGATGCGGCCCCGCATGCTCCACCGGATTGCGACAGGCTGCAAATTTGGCGGGGCAGGCGTCCAAATAGGGCGATAGCCGCGCTCACGCCAGCAGCCGCGCCGCCGCCACCCCGCTGCGCACGGCCGCCTCAATTGTTGCCGGATAGTCACTTTTGGTGTAGTCGCCGGCCAGCACCAGGCGCGGATCGGGCGTCCTGTTGTCCGGCCGCTGCAAATTCGGTGTGCAGGCGAAGGTGGCGCGTTTTTCAGTAATGACGCGGCTCCAGAGCGGCGTTCCCAGGCCCAGCTGGGCGCCGATTGCCTCGGCCAGGGCCGCCTGGTCCAGCGCTGCCGCCTCGCCCGAGGCGCTCACGACCACCGCCATCAAACCGGCCGCCTCAGCGTCGAGCTGCCCGCGGTCGAACACGAACTGGCCCCAGCGGCCAGCCGCTGCATCGTCAACGAGGGCATAGAAGGGCAGGGGCAGGCGCGTGTTCTCGGTGTATTGCAGGTAGCAGGTGGTGATCGGCTCGTAGTCGAAGGCGGGAATGCCCGCCTGCGGCGCCAGCCGGGCGGCGACGGCGGGCGGCGTGGCCAGCACCACGGCGTCGAAACCGGCCACCTCGGCCAGGTCATTGATGGCCGTGCCGAGGCGCACCGTGAACTTGCGCGCCGCCGCGTCGGGGAACAGGGCCGACAGGTTGCGGCGCGGCAGCAGCATGTCCGAGGCTGCGCGGCGCGCGCCCAGGCTGTCGCGCAGCACATTGAGAAAGACCCTGGCCGAGGCCCGCTCGGGCGGCGTGTTCAGGGCGGCCAGGCAGAGCGGGCGCCACATCAGCTGGATCAGGCGTTCGGTCTGGTCGAAACGGGCCAGCAGTTCGGCCACGCTGCAGTCCACATTGAGCTGCCAGTCCATCCAGCGCGCCGTCGTCGAAAAGCGCGACAGGGCCATCTTGTCGGCCCAGGCCAGGCCTTTGGCGCGCATTAACGCACCCAGCAGGTGTAGCGGCGCGGGCAGGCGCGGTGCCACAAAGTCCATGCCGGTATGGGTGTCGGGGTAGCGCATTTGCAGCGGCAGCGAGAGCAGCGCCGTGCCGGCGTCCACGCCGGCCAGTTTCATCACGCGCAAGGTTGCGCTGTAGGCGCCCAGCAAGATGTGCTGGCCGTTGTCGAGCAGCTTGCCATTGACTTCCACGCCGCGCGCGCGGCCGCCCAGCGTGCGCGAGGCTTCGAACAGCGTCACGGTGCAGCCGCGCTCGGAAAGTTCCAGCGCGGCGGCGCAACCGGCCCAGCCACCGCCGATGACGGCGACCTGCTTAGCCACGAACGTAGGTCTTCCAGGCCAGCCAGAGCTTGCGGATCGGCGTGAGCGAAATGCGCTGCTTGAGCACGTGGAAGCCATCGCGCTCGATCTCGTTCAGCACGGTGCGGTAGATCGCCGCCATCATCAGGCCGGGGCGCTGGGCGCGGCGATCCGCCTTGGGCAGCAGGGCAAACGCTTCGTCGTAGATGGTTTGCGCGCGCGCCGTCTGGAAGGCCATCAGCTTTTCGAACTTGTCGCTGTGGCGCGCGTTGAGCAGGTCCGCGGCCGTCACATTGAATTGCTGCAGTTCGTTGATCGGCAGGTAGATGCGGCCCTTGCGCGCATCTTCGCCGACGTCGCGGATGATGTTGGTCAGC
>JAZJYP010000232.1:0-6752 GCA_040390345.1 Pseudomonadota bacterium | reverse complement strand
GCCACCTTCAGGTTATGGCGCGTCATGGCCACCATGTCGCCCGAGATGTCGCTGCCAAAAATGGTCGGCTCGGCCGGCAAGGGATTGGGCTTGATGGCCGCCTTCATCTCTTGCCATTGGGCGGGGACGAAGTCGTGGAATTTTTCAAAGGCGAAGCGGCGGCGCGCACCTGGCGGGATGCCCTGCACCATCTGGGCCGCTTCGACGAGGATGGTGCCCGAGCCGCACATCGGGTCGAACAGCGGCGTGCCCGGCTTCCAGCCCGACACGCGCAGCATGCCCGCCGCGAGGTTTTCGCGCAGCGGCGCGTCGCCCGTCTCTTCGCGCCAGCCGCGCTTGAACAGCGCTTCGCCGGAGGTGTCGAGGTAGAGCGTGAAATTGCGCTGGTCGAGGAAGCCGACAATGCGCATGTCCGGTTCGCGCGTGTCCACCGAAGGACGCTTGCTGTACATATCGCGGAAGCGGTCGCAGATCGCGTCCTTGATCTTGAGCGTCGTGAATTCGAGGCTTTTCAGCGGCGACTTGACGGCGGTGACGTCGACGCGGATGGTGTGGTCGACGCCGAACCATTCTTCCCAGGGCTGCGCCAGGGTCAGGTCGTAAATATCGTTTTCGTTGTTATAGCTCTGGTGCGCCATGCGCATGAGCACGCGCGAGGCAATGCGCGAATGCAGGTTGATGCGGTAGGAGTCGGTCAGGTCGCCCGAAGCGTGCACGCCGCCCGGCACCTGGTTGTGCACCTTCATGGTGGTGCTGGTGAGCGCGATTTCGCCCAGTTCTTCGGCAAGCGCCGCTTCCATGCCGCGCGGGCATGGGCAGAAAAATGAAGCCATGTGGTGTACCTTTTATCCGTTGTACTGCGTTCTACGACTATTTGGCGAGGGCCCGTCCGACAAAATCCAGACGGTCCTGGCCCCAAAAACCTTCTCCGTCGACGACGTACCACGGCGCGCCAAACACGCTCGCCGCCATCGCGTCGTCGGTATTCTTTTCGTACTCGGCCTGCATGCCCGGCGTGGCAGCGGCCTTGACCAGCATCGGGCCATCGAGGCCGCAGCTGTTGGCGATCTGCTCGAGCCCTGTCTCGTCCGAGATATTCCTATCTTCCGCCCACAAGCCGCGCATGATGGCGCCGGCCAGCATCAATGCCGCATCCATGCCGGGACCGGTGCGTGTGGCCAGGATCAGCTTCGCGGCCAGCTCCGGCGGCACCGGGAAAAACTTGGGCTGCAAATTGAGCGGCATGCCCAGGTGGGCCGCCCAGCGTGCCAGTTCCTGCATGCGGTAAGCCTGGCGCTGCGGTGCACGCTTGGCCAGCGGCACGCCGCCCGATACCGACATCACCTTGCCCAGGTCGAAGGGCTTGAGCACGACCTGCGCATTCTGTTCGCGCGCCAGCGCCACAAAGCGCTCGTGGCCCAGGTAGCTCCAGGGCGACTGCGGCGCGAAATAATAATCGACGGTCTTGACCATGATCAAAAAGGCTTGACGACAACGAGGATGACGATGGCCGTCAACAGCAGCACCGGCACTTCATTGAAGTAGCGGTACCAGACATGGCTGCGCTTGTTGTCGCCATTTTCGAATTTCTTGAGCAGCGAACCACAGGCATGATGGTAGCCAATGACCAGCACCACCAGCGCCAGCTTGGCATGCAGCCAGCCGCCCTTGAAGCCGTAGCCGAGCCACAGCCACACGCCCAGGCCCACGGCCAGCACCGACAGCATCGAGGTAAAGCGGTACAGTTTGCGCGCCATCAGCAGCAGGCGCGCCGTGGCCACCGTTTCGTGTTCCTGCGCCAGGTTCACGAAGATGCGCGGCAGGTAGAACAGGCCGGCGAACCAGGAGGCGACGAAGACGATGTGAAACGCTTTAATCCAGAGCATGGGCTTCCTTTACGAACGGACTTCGCCGTGGCCAAAGACCACGTACTTCAGGGACGTCAATCCTTCCAGTCCCACCGGGCCGCGGGCGTGCAGCTTGTCGTTGGAGATGCCGATTTCGGCACCGAGGCCGTATTCGAAGCCGTCGGCAAAGCGCGTCGAGGCGTTCACCATCACCGACGCTGAATCGACTTCGCGCAGGAAGCGCAGCGCGTCGCTGTAGTCTTCGGTGATGATAGCTTCGGTGTGTTTGGACGACCAGGTATTGATATGGTCGATCGCCTCGTCGATGTTTTCCACCGTCTTGATGGCCAAAATCGGCGCGAGGTACTCGGTGGACCAGTCTTCCTCGGTCGCGTGCACCAGGTGCGGGTAGCCGGCCAGGATCGCATAGCTCTCCGGATCGGCGCGCAGTTCAACGTCCTTTGTGGCATACAGCCTGGCCAGTTCCGGCAGCACGGCCGGGGCGATCGCGCGCGCCACCAGCAGCGTTTCCATCGTGTTGCAGGTGCCGTAGCGGTGGCACTTGGCATTGAAGGCGATCGGCACGGCCTTGGCGATATCGGCCTTGCTGTCGATGTAGACATGGCAGATGCCGTCGAGGTGCTTGATCATCGGGACCGTCGCTTCGGCCATCAGGCGCGCGATCAGGCCCTTGCCGCCGCGCGGGACGATCACGTCCACATATTGCGGCATCGTGATCATGGCGCCGACGGCGGCGCGGTCGGTGGTGTCGATGATCTGCACGCCGTGCGCGGGCAGGCCGGCGCCGGCCAGGCCTTCGGCCACGATTTTTGCCAGCGCGCGGTTGCAGTTGATCGCTTCCGAGCCGCCGCGCAGGATGGTGGCGTTGCCGCTCTTGATGCACAGGCCGGCCGCGTCGACCGTCACATTCGGGCGCGCCTCGTAGATGATGCCGATCACGCCCAGCGGCACGCGCATCTGGCCCACCTGGATGCCGGAGGGGCGCGACTTCATGTTCGAAATTTCGCCGATCGGGTCGGGCAACGAGACAATCTGGCGCAGGCCTTCGACCATGGTGTTGATGGCCGCGTCGGACAGGGTCAGGCGGTCGAGCATGGCCGGTTCCAGGCCGGCGGCCTTGGCCGCGTCCAGGTCTTGCTGGTTGGCCGCGCGCAGCAGGGCCGCGTCGCGCACGATCGCGTCGGCAATGAGCAACAGCGCGCGGTTGCGCGTGGCGCCGTCGGCCCTGGCCATTGCGCGCGAGGCGCTGCGGGCTTGCTTTCCCACCTGTTCCATGTAGTCGGTGATATTCATTTTTCCACTCTGTTCTTGGTGGGTAACGGCTTCGCCTTACCCACCCTACGCCACGGCCTGAGCTCCATGCTAAAGGGTAGGGTGGGTAAGCGCAGCGTCACCCACCACGTGCCACCTTTAATGCCAGTTGCAGCATCGCGTCCCACGCATCGCCGGCAAACGCTTTGGCGCGCAGGCCCTTGATCATCTTGTCCACTTGCGCCGCATCGCGCAGGGCCGCCTCCAGCACCGGCAGCGCAATGCGCCGCAAAGCCGGCTCCATCATGCGCTCGCGCGGGCCCCAGATGCGGTACTCCTTGAGCAGCGCCCCCAGCGGCCGGCCTTGCGCCATGGCTGCCTTCAATTTTAGCAGCGTGCGGATTTCTTCGGCGACGGCCCACAACACCAGCGGCAAAGCCTCGCCCTCGCCCTTCAGGCCTTCGAGCATACGCACCAGGCGCGCCGGATCGCCCAGCAACATCGCCTCGGACAGCTTGAACACATCATAGCGTGCCACATTGAGCACGGCGTCATGGATCTGCTCGAAGGTAAGCTTGCCCGGCTCGTGCAGCAGGCCCAGTTTCTGGATCTCCTGGTGCGCCGCCAGCAAATTGCCTTCGACGCGATCGGCGATGAAGTCCAGGCCCTGGCGGTCGGCGCTTTGCTGCTGCATCGCCAGGCGCTGGCCGATCCAGTTGGGCAGCGCGGCCCGCTCGATGGTCGGAATCTCGATGAACACGGCCGCTTGCTGCAAGCTCGTCGCCCACGCTGCCTTGGCGGTCTGCCAGTCCAGCTTGGGCAAGGTGATCAGGGTCAGGTTGTCCGGGCTCAGGTCCTTGGCGTAGGCTTGCAGCGCGGCCCCGCCATCCTTGCCCGGTTTTCCGGTGGGGATGCGCAGCTCGATCAGCTTCTTGTCGCCGAACAGGGACATGGCCTGGTTCGCCGCGAGCAGCTCGCCCCATTTGAAACTGCGTTCGACGGTGAGCACGTCGCGCTCGGTAAAGCCCTGGCTGCGCGCCGTGCGGCGGATCTTGTCAGCCGCTTCCAGCGCCAGCAGGTGCTCGTCGCTGGTGATGACGTAAAGCGGCGCAAGCGTTTTCGCAAGGTGGCCTTCGAGTGCGTCAACCCGCAGTTGCATCGCTTCGCCTCATACAGGTTTGATGGCGGCCAGGCGGCGCAAGATCTGCTGCACCAGGTCCGTCTGCATATCGCGGTACAGCAGCACTTCTTCCGACTCTTTGGCCAGGGTCTGGTTTTCGTTGAAGCTGATCGAGCGCTTCAGGGCGATCTCGGTCGGCGCCAGCAGCTCCTTGCCTTTGCCGTCGCGCACGCGGAATACCAGCGTGTAGGTCAGCAGGTATTCGCGCACGCGGCCCTGGCTGTTCAGCGACAGGATCGTCTTGCCGCGCGCTTCGGAAATCACGTCGAGCTGGGCTTCGGCCTTGTCCGCTTCAGTGACGACGGTCACGCCATCCCCGCCACGCAGGTTGCGCTTGAGCTCAATGCCCAGCGCCGAGGTGTCCGGGAAGGCCAGGTAGATGCTGTGGAAAGGCATGCTGAACTGGCCATTCGAGCCGCGCAGCTGGAAGCCGCAGGCCGACAGCAGCAGCGCCAGGGAAACGAGCAGGAGTCGCGCGGCCCTCATGCTCAGACCACGATGCTGATCAATTTGCCGGGAACGACAATGATCTTCTTCGGCGTGCCTTCGATGAACTTCTGCACACCCTCGTTGGCCAGCGCCAGCGCCTCGATGGTGGCCTTGTCGGCATCCTTGGCCACCTTGACCGAGCCGCGCAGCTTGCCGTTCACCTGGATCATCATCTCGATTTCCGCCTGTTCCAGCGCGGCCGGATCGACCTGCGGCCATTGCACGTCGAGGATGTCGCCGGCATAGCCCAGCTCCGTCCACAGCACGTGGGTGATGTGCGGTGCGACCGGGTACAGCACGCGCAGGAAGATCGAGAAGACTTCGGCGATGACGGTGGCACTGGTGGCGCTGTCGTCGAGCTTGGCCGACTCGAGCGTGTTGAGCATCTTCATGCAGGCCGACACGACGGTGTTGTATTGGATGCGCTTCAAGTCATAGTCGGCCTGCTGCAGGATCTTGTGCACTTCGCGGCGCAACGTCTTGTGCGCTTCGCTGTACTCAATCGCTGGCGTGGCCAGGCCGGCGGCGATGCGGCCCGACTGGGCGAAGCCGTAGGCCCACACGCGGCGCAGGAAGCGGCTGGCGCCTTCAACGCCGCTATCCGACCATTCCAGCGTCTGTTCCGGCGGCGAGGCGAACATGGTGAACAGGCGCGCCGTGTCGGCACCATACTGTTCGATCTGGGCTTGCGGGTCGATGCCGTTGTTCTTCGACTTCGACATCTTTTCGGTGCCGCCGATCTGCACCGGCTGGCCGTCGGCCTTGTAGGTGGCGCCCTGGTGGCGGCCCTTGTCGTCCAGGGTCAGGTCGACGTCGGCCGGGTTGAACCAGGTCTTCTTGCCGGCCGCATCTTCGCGGTAGTAGGTCTCGTTGAGCACCATGCCCTGGGTGAGCAGGTTGACAAACGGTTCGTCGAACTTGACGAGGCCGAAGTCGCGCATGATCTTGGTCCAGAAGCGTGCGTACAGCAGGTGCATGACGGCGTGTTCGATGCCGCCGATGTACTGGTCCATCGGCATCCAGTAGTCGTTGCGCGCGTCGACCATCGATTCGCTCGCGCCCGGCGAGGTATAGCGCATGTAGTACCACGACGAATCGACGAAGGTGTCCATGGTGTCGGTCTCGCGGCGCGCAGGCTTGCCGCATTTAGGGCAATCGCACTTGAGGAAGGCCTCGTGCTTGTTGAGCGGATTGCCGCTGCCATCCGGCACGCAGTCTTCCGGCAGCACCACGGGCAGGTCTTTTTCCGGCACCGGCACCACGCCGCAGTCGGCGCAATGGATCATCGGGATCGGCGTGCCCCAGTAGCGCTGGCGCGACACGCCCCAGTCGCGCAAGCGGAAAGTGATCTTCTTTTCACCCAGGCCCAGTGCTGCCATGTCGGCGGCCACGGCGTCAACGGCGGCGGCGTAGCGCAGGCCGTCGTATTTGCCGGAGTTGGTGACGATGGAGATGTCCTTGTCGCCATACCATTCCTGCCAGGCGTCGAGGGAGAACTCCTTGCCGTCGGCGGCGATGACCTGCTTGATTGGCAGATTGTATTTTTTGGCGAAGGCGAAATCGCGCTCGTCGTGCGCCGGCACGCCCATGACGGCGCCGTCGCCATAGGTCATGAGGACGTAGTTGCCGACCCAGACTTCCACCTGGTCGCCGGTCAGCGGGTGGGTGACGAACAGGCACGTTGGCATGCCCTTCTTTTCCATCGTCGCCATGTCCGCTTCGATGACGGAACCGAGCTTGCATTCGGCGTTGAAGGCGGCCAGCGCGGCATTCGTTTGCGCAGCATGCACGGCCAGCGGGTGCTCGGCTGCGACGGCGGCGAAGGTCACGCCCATGACGGTGTCGGGGCGCGTCGTGAAGACATACATCTTGCCTTCGCCGATCAGCGCGCCGTTAGCGTCCTTGATCTGGTGCGGGAAGGCGAAGCGCACGCCGGTCGACTTGCCGATCCAGTTGGTCTGCAT
>JAZJYP010000231.1:4411-34628 GCA_040390345.1 Pseudomonadota bacterium | reverse complement strand
CCCGTTCGGCCACCATGAGCATGATCCCGACCAAGACCGGCGCTGCCGCCGCGGTCGGCCTGGTGCTGCCGGAACTGAATGGCAAGCTCGATGGCTTCGCGATCCGCGTGCCGACCATCAACGTGTCGCTGGTCGACCTGTCCTTCATCGCCAAGCGCGATACGACGGTTGACGAAGTGAACGCGCTGATGAAGGCCGCCGCTGAAGGTTCGCTCAAAGAAGTGCTGACCTACCAGACCGAGCCGCTCGTGTCGATCGACTTCAACCACAACCCAGCGTCGTCGAATTTCGATTCGACCCTGACCAAAGTGTCGGGCCGCCTGGTGAAGGTGTCGTCGTGGTACGACAATGAGTGGGGCTTCTCGAACCGCATGCTCGACACCACTGTCGCGCTGATGAACGCGAAGTAATCGCCAAACGCCCTTCGGGGCGTTTTTTTTGGGCGCAGCAAATGCATTTACAGGCTTGATACAGGTCTGTACCATCGCGCCATGAGTTCTCCACTAAAACAGCACGTGCTCGATGTTGCCGACACCTTGTTCTACGCCGAAGGGGTGCGCGCCGTCGGCATCGACCGCATCATCGCCGAAAGCGGCATCGCCAAGGCCTCGTTCTACCGTTTCTTCGCCTCCAAGGATGTCCTGATCGCCGAATGGATCGCCATGCGCGACCTGGCCTGGCGCAGCTGGCTTGAAGAAAGCGTGGCCATGCTGGCCAAGAAGCCGAAACATCGGCCCTTGGCCGTGTTCGACGCCCTCCATGCGCGTTTCCAGACGCCCAGTTTCCGCGGCTGCGCCTTCACCAACACGATCATCGAATTATCCGACCTGGCCCACCCGGCGGCCCAGGCTGCGCGCCGCCACAAAGAGCACGTGACGGCCCTGCTCGCGCACTACCTCGACGGTGCCGGCCAGGCCCACCCGGGCGAGCTGGCGCGCGACTTCATGCTGCTCATCGACGGCGCCCTGGTGACGGCCCTGCGCGAACTGGCGCCCGACGCTGCGCTGCGTGCCAAGAGGATCGCCGCCTCGCTGCTGTAAGACCCGGCCCGCTTCGGCGGGTTTTTTTTGGCCTTTAAATAATACAGATCTGTCTTTACTTTAATGAGACAGATCTGTATTATTCGTGTTTTCACTCCAGTCCAAGGAACCTGCCATGTCCCGCATTGCCTCCCTCGATCCCGCCAGCGCCACCGGCCGTGCCGCAGAACTGCTGGCCGCCACCGAAAAACAATTGGGCCGCGCCCCCAACCTGTACCGCTCGATGGCCCAGTCGCCCGCCGCACTCGATGGCTACCTGGCCTTGCGCGCGGCCTTGGGCAAGGGCGTGCTGTCGACGCGGATGAAGGAACAAATTGCCCTGCTGGTGGCCGCGCTCAATGGCTGCGACTATTGCGTGGCGGCGCACACTTTCCGCGGCGGCAAAATCGGCATGGCGCCGCACGACCTGGCGCTGACCCAGCTGGCCCGCTCCTTCAATCCCGCCGACCAGGTCGCACTGGAATTTGTGCGCACGCTGGTGGAACAGCGCGGGCGCATCAGCGACGCCGGGTTCGCGGCCATGCAGCAAGCCGGCTGGGACGACGCCGCCATCGGCGAAATCGTCGGCCAGGTGGCCCTGAACGTGTTTTCGAACTACTTCAACCATGTGGCCACGCCAGCGCTGGACTTCCCGGCGCCGGTGCAGGAGCTGCACGCATGACAGCGTTGGCGGCGCGCAGCGGGTTGATGCTGCTGGCCGTGATGGGGGCCGCATGGTGGTCCGGCGCCACGGCGATGGCCGCGCCCTTCAGCGCCACTTGCGTGCTGCTGGCGCTGCTGCCTGGCGCGCCATTTTCCGCGCCGCGCACGGTGCTGCTGGCGCACGTGCTGTGTCTCGCGGCGGGCGCCATGGGAATGGTGCTGCCACTACCGCCGCTGGCCGCAGCCCTGGTGGCGGCATGGCTGGCCCTGCTGGCCATGGCGCGGCTGCGCGCCGTGCATGCACCGGCCGTTGCCCATGCGGTGATCCTGTCGCTGGGCGCCCAGCATGGCGCCGCGTACCTTGCCAGTGCGCTGGGCGTGGCCGGCGGCTTCGCCTTGCTGGCCTGGCTGGAGGCTTGAATGCTGCGCCAGGCCGATTTCGACCAGGCCTTGCCAGGCATGACGACACTGAGCGCCTGGTCCGCCGACCCGCGCTGGTCGGGCATGGCCGCCATGCCTTCCCATGCGGCGCTGGCGGTGGCCGCCGGCGCCCGTACCGACCTGTTCATCATCCGCGGCGCCTTGGCCGGCCACCCGGCCGGCACCTTCTTGAGCATCGGCGCCGCGGCGCACGCACGCTTGCTCAATGCGGGCAGCGAGGGCGCCTTGGTGTTCATGTACCGCGATCGGCTTGCCACGGCAGGCGGCGCGGTCGTCGGCCCGCAACAGCGCCAATGGCGTACCGGCGCCGGCCCCGGCCTGCGCGTCGCGCCACTGCTGGCGCTGGACCACCAGGTGATGCTGGTGCACTGGCAGGGCGGCACGCGCGTCGGCTTGCACGGCCACGCCGCTGGCGAAGAAATCCTGGTGCTGTCGGGCCAGCTCAATGACGGGCGCGCCAGCTACCCGGCCGGCAGCTGGTTGCGCCTGTATCCCGGCGCGTCCCATGCGCCGTTCGTCGACGAAGACACCTTGATCCTGCTGCGCAATGGGCACCTGCGCCGGAACTGAAGCCGATGTCGGCGCCATTGCCCGGCACTTCCCGGCCAGATTCCGTCAAGCGGGGTCGCCTGCCCCGGCGTCGAAGATGGCCTGCCACAGCTGCATGACAGGTCCGGCATGTGCCGTCACCTGGGCCGGGTCGACGCGGGCCGCATCGGTGCCCTGCAGGCGCACCTGGTGCTGCAGCTTGCGCATGGCGCGGTAGGCGTCGCCTGCTTGAATGGCCAGTTCGGCATCGATCAATCCCAATTCCCCGCATGTCTTTAACAGGGCGATATTGCCGTAGTTGGCGGTCAGCTGCGGATATTGCGCCGCGTGGCGCAGCACCAGGTACTGGACGATGAATTCGATGTCGATCATGCCGCCCGCGTCCTGCTTCAGGTCGAACAGGTGACCCGGATTCGGGTGGGCGTCGTGCATGCGCTTGCGCATCTTCAGCACTTCGGCTTTCAATTCTTCGGCCTGGGTGCTGCGGTCCTTGCGCAGCACCTGTTCGCGGATCGCTTCGAAGCGCTCGCCAATGACAGCGTCGCCGGCGCAAAAGCGCGCCCGCGTGAGCGCCTGGTGTTCCCAGATCCAGGCGGAACTGCCCTGGTAGCGTTCGAAGGCGGACAAGGACGACACCAGCATGCCGGAGGCTCCGTCGGGCCGCAGCGCGGTGTCGATGTCGAACAGGATGCCGGCCGAAGTGTGCGCCGTCATCCAGGTGATGAAACGCTGTGCCAGCTTGGCGTAGTTGCCCGGCGCCTCCTGGTCGTCGTCGTCGAACAGGAAGATCACGTCCAGGTCGGACACATAACCGAGTTCCTTGCCACCTAGCTTGCCGTAGGCGATGACGGCAAAGCGCGGCACTTCGCGGTGGCGCGTGGCGATCGTGTGCCAGGCGGCGGGAATGGTGGCGGCGACGATCGTATCGGCCAGGGCGGACAGGTAGTCGGCCAGCTTTTCCACCGTCAGGTCGCCGGCCAGGTCCTGTGCCAGCAGGCGGAACAGGTGGGCGTGGTGGGCTTCGCGCAGCGCATCCATCTGGCGCTCGGTGTCGCCGGCCGCTTCGCCCAGCTGGGCGCCCAGCTCGGCCAGCAGCGCCCCCTGGTCGGTGACGGCATTGCGCACGCGGTCGTCGAGCAGTTCGTCGAGCAGGATCGGGTGCTGGGTCAGGAAGGTGGCGGCCCAGCCGCTCGCGTGCATCATGCGGATCACGCGCTCGAGTGTATGCGGGTATTCGGTCAGCAAAGACAGGTAGGCCGAGCGGCGCGCGATCGCTTCGAAGAAGTCGAGCAGGCGGCCCAGCGTCGTCGCGGCGCTGCCGACCGTGCTGGCGGCGGCCGTTTTGGCGATCAGGGGCAGGGAGGCGTTGACCAGGGCGAGCAGGCGGTTGCGGCTTGCCTCGCCCAGCGACTGCAGGCGCGGCGTCGACCAGCTGGCCAGCAGGCGCCCGGCGGCGCGCGGCGTATCGTCAAAACCGAGCATTTGCAGGCGCGCTTCGATCGCTTCGCGGTTGTCCTGGTCGAAGGCCTCGCCGCCCGGCTGCGGGTCGATGTTCTCGCTGGCGTTGCTGGTCTTGTCGCTGAAGATGGCGTCGAACTGGGCAGCGACGAAGCTGCGGTGCGCGTCGAGCTGCGCCATCAGGGCAGCCACATCGGACAGGCGCATCATGTGGGCGATGGTGTTCAAGTCGGCCTCGTTCGAGGGCAGGGTGTGGGTCTGGGCGTCGTCGAGGTATTGCAGGCGGTGTTCAAGGTTGCGCAGGAAGCTGTACGACGCGAGCAGGCAGCGCACCGTATCGGGCGACATCAGCTCCTTTTCGGCCAGCACGGCCAGCGTGGCGCGGGTCGAGCGCGCGCGCAGCGCCGGATCGCGTCCGCCGCGGATCAGCTGGAACACCTGGGCCAGGAATTCGATTTCGCGGATGCCGCCGCGCCCCAGCTTGACGTTGTTGCTGCGGTCCGGGTGCAGGCGTTCCTGGCGGTTCACTTCGGCGCGGATCTGGCCGTGCATCGAGCGGATCGCGTCGATGACGCCGAAGTCGAGGTAGCGGCGGAACACGAAGGGGCGCACGATGGCGTCGAGGGCGGCGATGTCGGCCTGCGTGCCGGTGACGGCACGCGCCTTGACCCAGGCGTAGCGCTCCCATTCGCGGCCCTGGACGATCAGGTATTCCTCCACCATGTTCAGGCTCGCCACCAGCGGGCCGGAGGCGCCGTTCGGGCGCAGCGCCATGTCGACGCGGAACGTGAAGCCGTCTTCGATCACTTCCGACAGGGCGCCGATCAGGCGTTTGCCCAGGCGCGTGAAGAATTCGTGGTTGGACAGCTGGCGCTGGGCGGGTTCGCTGACGACGGTGTCGCCGTCTTCCGGGTAGACGAAAATGAGGTCGATGTCGGACGAGACATTGAGTTCGCCGCCACCCTGCTTGCCCATGGCCAGCACCATCAATGCCTGCGGCAGGCGCGATTCGTCGCCGACGGGCATGCCGTGGGCGGCCACCAGTTCGTCCATCAGGGCGCGGTAGTGGGTCTGGATGGCGAAGTCGGCAAAGCGGGTCATGCTCTCGACCACTTCGGCCAGGTCGGCGGCGCCGTCCAGGTCGCGCCGGATCAGGCCGCACACGAGCAGGTTGCGCAGGCGCCGCATGGCGCGCCCAAGCGGCAGGCCGGCCGCCAGCTGGGTGGCCAGCGCCGCGTCCAGGTCCAAGGTGGCGAGCGGCGTCTGGATGAAGGCGTCGATGGCACCTTGGCGGGCCGGGTCGGCCATCAGCCAGCGCTGGTAAAAACGCGATGCCGCGGTCAGGGAGTCTGGAACCATGGGATATGTAAGCAAGAGTGAGAGGGGCGCTGGGAGGGGCCACGATGCGGTAAAATTGTGCGCAATCGACCATCGTGTACTGCCCGGGTCAACACGATGGTAAGGTAGATGGCGGCAGTGACGCAAGCGCTCTCTTTTGATGATCGACGATATGGCGAGCCCTTTAATTAGCTTATTTGATGCACAACCCGAACCCTGACCCCGCGCCAACCCACGTGCCCCTGGCCATACGCTGGCGGCGCGCGCGCGCCGCCTATCGCCTCGCCAACCTCGCCACCCACCATGTGCTCGGTTTCACGGTCAAGCTGGTGCTGCTGGCCTACTTCCTGTTTGCCCTGACCTTCCTCGCGCTGCGCTACCTGGTACTGCCCCATATCGACGTCTACAAGGGCGATATCGAACGCCTGGCCAGCCGCGCCGTCGGCAACCAGGTCGCGATTGCCCGCATTTACGCTTCCTGGAGCGGGCTGCGCCCGAACCTCTTCCTCGGCGACGTGACGTTGCGCGACAAGGCCGGGCGCCAGGTGCTGTCGCTGCCGAGCGTCTCGGCCACCTTGTCCTGGTGGAGCCTGGCCGCCCTTGATGTGCGCTTCGAGTCGCTCGAGATCATCCGCCCCGACCTCGACATCCGGCGCGACCTTGACGGCCGCCTGTACGTGGCCGGCATGCTGCTGGACCAGAAGAAGGGCGACAGCAAGGGTGCCGACTGGGCCCTGTCGCAACGCCTGATGGTGGTGCGCGAAGGCCGCCTGCACTGGACCGACCAGTTGCGCGGCGCGCCCGAGCTGGCGCTCGACAACGTCAACCTGTTGCTGCGCAACCAGTGGAATGACCATGAATTCGCCGTGACGGCGACGCCGCCGGCGGCGCTGGGCAAACCGCTCGACCTGCGTGCCGCTTTCGTACACCCGCGCTTTGCCAGCCGCATTTCCGACGTGGCGCTGTGGAAGGGCGAACTGTTCGCCGACCTGCGCGAGACCGACCTGGCCGCGTGGAAGGCCTATGTCGACTACCCCTTCCAGGTCAGCCAGGGCAAGGGTTCACTGCGCGCCTGGCTCACCCTGGACCAGGCCAAGCTGGCCGGCTTCACCGCCGACGTCGCGCTGGCCGGCGTGAACGCGCGGCTCGGACCGGACCTGCCGCCGCTGAACCTGATGCGCGTGACGGGCCGCCTGTCGGCGCGCGAAGATTTCCCGCCCGGCCTGGCCGAAGGCACGCCGACCTATGGCATTTACGGCCACACGATCGCGCTGACCGACTTCGCGATCCAGACGGCCGAAGGCGTGCAACTGCCGGCGACGACCATGTCCGAAACGTTCAAGCCGGCCAAGGACGGCAAACCGGAACAGACCGTCATCAAGGCTAGCCAGCTGGACCTGGAAACCCTGGCTGAAGTGGCCGAACAGCTGCCGCTGTCGGCCAGCCAGCGCCAGATGCTCGACGACCTGGCCCCGCGCGGACGGCTGGTCGATTTTTCCGCCCAGTGGCAGGGCAAGTATCCGGCCGTGACGTCCTACCACTTGACGGGCAAGGTGGCGGGACTGGGCATGAAGGCGCAGCCGCCGCGCCTGGCCGTGCCAAAGACGGCGACGGCGCCGGCCCAGGCCGCGGTGCCCGCCATTCCTGGCTTCGAGAACCTCACCGGCAGTGTCGATGCGACCGAAAAGGGCGGCAGCTTCAGCCTCGACTCGACCAAGCTGGTGCTGCAGCTGCCAAGCTGGTTCACCGATCCGGCCATGCCCTTCGACCAGTTCATCATGCAGGCGCGCTGGAACCTGGAGCAGCAGGACCAGTTCCAGTTCCAGGTCGATTCGCTGCGTTTCGTGCAGGGCCAGATGATCGGCACGCTCAAGGGCAAGCACAAGAAGCCGCTCACGGCCCAGGGCCAGTTGCTGGGCGAGATCGACATGGAAGCGACGCTCACCGGCCTGAAGATCAATACGCTCGACAAATACCTGCCGCTGCAAACGCCGCACGAGCTGCGCCTATGGCTGACCACCGCGCTTGAGGATGGCATGCTGCAGGACACGACGATCAAGCTGCGCGGCGACCTGTCCCACTTCCCCTTCAAGACCGACGCCACCAACGGCGAATTCCATGTCGCTGGCCGCATCGAGAACGGCAAGCTCAATTACGTGCCCTCGCAACTGGCCAAGGATGGCAAGGCGCCCCTGTGGCCGCAAGCCGAGCATATCAACGGCAGCATCGTGTTCGACCGCGCGCGCATGGAAATCAAGGGCGACACGGCGCGCACCGGCGGCGTTGGCCTGGCCAATGTGAAGGCCGTGGTGCCGGACCTGTCGGCGCACGACATGATGCTCGATATCGACGGCAGTGCCTCGGGCCCGATGCAGGAATACGTGAACTACGTGGCGGCCAGCCCGGTGCTCGAATGGATCGGCCACTTCACCGAAGACACCCATGCCACCGGCAACGCCAGGCTGGGCCTGAAGCTGCATATTCCCCTGTCCCATCCGATCGACACCAGGGTGGGCGGTGTGCTGCAGTTGGCGGGCAATGAGGTGATCCTGTTCCCGGACCTGCCGCCGGTGACGGCAGCGCAGGGCAAGATCGAATTCAATGAACGCGGGGTCAACCTCAATGGCACCAGCGGCAGCTTCCTCGGTGGTTCGCTGGCGCTGTCGGGCGGCACGCAAAAGGACAATGCCATCGTCATCAAGCTCGCTGGCAGCATCACCGGCGAAGGCTTGCGCAAGGCCTATCCGGCGGCGGCGATGCAGCGTGTGACGAGCCGCATCAACGGCAGTGCGCGTTTCGCCGGCGCCGTGGTCGCGCGCGAGCACCAGGTGACGGTCACGGTCGATTCCACCCTGGCAGGCCTCGGGCTGGACTTGCCGGTGCCGGTCAAGAAGGCCGCGCCCGAAGCCTTGCCGCTGCACTTTGTGCTCACCAGTCCGCCGACGGGCGAGGGCGGCTTGGCGCGCGACGACATCCGCATCACGCTTGGCAGCACGATGGGTGCGCGCTACCAGCGCCAGCGCCAGGGCAAGGGACCGTGGACCGTGGTGCGCGGCGGGATCGGCGTCAACGCGCCGCCGCCGGAACCCGATAGCGGCTTGATGGTCAATGTGAGCCTCAAGTCCCTCAATATCGACCACTGGACGGCGCTGGGCAGCGGTGTCACCGGCAAGGGCGAGGCTGGCGGCGGTACGGGCACCGACCTGACGCCCTACGTGGTGCCGGACACGATGGCCGCCCACGCGACGGAACTGATCATCGGCGACCGCAAGATCGACAATGTCGTCGTCGGCGTGTCGCGCCAGAAGGGCACCTGGCAGGCGAATATCGATTCGCACCAGGCGTCCGGCTACCTGACCTGGAACGAATCGTCCAGCGGCGCGGGCCTGGGCAAGGTCACGGCGCGCCTGGCCACGCTCATCATCCCGGAGTCCGCCGCGGCCGATGTGAAGGACCTGCTCGAAGGGAGCAAGGCCGCCGCTTCGAGCATCCCGGCGCTCGACATCGTGGCCGAGCGTTTTGAGTTGTTCAACAAGCCGCTGGGACGGTTGGAACTGGTGGCCAACAACACCCTGGTGGCGCAGGCGCGCGAATGGCGCATCAACAAGCTGCTGCTGGCGAACCCCGACGGTGAACTCAAGGGCACCGGCAAGTGGGCGATCCGCGAAGGCCAGAGCAGCACCTCGTTCAATTTCACGCTCGACATCGCCGACGCCGGCAAGTTGCTCGACCGTTTCGGCTTCCCCGAGACCCTGCGCAAGGGCAAGGGCAAGCTCAGTGGCGACATCGCCTGGAACGGCCTGCCCTACACGCTCGACATCCCCAGCCTGTCGGGCAAGATCGACATGAACGTCGAAGCGGGCCAGTTCCTCAAGCAGGACCCGGGCGCGGCCAAGCTGCTGGGCGTACTGAGCCTGCAGGCGCTGCCACGCCTGCTCAAGCTCGACTTCCACGATGTGTTCTCGGAAGGCCTCGCTTTTGATGGCATCACGGCCAGCGCCGTCATTGCGCGCGGCGTGGCCAAGACCGACAACCTGAAGATGCACGGCGTGGCCGCCACCGTGCTGATGGACGGCACCGCCGATATCGCCAACGAGACGACCAACCTGCACGTGGTGGTGATCCCCGAATTCAACCTCGGCACCGGCCCGCTCGTGTATGCGCTGGCCGTCAATCCCGTCATTGGCCTGGGCAGCTTCCTGGCCCAGCTGTTCCTGCGCGCGCCGGTGATGAAGGCGCTGACCTACCAGATGCAGATCGCGGGACCGTGGAAAGCGCCGATCGTCACCAAGCTCGATAATGGGAAGCTCGAGATTCCACCACCGAAGAAGACACCATGACACAAGTCGCCGCCATACAAATGGTCTCCACGCCTGATGTGGAAGAAAATATCCGCAGCGCGCGCCGCCTGGTCGCGCAAGCGGCGCAGCAGGGCGCGCAACTCGTGGCCCTGCCCGAATACTGGCCCATCATGGGAATGAGCGACACCGACAAGGTCGGCCACGCGGAAGCGGCGGGCAGTGGCCCGATCCAGGACTTCATGGCGCAGGCCGCGCGCGAGCACGGCATCTGGCTCATCGGCGGCACCCTGCCACTGGTCTCGCACGACGCCGCCAAGGTGCTCAACACGACGCTCGTCTACGACCCGTCCGGCGCGCCGGTGGGCCGCTATGACAAGATCCACCTGTTTGGCTTCAACAAGGGCAGTGAATCGTATGACGAGGCGCGCACCATCGTGCCGGGAACGTCCGTGCAGACCTTCGAGGCGCCATTCGGGCGCGTCGGCCTGTCGATCTGCTACGACCTGCGTTTTCCCGAGCTGTTCCGCGCCATGGGCGAGTGCGCGCTGATCGTCGTGCCGGCCGCCTTTACCTATACCACCGGCCTGGCCCACTGGGAAGTGCTGCTGCGCGCACGCGCCATCGAGAACCAGTGCTATGTGCTCGCCTGCGCCCAGGGCGGCACCCACCAGAACGGGCGCCGCACTTTCGGCCACAGCATGCTGATCGACCCTTGGGGCGAGGTCAAGGCCGTGCTGCCCGAAGGCGAGGGCGTGGTGGCCGGCGCCATCGACCCGGCCCTGCTCGACAGTGTGCGCACCAGCCTGCCGGCCCTGAAGCACCGAAAACTGTAGCTGGCCGCGTGGGCACAGGTGCACACCCTACGGTAGGGTGGGCGCGGGCGCCCACGCGGTACAATGCTTGAAACACAAGGAAACTCACCATGAAACCGTTTGAACCGAACCTCTCGACCCTGGCCATCGCACGCGATGTGCTGCTCACGCCTTTTGGCCTCGATGAAGGCAAACTGCTCAAAGCCCTCGGCACCATGTTCACGCACAAGGTCGACTACGCCGACCTGTACTTCCAGTTCACCAAGAGCGAAGGCTGGTCGCTGGAAGAGGGCATCGTCAAGACCGGCAGCTTCTCGATCGACCAGGGCGTTGGCGTGCGCGCCATCTCGGGCGACAAGACTGCCTTTTCCTATTCCGATGAAATCTCCGAGACGGCGCTGCTCGACGCCGCCGCTGCCACGCGCACGATTGCGCGTGCCGGCGCCGGCAAGATCAAGGTCGCCTCGTCGATCGCGCAATCGGGCGGGCGCTCGCTCTACCTGCCCAACGATCCGCTCGCATCGCTCGACGCCACGGCCAAGGTCAAGCTGTTGGAGCGCGTTGAAAAAATGGCGCGCGCCAAAGACCCGCGCGTGGTGCAGGTCATGGCCAGCCTGGCCGGCGAATACGACGTGGTGCTGGTCGTGCGCAGCGACGGCGTGCTCGCCGCCGACGTGCGCCCGCTGGTGCGCGTGTCGGTGACCGTCATCGCCGAACAGAACGGACGCCGCGAGATGGGCTCGTCCGGTGGCGGCGGGCGTTTCAACTACGGCTACTTCGACGACACCATGCTCGACAAATATGCGGGCGAAGCCGTGTCGGCGGCCATCGTCAACCTCGACGCGCGTCCCGCGCCTGCAGGTCCGATGACGATCGTGCTCGGACCTGGCTGGCCTGGCGTGCTGCTGCATGAGGCGATTGGCCACGGCCTCGAAGGCGACTTCAACCGCAAGGGCTCGTCGGCCTTCTCGGGCCGTATCGGCGAGCGCGTCGCCGCCAAAGGCGTGACCGTGGTCGATGATGGTACCCTGGCCGACCGCCGCGGTTCGCTCAATATTGACGACGAGGGCAATCCGACCCAGTGCACGACCCTGATCGAAGACGGCATCCTAAAAGGCTATATCCAGGACACGATGAATGCGCGCCTGATGAAGATGCCGGTGACGGGCAATGCACGGCGCGAGTCCTTCGCCCACCTGCCGATGCCGCGCATGACCAACACCTATATGCTGGGCGGCGACAAGGACCCGGCCGAGATCATCGCCTCCGTCAAGAACGGCCTGTATGCGGTGAACTTCGGTGGTGGCCAGGTCGATATCACGAACGGCAAATTCGTGTTCTCGGCCAGCGAAGCGTACATGATCGAAAACGGCAAGGTCACCTATCCGGTCAAGGGCGCTACCCTGATCGGCAATGGTCCCGACGTGCTCAATCGCGTCTCGATGATCGGCAACGACATGCGCCTCGATTCGGGCGTGGGCGTATGCGGCAAGGAAGGCCAGAGCGTGCCTGTGGGCGTGGGTCAGCCAACCTTGCGCATCGAAGACGTCACCGTTGGCGGTACTGCTTGAGCTAACACTATTCATGGTGGGTGACGGCTGCGCCTTACCCACCCTACGCCACTTCCATGGACGCTGGCACAGGCGTAGGGTGGGTAAGCGCAGCGTCACCCACCACGAACCGCCTAGAACTTGTAGCGCATCCCCAGGCTGAAGTAGCGTCCCAGCGCGCCACTATAGTCGAGCGGATTGTAGGAAGTGGCACCGTAGGTCAGCGGATCGAGCGGTGCCACCTTGTCGAACACATTCTGGATCGACGCGAACAGCTCCATCTGCTTGCTGGCCTGCCAGCGCCCCGTCAAATCGAGCGTCGTGAACGACGCGATCTTGCAGCCGGCTGGCGCATCGCTGCCGTTGGCGAAGTGGGTGGCGCAGCCGTCCGGATCATTCTTGAACAGCGTATTGTCCATCCGTCCCCGGTAATTGACCACACCTGAAATGCGCACCGGCCCGCGCTCCCACGTCGCACCCAGGTTGACCCGGTTGTTCGGTGTGCCGATGCAGTTCGTCACATCGCAATTCCCGTGCGTACCGGCGAAATCGCGCTCGCTGCCGTCCGTTTCCGTGCGCAGCCATTTGAACAGGTGCGTCCATTTGGCGTCGAAGGCGATCTTGCCCATGTCGCCCAGCCGGATCTCGGTGCTGCCGTCAAGGTCCACGCCGCGCACGCGCGTGTTGGCCGAGTTGACATAGTTGGCCAGCACCGCCGTGATGGCGCCCGGGTCGCCCGGCACCACCGCCGTGGACGGGTCGCGCGCGACATGGCCGGCGGCGATGGCGGCGTCGGTCTGCTCCTGGTTGATTTCGTTGCGCCGCTTGATCTGCCAGAAGTCGAGCGAGACGCTGGTGCGCGGCAGCGGCGCCCACACCAGGCCCGCCGATTCGGATTCGGACTTCTCGGGTTTGAGGCCCGGATTGGGCGAGGTGATGATGGCGATCGAGGCGGGGTTGCAGGCCGCCGCCACGCCCAGGCTGCAGCGCAAGGGGTCGCCCGCCGTCGAGAAAGCGGCCAGGCCACCGACACCGTTTTCTGCTGCGCTGGGGGCGCGGAAGCCGCGCGCATAGGTGCCGCGCAGCGCCAGTTCGGTCACCGCTGTCCACTTGATGCCCACTTTGGGCGTGTACGAATTGCCGACGTCGGAATAATGGTCGGCGCGCAGGGCGCCAGTCAGCTCCACCGACTTGAGCACGGGCGCGAGCAGCTCGGCGAAGGCGGCAGCGACATTGTGGCGGCCCGAATAGGCCGAGTAGCCCAGGCCGATGATATTGCCCGTGTCGGTGCCGGACGTCGGCTGCAATTCGGTCGACTCATGGCGGTACTCGGCGCCGAAGGCTGTCGCCAGCTTGCCGCCGGGCAGGTCCATCCATTCGCGCGAAGCCTTGAAGTCCACCTGCGCCATCTTCGTTTCGGCGTCGTTGCTGATGGTCGGCGACAGCGCCGCATACAGGGCGGCCGAATTGAGGCCGGCGTTTTCACCGATGCGCCAGAAGCTCCCCGGCGGCAGCGCGGCATAGGCCGGGTTGGCCATTGCTGCGGCCACGTTGGCGGCGCTCGGATTGAGCAGGGCAAAAGCGACATTGCGCTGCAAATAGCCCTGGCGCGAATTACTGACCTTGTTTTGCGAGTAGAGCAGGGCGCTGTCGATATCCCAGCTGCCGACCGTGCCCTTGATGCCGGCCACGAAGCGCCAAAAGTCCGAGCTGACGTTGGAGACACGCGGGCCGACGTCGGCCGCCAGGTAGCGCAGGCGCGCGGCCGTGCCAAAGTAGGGATTGTCGGGGTGGGTGGCGCCCAGCGCGACGGCCGCATTGCTGACCGGGCCACCCGGGAAGCCAACCGAGGCGCTCACCGTCGATGGTGTCGTGTAGGAGGTCGAATCGCTGCGGTAGTAGTTCATTTCAGTGTAGGCGCTCAGGTCGGCGGCAAGGGCGAAGGTGCCGCGCCCGAACAGGTTGTAGGTGCTCTGGCGCGGCTGGATCTGGCTGTACACCTGGGCCGCGTCGATCAGGCAGCCGCCGCCCGGGTCGCCCTGGGCATGGCTGGTGAAATTGCCACAGGCCGCGCCCGGGAAGTTGCGGGTGAAGCCCACGCCGGCCGGGTTGCCGCGGTTGTAGTAGTCGAGCGTGGCCGGGTTGCGCACATTGCCGTTGACGGCGCTGCCGGCGCTATTGTTGCTCAGGATGGCGCCGGTGCCGCCCAGCGCTTCCTGGGCCGAAAAGCCCAGGTCGCGCAAGTCGGCACGGCCGATCTGGTCGCGCCCGGCGCGGTCGCGGTTCCACACTTCGCGCCGGGTGCCGTATTCGAGGGCGAACAGCAGGTTGTATTTGTCGCTCTCCAGGTTGCCATGGCCATAGGTGAGGGCGGCGCGCGTGTCGCGCCCGTCCCAGTCGCCCGACTTGCCGGTGTTGAGCTTGACGGCCGTGCCTTCGTAGTCGCGCCGCAGGATCACGTTGACGACGCCGGCAATGGCGTCCGAGCCGTAGATGGCCGAGGCGCCATCCTTGAGGATTTCGACCCGTTCGACCGCTTCGGCGGGGATGATGTTCAGGTCCGAGAACACCTTCTGGCCATCGTCGGCCAGGCCGTAGGGGGCGACCCGGCGGCCATTGAGCAGCACCAGCGTGGACGCGGCCCCGAGGCCGCGCAGGGAAATGCCGGAAGCGCCGGCGGCAAACCCGCCGCCAAAGGAGGTGGGCACCGAACCCTGGTTGTCGACGGCCAGGGTTTGCAGCAGTTCGGCGACGGTGGTGCGGCCGGTCTTTTCGATGTCGGTGCGCGACAGGGTTTGGACGGCCGACGCCGTTTCGGACTGGGTACGGCGGATGTTCGAGCCGATGACTTCGACGCGCGCCACGGGCTGCTGGTCGACGGGAGTTTGTTGCGCGGCGGCGGGCAAGGCCGCAACAAACGCGCTGAGGGTCCAGAGAGATGATCGCATGCAAGAACTCCTGAGAAGTGAATGAAGTTGGAAGTGCGAGTCTTGCATCGCCTCACCGGACACCTCTGTGCCTAATCAAACAGAAGCGCAATCATTCTGGCAATCGTGGTAAATGGACCACGACAGTAAAGTGCTTGCCAATTGTCAGCAATTGCAGTTATAGTCATTCCAATTGAACGGATCTTGCCCATGCGCCACGCTGTCTTCTTTACCTGCTATTTTTACTTTAGCCATTCCAGCCCCAAGGCGGTGGAGTAGCGGCAGGTTCACGACACAACGAGATCCCAGCACAGAATCCTAAAAAACCGCCAGCGATGGCGGTTTTTTTTTAGCCCACGATTTGCCCTTTTTGGAGAACACCATGCCTCGTACCGATGATTTGCGCATCCGCGAAATGAAGGAATTGACGCCACCGTCGCACCTGATCCGCGAATTTGCCTGCAGCGAGGCGGCCGAACAGACCGCCGCCTCGGCGCGCATCGCCCTGCACCGCATCCTGCACGGCCAGGACGACCGCCTGATGGTCGTCATCGGTCCCTGCTCGATCCACGACACCCGCGCAGCGATGGAATACGCGCGCCGCCTGGCCGAGCAGCGCGTGCGCTTCCAGGGCGAACTGGAAATCGTCATGCGCGTGTATTTCGAGAAACCGCGCACCACGGTCGGCTGGAAGGGCCTGATCAACGATCCTTACATGGACAACAGCTTCCGCATCAACGACGGCTTGCGCATGGCGCGCGAGCTGCTGCGCGACATCAATGAGCTCGGCTTGCCGGCCGGCACCGAATACCTCGACGTGATCAGCCCGCAATACATCGCCGACCTGGTCTCCTGGGGCGCCATCGGCGCGCGCACCACCGAGTCCCAGGTGCACCGCGAGCTCGCTTCCGGCCTGTCCTGCCCGGTCGGCTTCAAGAACGGCACCGATGGCAACGTCAAGATCGCCGTCGAGGCGATCAAGGCGGCTTCCCAGCCCCACCACTTCCTGTCGGTGACCAAGGGCGGCCACTCGGCCATCGTTTCGACCAATGGCAACGAGGATTGCCATATCATCCTGCGCGGCGGTAAAACGCCAAATTATGATGCGGCCAGCGTCGAGCAAGCCTGCGCCCAGATCGCCGCCCAGGGCCTGGCGGCGCGCCTGATGATCGATGCCTCCCACGCCAACAGCTCGAAGAAACCGGAAAACCAGGTGCCCGTGTGCGCCGACATCGCCGCCCAGGTGGCCGGCGGTGACGACCGCATCGTCGGCGTGATGGTCGAATCGCACCTCGTTGCTGGGCGCCAGGACTTGATACCTGGTAAGGAATTGGTGTATGGTCAGTCCGTTACCGATGGGTGTATTGATTGGGAGACCAGTGTGCGCGTGCTCGAGGGCCTGGCGGACGCGGTCAAGCAACGGCGCCTGCGGGAAGACGCATAAGCGCAGGCATGCGCGTGGGCATAAATGCCCACCCTACGGTTCGGTGCATGGCGCGCATCCGGTAGGGTGGGCACGGGTGCCCACGCGCCTGCCTGCCCACCAAGGAGATAGCGTGCAGCAAAATGTTGTAGCGGAAATCAGGGCCCTCGAAGCCGAAGTGGGCCGGGCCATGCAGGCAGGACGGGGCGAGGCCGCCTGGCCCCTGTGGGAACGCATCCTCGGGCGCGACCCCAACCATGGCGCGGCGCTGATGGCGCTGGGCCAGCGCGCCTTCCGCAGTGGCGACCTGGCCACGGCGCGCCGCCATTTCGACCACCTGACCCGGGTCGACGGGCGCGACAAGCAGCAATGGATCAACCTGGCCGTCGTTTGCGTGGGCCAGCAGGACGAGGCCGGCGAAGAGGCCGCCATCCGCGGCGCGCTCACCATCGACGCGACCGACCTGCTGGGCCTGATCCTGCGCGCCAACCTGCTCAAGCGCCAGGGCAAGAGCCACGCCGCCGCCAGTGCCTTTGGCGCCGTGGCCGCCGTGGCGCCCCCGCTCGAGCGCCTGTCCCCGGAATTGCGCCCGGCCGTCATGGAAGCGATGGCTTACCGCGACGGCTATAACCGCCAGTTCGGCGCACACCTCGATGCCACCCTGGCCCCCTTGCTGCGCGACTTGCAGGGCGAAGACCTGGGGCGCTTCCGCGAATCGATGGATATCATGCTCGGGCGCAAGAAGCGCTACGATTCCCAGTCGGCCATCTTCCACTACCACGGCCTGGCGCCGGTCAGCTTCTTCAAGCGCGAAGACTTTCCCTGGCTCGACCCGATCGAGGCCGCCACCGATGCCATTCGCGACGAATTTTTGGGTGTGCTTAAAGCCGAAGAGGGCTTCACGCCCTACCTGACCTATTCGACCGACCAGCCCCTGAACCAGTGGGCCGAACTGAACAACTCGCCGCGCTGGAGCGCCTTCCACCTGATCAAGGATGGTGTGCTTCAGCCAGGCAATGCCGGCCAGTGCCCGCAGACGATGGCGGCGTTGCAGCATGCGCCGCAGCCGGACCAGCCGGGGCGAACACCGTCGGCCATGTTTTCCCTGCTCAAACCCCAGACCCATATTCCGCCCCATACGGGGGTGTCGAACGTGCGCCTGGTGACGCACCTGCCCTTGATTATTCCGCCGCACTGCGGTTTCCGCGTCGGCAACGAGACGCGCAGCTGGGAGGCTGGCCGCGCCTGGGTCTTTGACGACACCATCGAGCACGAAGCGTGGAACCGCAGCGACTTGCTGCGCGTGGTCCTGATCTTCGATATCTGGCATCCGCATCTGAATCCGGCCGAGCGCGCCATGATCAGCGCCATGAGCGGGGCCATTGCCGCCTTCACCGGCGACGCCGGCAGCTTCGCCTTGTAAAACGCGTGGGCACCCGTGCCCACCCTACGCCCGGAAGTGATAGGGTAGGGTGGGCCCATGGGCCCACGCCGTCACGGCAGCCATAAAGAAAAATCCCCCGCAGGCTTGCGCCGGCGGGGGATTTTTTTTACCCAAACACACCAGGGCCGAGGCCCCGGTGCGGTTCAAGTGCTTAGAAGCGGTAGGTCAGGTTCATGTAGATGAAACGACCGTATGCGTCATACATTTGTGGGTAGGTATTGCCGTTGGCGAAGCTGCCGACCATCGAACCCGAGGACGCGACCGGTGGGTCTTTGTCCAGCAGGTTGTTGATGCCGACGGACAGGGCCAGCTTCTTCGAGAAGCGATACACGCCGCTCAGGTCCAGGTAGCTACGCGATGCCAGCGAGGTATCAGCCGTGGTTGGCAGGCTGTTGGTCGCGATATCTTTGTAGCAGTCAGGCGTGGTTGCGTCGCAGCCGTTGAGCAGCAGGTTAGGCGACAGGGTGTCGTTCTTGACCTTGTCGAAATAACGCCACGTTGCCGACACGTCGAAGTTCCATGGGGTCTGCCACGTTGCGCGCAGCTTATGACGCCATTTCGGGGTCGAGGTGCCGCAGGTCGAGCCGAAGTAGCCGACGCAGTCATACGAACCCAGGCCTGGCAGCGACTCGATCTCGTAGGTACGCAGGTAGGTACCGTTCAAGGTGAAGTCCAGGTTGCCCATATCGGCCAGCTTCATGCGGTAGGAACCACCCAGGTCGATACCCGAGGTGCCTTGCTTACCGATGTTGGTCGTGCCAGCATCGATATAGCCGTTAGGCGTCAGCCACAGGGAACCGAGCGTATCGCGGTGGATCAGGGAGCAGTAGACCGACGCGCCGGTGGTCAGGCAGGTGTTGAACGCGGTTTGGGCGTTCACGGTCGAGATGGCATCCTTGATCTTCAGCTTGAAGTAGTCGATCGTGACGGTCAGGTTCTTGATTGGCTCCAGTACCAGGCCGGCGGTGAAGGTATCAGCCGTTTCTGGGTTGACGTTCGCGTTACCACCGAACTTGCCGTTGAACTGGCTGGTCGAGTTTTCTGCGATGTTGCCGTACTGGGCAGCCGACACGCCGGTGAAGGCGCAAGAAGCAGCCGATGCCTTAGGCTTGACGCCCGAGCATGGGTCCGACGAGATCGAGCCCAGGCCCACTGCCGACGGCGTGTACAGTTCGAAGATGTTTGGTGCGCGAACGGCACGCTGCATCGACGCACGGGCACGTACTTGCGGCATCACGGACCAGTCCAGACCCACACCATAGGTGTTGGTTTTCTTGTCGGTCGAGTAGTCCGAACGACGATAGGACAAGTCGATGTCCAGGTGTTCGACCATTGGTGCTTTGTCGATCAGCGGGATCTTGACTTCGGCGTAAGCCTCTTTCACGTTGTACGAACCGGATACTGGTGGCGATGCGCCGCCCGAACCGGACAGGTCGCCCTGCTGCTGTTCGTAGTCTGGCGTTGCGGTGATTTTCTCAACGCGCTGCTCGTAGCCAACCGAAATGCCCACGCCCGAAGCGGCCGTTGGCAGCTTGATGCCTTTGGAGCCCAGGTCGGTGACGAGGTTGATGCCGAAGGCCGACTGCTGCGTGAAGCCGGTGGTCGAACCGGAAGCTTGCAGGTAGTCCAGCACGTTCTGGCCGATACCGCCAACCTTGTACAGGTTGTAAGGTACGCACTTGGTGTCGGAACCGTCGACGAAGGAACGGCAAGCTGGCTGGCCGGTCTTAGGATCGGTCACGACGTCGAGTGCCTTGGCGATCAGGCGGTTCGAGAAGTAGCCGGTCTGGCGGTCTTGGTGAGCGACATGGCCGAATTGGCCGAAGACGTCGTAGGACCAGTCGCCGACGTCGCCCTTCACACCCAGCACTTCGCGGAACGAGGTGTCGGAGATGTGCGAGTTACGCGGGCCGCCTTCGGTGTTACGCTTGCCGAAGGTTGCAGTCACTTTGTCGCCAGGAGCCTTCAGGCCCAGGGCAGCTTTCCACGATGCGTTCAGCAGCGGGTTTTCGTAGGTCAGCACACCTTGCTGGCCGTAGAAAACGCCGCCCGGCGCGATTTGCGCGTCGGTCGTGTAGTTGTGCATATTGAACTCGCTGTAGACGCGGGCGTGTTCATTGATGTCATAGTGCATCGTCGAGTTGATGCTGTACTCGTCGGATGGACGCTGGAAGAAGTTGATCGGACCGAAGTTGTACGCATCCGCAGCCGTGTAGGCACGGGCATTGCCCGATGCGTCAGCCGTGTAGCTCTTCGAACCAATACCGACGCGGCCAACCGAGGTGCCCGAACCGGAGCAGGCAAAGCCAGGATCGGCTGGGCCCAGCGAGCAAGCGGAGAAGTCGCGCTCGGATTCGAGCAGCGCGTCAGCGTGCTTGTAGCCGACGAACATGGTGGCGTTACCTTTGCCGTCGGCAAAGTTCGAACCCATCAACAGGGAGAAGTCATACTTCTTGCCGTCGAAACCTTTGTTGCCTGGCACTGCGAAGTGCTTGGCTTCGTTCAGTGCCTTGGCACCGTCGTTCTGCTGCTGGTGGTTGGCGCCGGACATATTGGCTTCCACTTCCACGCCTTCGTAGCTGTCCTTCATGATGAAGTTGACCACGCCCGATACTGCGCCGGAGCCGTAGATGGCGCCTGCACCGCCGGTCAGCACGTCAACGCGCTTGATCAGCTGGGAAGGGATCTGGTTCAAGTCGGCCGAGGACGACAGGGCCGAGCCGGCTGGCAGGCGCTTGCCGTTGACCAGCACCAGGGTGC
The DNA here is from genome assembly GCA_040390345.1 of Pseudomonadota bacterium. GTDB lineage: Bacteria > Pseudomonadota > Gammaproteobacteria > Burkholderiales > Burkholderiaceae_D > Telluria_A. The sequence continues at coordinate 13,943 of JAZJYP010000231.1, read as the reverse complement.
GCTGGGAACCCATACCGCGCAGGTCGACCGTCGCCGTACCGGACGCGCCGTTCGAAATTGCAGCACCTTGCGAAGCGAACACCTGTGGCAGGTTGTTCAGCAGGTCTTCCGTGTTACGTGCGCCATCAATCTTGATGTCTTTTGCGCCGAGAACGGTCACTGGGCTTGCGCCTTCGGTGTTGAGCGACGGAATACGCGAACCAGTCACTTCAACACGTTGCATTGGCGCTGGAGCGGCTTCCTGCGCTTGAACTGCGGACATACCCATCACCATGCCACCGGCACAGATCAGGCGTACGGAACGGGATAAAACTGTTTCCACCATCATATCGAGAACTCCCATGATTGATATGCAAAATCATTGACGAACAGGGGCGAAGTTCGAGCTCCTGCGTTGATTTTTGTTATACACGACACCTCTTTGGTAAGGGGCACCATTGAAAAAATGGCATATTTTTCCAAGTGGCTTATGAAATCATTCGGCAACAATGATGTCAATAAACAAAATTCACTGAAGGGTGCAAAAACAACGTTTTTGTGACTGGATGATGAATTCCCGGAGTTTTTTTGCTGCGCCGCACCAATGGTTTTGATTCAAACTGTTGCGATTCCCCCTCTATCTGCATGCATATCGCCCATAGGCGAGTCCGCTTTTGTGTGGAATTGTTGCGCCGCAATACAATTCCATGTATTTCGCCACTTGCGGGATGAAAAACAACGTTTTGGCGGTGATTGCGTGTGATCGACACCGATCGCGCCAAAAGAAAAAGGGGCGGTGCTCGCGCACCACCCCTTCAAACGTCAAGTACTTGCTGTGCGCTTAGAACTGATAGCGCGCGCCAACTTTGAAGTAGCGGCCGATGGCGCCACTGTAGTCGAGCGGGTTGTAGCTCATCGAACCGTAGGTCAATGGATCGAGCGGAGCGACCTTGTCGAACAAGTTGGTGATCGATGCGAACAGTTGCAGGTTCTTCGAGTAGTTCCAGCGGCCGGACAGGTCGACGGTGGTAAACGATGGCAGCTTGCAGCCGTTCGGCGCTGGGGTGCCGTCGGCCAGGGTCGAGGCGCAAGCCTTGTCGTTGGACTCGAACACGTTGCGGATGTCGGAACGGTAATTGGCCGTCGCGGTCAGGTTGTAGTCACCCTTGTCCCACGAAGCGGTCAGGCCGATCTTGTCCTTCGGCGTGCCGATGCAGTTCGAGGTGTCGCAGTTGCCATGGGTGCCGGCATACTGGAACTGCTGGGTAGCGGACTCCGTGCGCAGCCAGGTCGTCAGGTGGGTCCAGTTCAGGCCCAGCGTGGCGCGGCCGTAGTCGCCCAGACGCAGCTTTTGCTTCACATCCAGGTCGATACCCTTGACCGTCGTGTTGCTCGAGTTTTTGTATGGGGACTGGACCATCAGGATGGTGCCCGAGTTCGGGATGATGGCGCCGGAGGCCGAGACCAGGTTGTTGTCGGCGCGCAGCACGCCCGGCATCAGGACGGAATCGGACAGGTTGGTGACGTTGATCTCGTCGGAGCGCTTGATCTTCCAGGCGTCGATGGCCAGGCTGGTGTCGTTGAATGGATCCCAGACCATGCCCAGGGTCACGCCTTTGGACGTTTCCGGACGCAGGTTCGGGTTACCGATCTTCACACCGGCGAAGCTGGCGGCGCAATCGGAGGCGGCGGCGCCGGCGGCTGGCTTGCCACCTGGGCAGCGCACTGGATCGGCCACGGAAGCGGAACCGGCGGACTGGGACGTTGCCGACGATTCGGCAGGGCCTGGTGCGCGGAAGCCTTCCGAGTAGGTGCCGCGCAGGGCGAAGGACTTGACCGGGGTCCATTTCACGCCCAGTTTCGGGGTGGTGGACTTGAAGTTCTCGTAGTGGTCATAACGCAGTGCTGCGGAGATCTCGACCGATTTCAGGACCGGTGCGGCCACTTCGACGAACACGGCGGCGATGTTCTCGTCGCCCTTGGCGGCCACGTAGTTCGAGTTGATGGTGCCGTCTTCGGAACCGGACAGGGAAGGATTGTCCAGCTTTTCCTTGCGGTATTCGGCGCCGAAGGCCAGGCCGAGGTTGCCGCCTGGCAGAGCCATCAGTTCACGCGAAGCCTTGAAGTCGACCATGTCGATCTGGGTCGTCGAGTGCGAGGTGGCAGTGCGGGTGATCGCGGCGTACAGCGACGCCGGGTTCTTGCCCGCCTGGGCACCAATGTAGTAAGGGAAGTTCGGGCTCTTCGGATCGGACAGCGCGGCCAGCAGCGTTGGCATATTGAGCATGTTCGAATAGGCCAGGTCCAGCTGGGAAGCCGAATGCAGGTAGGCGGTGTCGAAGTCCCAGCCTGCCATCGTGCCTTTGAGGCCGAGCACGATGCGCGAGAAGGCATTGTCGACCGAACGGGTCGAAGGGCCAATGTCAAAGGCGGTGTACTTCAGGCGAACCGGCACGCCGTACGGGTTTTGCGGGTGGGTTGCGCCCAGCACCATGGTGGTGCCCGCGCCCGAGGTCCAGTTGACCACGCCCGAAGGATACTTGGCCGTTGGCGGGAAGGCGAAGGCGCCGGTGATGCCAGGTGGCGTCAGCGTGAAGGCGGTCTCGCGCTTCGAGTAGCCCAGCTCGGTGTAAGCCTGCAGGTCGTTGTTGATCTTCAGGGCGCCGCGGGTGTACAGGTTGAAGCCGTCGATCTGTGGCTGCATCGAACGGAACTGGTCGGAGTGCCACAGGCAGCCGCCCTTTGGATCTTGCGGGGACGACACGGACAGGGCCGCGCAGCCTGGCAGGGACACGTAGTCGAGCGTTTTCGGGTCGCGGATCGCGCCAACCGGGCTGTTGACGGCGTTGTTGTTGCCGACGATGTAGCCGGAAGCAAACTGGGTCGCCAGCGGGTAGCCCCATGGACGCAGGTCGGAAGCGCCGATCCAGTCGCGGCCCTTGCGGTCTTTGTTGAACAGTTCGTTGTTGCGGTAGATTTCGGCGTTGACCAGCACGTTGAAGCCGTCTTCGTCGAAGTTGCCCTTGCCCCAGGTCAGCGATGCCTTGCCGGTTTCGCCGTCCTGGTATTTGGACTCGCCCACGGTCATCTTGGCAACGAGGCCGGTGAAGTCGCGGCGCAGGATGATGTTGACCACGCCGGCGATGGCGTCGGCGCCGTAGGTCGAGGAAGCGCCGTCTTTCAGCACTTCGATGCGCTCGACCGCTTCCATCGGGATGGTCGAGATGTCGGTGAAGGTCTTCTGGCCGTCGTCGGCACGGGCGAACGGTGCCATGCGGCGGCCGTTCAACAGGATCAGGGTCGAGGTCGCGCCCAGGCCGCGCAGCGAGATCGCGGTCGAGCCGGCGGCGAAGCCGTTACCGAAGGAGGTCGGCAGCGAGCCGGCGCCGTCGGCGGTCAGGGTTTGCAGGTATTCGGCGACGGTGCCCTTGCCGGACTTGGCCAGGTCGTCGCGCGAGATCACTTGTACCGGGGAAGCGGTTTCAGCGGAAGCGCGCTTGATGCTCGAACCGGTGATTTCAACGCGCTGGACGACAGCGCCGGCATCCTGGGCCAGGACCGGCGCGATCGCGCCGATCGAGAGGGCGAAGGTGACCGCCTGGGCGATCGTTGTTCTTTTCAACATGGATACTCCAAAAAAGTAAGGGCCTGCCATATGCATATTCCGTTATCGTGGCGCGATGCAGGCCAAACGGCCTGCGCGCGCCATCAAAACGATGTCCGCCTGAAGGTGACTGAAAGAATGCTGGGATGAACATTTTTCAAGCGACCACATCTGAACACTTGGCATAGCAGGCTGTCAATGAAGGACTTGTCATCATTTGGTCGGATACAACACTTGTCCATTGCACCCGGTTTGAGGGCGGACGCGTCTGCTGCGATGCAACATCCCATCGCGCCTGCGCAAGAGGGGCTGGTGCATGCCTCGATTGATGCAACGCACAAAAAATGCATATTAAAAATATTCCCATAAAGCAGTAAAAACACCTTGAAAATCATGGCGAAGGGGGCCAAGGCTGTGCCGATATGCGCTATCGTTAGGCATTTCTGGCAGAAGGATCCCGCATGCAATTGACCTGGCTCGCTGGCGCGCTGTGCGCCTTGCTCGTGGCCGCGGCGCCGGCGCCGGCTGCCGACGCCGTCAAAACCTTGCACTACATCATTCCTGCGGCCGAGACGGGTTTCGATCCGGCCACCTTCCGCGACCTCTACAGTGGCCACGTCGTCCAGGCCGTGTTCGAAACCCTGTATTCCTACGATTACCTGGCGCGCCCGGTGGCGGTGGCGCCGCACACGGCGGTGGGCATGCCCCAGGTGTCGGCGGACGGCAAGACCTACACGATCCATTTAAAGAAGGGCATCTATTTCACGCCCGACCCGGCCTTCGGCGGCAAGCGGCGCGAACTGACGATGGCCGACTACGTCTATTCCTTCAAGCGCCTGTTCGACCCGAAACTGTCCTCGCCCCATGCGTGGTTGCTTGAAGGCAAAGTCATCGGCCTCGACCAGCTGGCCGAGGACGCCAAAAAGAGCGGCCACTTCGACTATGACAAGCCGATTCCCGGCTTCGCGCTGCCGGACCCCTACACCCTGGTCATCCACCTGACCCAGACCGATTTCAACTTGCCGATGATCCTCGCCTACGAACCGCTGGTGGCGGTGGCGCGCGAGGTGGTGGCCAAGTATGGCGACGTGAAGGGCGAGGTCGCCTCGAATCCGGTTGGCACCGGCTATTACGTGCTCGGCCAATGGGTGCGCGGCAACAAGATCGTGCTCGAGCAAAACAAGGGCCACCTGCCCGAGGTGTGGGACTTCAAGGCCGGCAGCGATCCGGAAGACGCGCGCATCGTGGCCCAGATGAAAGGCAAGCCGATTCCGTCGATCGGCCGCATCGAAGTGTCGGTGATGGTGGAAGACCAGTCGCGCTGGTTATCCTTCCAGAGCGGCAGCACCGACCTGTTCTGGCTCGACGGCCCGCTCGCGCCCAAGGCCATGGATGGCGGCGTGCTCAAGCCGGAATTGCTCAAGCGCGGCGTGCAGCTGTCGCGCCTGATCGACCCGGAGATCACGTATTACTACTGGAATATGCGCGACCCCATCCTCGGCGGCATGGGCAAGGAAAAAATCGCCCTGCGCCGCGCCATCGCCATGGCCCACAATATTGACGAAGAAATCGCCATCGTCTGGAACGGCCAGGCCAAGCGCCTCGACTACCCGATTCCGCCGGGCGTGGTGGGCTACGATCCGCACTACAAGAGCTTGCTGCAATACAACCCGGTGCTGGCCAACGCCTTGCTCGACAAGTTCGGCTACAAGAAGGGGCGCGACGGCTGGCGCACTTTGCCAGACGGGAAACCGATGGTCATCCACTACACCTCGCGCAATGAGGCCAACGGGGTGCTGCAGGCCGAGGTGTGGCGCAAGACCTATAACAAGCTGGGCATCCAGATGGTCAATGACCGCATGCTGTTTACCGACATCATGCAGGCGGAAAAGCTGTGCAAGGTGCAGACGCGCAATTTCCAGTGGCTGGCCGACTATCCGGACGGCGACAACTTCATGCAGCTGTTTTATGGCCCGAATGTGAACCAGAACAATAACGGCTGCTACGTCGACCCTGTCTACGACAAGCTGTATGCGCAATCGCACGCCATGCCGGCCGGTCCCGAGCGCGACGCCCTGTACCGCCAGATGGCGCGCCGCGTCGAGGCCAACGGCGCTGCCCTGATCGGCTACGCGCGCTATCGCAATATGCTGGCCCAGCCCAATGTGCTTGGCTACAAAAAACATCCCATCCTGCACCAGGAATGGGCCTATATCGACCTCAGGTAACCCTTCATGCTTGCTTATATCCTCCGCCGGCTCTGGCAGATGCTGCCAACCATGGCCGGCGTGGTCGTGCTGGTTTTCCTGCTGTTTAACTGGGTGGGCGGCGACCCGGCCTATATCCTGGCCGGCAAGATGTCGAACCCGGAAGCGATTGCGAATATCCGCAAGCAGCTCGGCATCGACCAGCCGTATTACGTGCAGCTGTGGATCTTCGTCAAGCAGATCCTCAGCTTCGATTTCGGCAATGCCTGGAGCACGGGCGAGGCGGTGTCCTCGATCATCTCGACGCGCCTGGGGCCTTCGCTGACGGTACTCATTCCGCTGACGATACTCGAGACCGTGATCGGCATCGCGCTGGCCCTGGCGATTGCGGCCGTAGCGGGTTCGCTCACCGACCGCGCCGTGATGGTCGCCTGCACCATGGGCATGTCGATCAGCATCCTGGTCTACATCATCGTGTTCCAGTACGGCTTCGCCTACAAGCTGGGCCTGTTCCCGGTGCAGGGCTGGGGCGATAATTTCTGGGAAAACCTGCTGCGCTACGCCACCTTGCCGATCCTCATTGGCCTGGTCGTGTCGATCGCGCCGACCTTGCGCCTGTTCCGCACCTTCGTGCTCGACGAAGTGGGCCAGGACTATGTGCGCACCGCACGCGCCAAGGGCCTGGGCGAGCGGCGCATCATGTGGGTGCACGTACTGCGCAACGCCGCCATCCCCATCATCACCCACGTGATGTCGAATTTGCCGGCGCTGTTGATCGGCGCTTTCCTGCTCGAACGCTTCTTCAGCATTCCCGGCATCGGGCGCGAAGTGATCCTCGCCGTCGAACGCAGCGACTTCCCCGTCATCAAGGCCATTACCGTCTACGTGGCCGCCGCCACGATGATCTTCAACCTGCTCACCGACCTGCTGTACCAGGCCGTGGACCCACGCGTGCAACTGAAATGACGAACCATCCAACTTCACCCGGCCTGTGGGCCCTGGCCTGGAAGCGCCTGTGCAGCGACCGTGTCGCCATGGCGGCGCTGGCGGTCGTGGGTGCCTTCCTCGTGATGCTGGTCCTGTCCGGCAGCGGCTTGATCGTCAAGGACTGGGAAGACGAAGTAGGCGTGAACTACGCGCCGCCCGGCTTTGTCGGCGCCGACGCAAGTGCGCGCGCGCAGGTGGCGGCGCAGCCTGCGCCCGTGCCCGAGAATGCGTACGACCCGCTGGCCGACGATATCCGCGCCATCAGGGCCGAAACAGGGCAGGGCGGCGGCGCCCCCGTCGACATGTACGGGGTGACCGATCCACTGGCGGCCGAGATGGCCCAGCTGCGCAGTGGCCTGGCCGCGTCGCAGCACAAGCTTGTCGCCGAGCGCCTGGCCACGTTGCCGTTTGGCGCCGACAAATGGGGGCACGACGTGCTCAAGAAAACCGTCAAGGGCGCCGAGACGTCGATCGTGGTGGGGCTGGTGGCGGCGCTGCTGGCGGTCACGCTGGGCACGCTGTTCGGCGCCTTCTCGGGCTATTACGGCGGCGCGGTGGACGACGTGTTCACCTGGTTCTACAGCATCTTCACCTCGATTCCATCGATCCTGATGATCCTGACGGTGGCGGCCGTGCTGCAGCAAAAAGGGGTGGCGACGATCGTGCTGATCCTCGGGATGACCGGCTGGACCGGCCCGTACCGCCTGATCCGCGCCGAATACATGAAGCATAAGGCGCGCGAATACGTGATGGCGGCCGACGCCATCGGCGCTTCCGACTGGCGCAAGATGTTCTCGCATATCTTCCCCAATGTCAGCCATGTGGCGCTGGTGCAGATGTCGATCCTGGTGGTCGGCTTCATCAAGGCCGAAGTGATCCTGTCCTTCCTCGGCTTTGGGGTGCCGGTCGGCGTGGTGTCCTGGGGCAGCATGCTCAACGAAGCGCAGAACGAACTCATACTCGGGAAGTGGTGGCAACTGACGGCCGCCGCGACGGCCATGGCGGTGCTGGTGACGGCGTTCTCGCTGTTTACCGACGCGCTGCGCGATGCGCTCGATCCGAAGCTCAAATAAGGACACACCATGCTGCTTCAGGTACGTGACTTGCGGGTCACTTTCAGGCTCGACAAGAAGACCCGCTTCGAGGCCGTCAAGGGGATCTCGTTCGACATCCCGGAGAACGCCACGGTGGCGCTGGTGGGCGAATCGGGCAGCGGGAAATCGGTCAGCTCGCTGGCGGTGATGGGCTTGCTGCCACCGGATAACACGCTGATCGACCCCGCCAGCAGCATCCTGTTCGGCGGGCGCGACCTGCTCAAGTTATCGCTGGCCGAGCGGCGCGAGATGTGCGGCAAGGACATCTCGATGATCTTCCAGGAGCCGATGTCCTCGCTCAATCCGGTGTTTACGGTCGGCTTCCAGATCGGCGAAGTGCTGTGCCGGCACATGGGCATGAACGCCAGGCAGGCGCGCGCGCGCACGCTGGCGCTGCTCGAGGAGGTGGGCATTCCCGATCCGGCGGCCAAGATCGACGCCTATCCGAGCCAGATGTCGGGTGGCCAGCAGCAGCGCGTGATGATCGCGATGGCGATCGCGTGCGAGCCGAAACTGTTGATTGCCGACGAGCCGACCACGGCGCTGGACGTGACGATCCAGAAGCAGATCATGGAGCTGATCGCGCGCCTGCAAAAAAAGCACGCGATGTCGGTGCTGTTCATCACCCACGACCTGGGGCTGGTGGGCGAGATCGCCGACCAGGTGATCGTGATGCGCCACGGCGATGTGCGCGAACAGGGCGAAGCGCAGCAGGTATTGTGCGCACCGAACGATGCCTACACCAAGGCGCTGCTGCACTGCCGCCCGCCGCTGGACGCGCGCCCGATCCGCCTGCCGGTGATTGAGGACTATATGCAGGGGCGCCCGATCGCGCTGGAAGAACGCACACGCGGCTATGCGCCCGGCGACGACAATGTGCTGGTCGTGAAAAACCTCGCCAAGAGTTTCTACCTGCGCGAAGGCCTGTTCGGCAAGCGCGAATTCAAGGCCGTCAAGGACGTGTCCTTCACGCTCCCGCGCGGCAAAACGCTCGGCGTGGTGGGCGAATCCGGTTCCGGAAAAACGACGGTGGGTTTGACCTTGCTGCGCCTGCACCAGGCCACGGGTGGCACGGCGATCTTTGAAGGGAAGGATTTGATCGGCATGCCGGCCAGCGAATACCAGGCATACAAGCGGCGCATCCAGATCATCTTCCAGAATCCCTACGCCTCGCTCAATCCGCGCTTCACGGTCGGCCAGATTTTGCTTGAACCGATGCGCATCCACCGGATCGGCGCCAACGACAGCGAGCGCACCGCGATGGCTTACCAGCTGCTGGAAAAGGTCGGCCTGCCCGCACCATCGTTCCACCGCTACCCGCACGAATTCTCGGGCGGCCAGCGCCAGCGCATTGCGATTGCGCGTTGCCTGACGATGAAGCCCGAGATCCTGGTGTGCGACGAATCGGTCTCCGCGCTCGACGTCTCGGTGCAAGCCCAGGTCTTGAACCTGCTGCAGGATTTGCAGGACGAATTCGGCATGAGCTACATCTTCATTTCGCACGACCTGTCGGTGGTGAAGTACATGGCCGACCAGGTGATGGTGATGCACAAGGGCGAAGTGGTCGAAATGGCCAATTCCGACGACCTTTACCACAACCCGACCCATCCCTACACCAGGACCCTGCTCAGCGCGATCCCCCGCGGCGTGTAGGCGTGGGG
>JAZJYP010000231.1:0-4401 GCA_040390345.1 Pseudomonadota bacterium | reverse complement strand
CCAGTTGCCGGGTTTGACCCCAGGGACTTTGTCCAGTTGCCGGGTTTGACCCCAGGGATTCATGCCAAGGTCGGTTTTCAGATAAGATGGGCGGATGCCACAACTTGTCTCCCTTCTCCAGACCTACGGGGTCCTGATCGTTTTCTGCACCGTGCTGCTGGAACAGATCGGCCTGCCCATTCCCGCTTTTCCTGTCCTGATCGTCGGCGGCGCACTGGCGGCGACGGGTGACTTCAGCTGGACGGCTTGCCTGGCCGTGAGCCTGGCCGCTTGCCTGCTGTCCGATTATTTCTGGTTCCGCGCCGGCCAGCATTATGGAAAGCGCATCCTGCGCGTGTTGTGCAAGATTTCGCTCTCGCCTGATTACTGCGTGCGCCAGACCGAGGACAATTTCCAGCGCCACGGACCAAAGGCCTTGGTCGTCGCCAAATTCATTCCCGGTTTTAATACCATCGCGCCGCCGTTGGCCGGCGCCATGGGCACGAGCACGCCGCGCTTCCTGGTCTTTACACTGCTCGGCGGCTTGCTGTGGAGCGGCGTGGGTATCGGCCTGGGCGCGTACTTCCACGCCAGCGTGGATGGTGTGCTCGATGTGCTGAGCACGATGGGTACGACGGCGCTGATGGTCTTGTTCGTGGTCCTGGGCGCTTTCATCGCCTTCAAATATTGGGAGCGCCGGCGCTTCCAGCAGGGCACCGAGATCGAGCGCATCAGCCTGCACGAACTGCTGGACCTGATCAGGGCCGGGCACGACCCCGTCATCGTCGACGCGCGCAGCATGACGGCCCAGCAAATGGACCCGCCCATTCCCGGGGCGCTGCTCTACAACGCCTGCGAGCCGGAGCAGTTCATGAAACGGCTCGACCGCGAGCGCCACATCGTCGTCTATTGCAGTTGCCCCAACGACGTCACCGCTGCCCAGGTCGCCAAACACCTGGCGGCCAACGGCTTCCACCGTGCGCGCCCCTTGCATGGCGGCCTCGATGCCTGGAATGCCCATCACGGCTTGCCCGCCGACGCTGTAATCCAATAACATTTTCGTAATGGCAAGGTAGCTGGACTACGTTTCAGTTTTGGAAACTTGCGCCTTATTTTTCCAAAATGTTCGAAAAATGTACCTAAACTACAAAGAATTCTTGCGTCATGACCAAGAAATCTTTAAGCTTGGGTATTGCTTCAATTTTCCTTGCCATGACCGTCCAGCTTTATCCTTCGCCCGCGCAATCGATCCCGCCCGCCTTTCCGGACGGGCCGCGCCTGCTCGCCGATATCGGCGGCACGAATGCGCGCTTTGCGCTCGAGCTGGCGCCGGGCAAGATCGACCTGATCGAGGTCTTGCCCTGCGATAGCTATCCGACCCTGGCCGACGCCCTGCGCGCCTACCTGGCCGGACCAGGCGTGGCGGCGGCAGGCGCAATCGGCCACGCGGCGGTGGCCATTGCCAATCCGGTCGATGGCGACCTGGTGCGCATGACCAACCACCATTGGGAATTTTCGATCGAGGCGATGCGCCAGGAGTGCGGCTTCGAGACGCTGCTGGTGGTCAATGATTTCAGTGCGCTCGCCTGCGCCTTGCCCCACCTCGATCCCAGCAACAAGGTGCAGGTGGGCGGTGGCAGCGCGCGCGAAGACACGCCATTGGGCCTGATCGGCGCCGGCACCGGCCTCGGTGTTTCGGGCATGATCCCGTCGGCTGCCGGCTGGACGGCGCTGCGCAGCGAAGGCGGCCACGTGACGTTTTCGCCCGCCAATTTCACCGAAGTGGCGATCTTGCAGTTTGCCTGGCGCCATTTTGAACACGTCTCCGCCGAGCGCCTGCTGTCGGGCGACGGCATCGAGCTGATCTACCGCGCCCTGGCCGACCACACGGGCCAGCCCGACGAAGGCTTGAGCGCGCCGGAAATCTCGCGCCGCGCCCTGGCCGGCGAATGCAAGCTGTGCGACGACGCCATCGAGGCCTTCTGCGGCATGCTGGGCACCGTGGCCGGCAACCTGGCCATCACGCTCGGCGCGCAAGGCGGTATTTATATAGGCGGCGGCATCGTCCCGCGCCTGGGCGAGCGCTTCCTCACGTCCTCCTTCCGCAGCCGTTTCGAGCACAAGGGCCGCTTCGTCCACTACCTGTCCCAGGTGCCGACCTTCGTCATCACGGCCGAATACCCGGCCTTCCTCGGCGTCTCGGCTATCCTCGCGGAAAAACTGGCGGCGCGCGCGTAATCAGGTACAATGGCCGCTATTAACAAGAGGCGCCGGACTCCTTTTTCCCGCGAAAAAGCCGTCGTTTCGCTTTAAAATCAAAGGCTTGCGTGTCTTTTGGCATGCCGCCAGCGTGGCCGGGTAGCTCCCGCCACGGGTAGCTTCCCGCCCGGCGCAGCATCGGCTCGGCGACGGACCCCAGTTTCTCCGCACACGACATCGCTATGAATACTGATGAGGCTAAGAAAGTCCTCGAAACCGCATTGCTATGCGCCCGGGAACCGATGTCGATCCACGGGATGAAGAAATTGTTTGTCGACGTCGACGACAACGGCCGTCCAATGGGCGCCGGCGTCGGTGGCGACACGATCAAGATCATGCTCGAAGAGTTGCGCAAGGACTGGGATGGGCGCGGCATCGAAATTGTCAACCTGTCGACCGGCTGGCGTTTCCAGAGCCGGCCGGAAATGAAGCAGTACCTGGACCGCCTGAACCCGGAAAAACCGCCCAAGTATTCGCGCGCGACGCTGGAAACCCTGGCCATCATCGCCTACCGCCAGCCGGTCACGCGCGGCGATATCGAGGAAATCCGCGGCGTTGCCGTCAATTCGCAGACGATCAAGATGCTGGAAGACCGCGGCTGGATCGATGTGATTGGCTACCGCGAAGTGATTGGCCGCCCGGCTTTATTGGGCACAACCAAAGCTTTCCTCGATGACCTGGGCTTGAATTCGCTGTCCCAGCTGCCGCCTTTGCAGCAAATCAGCGATATGCAAAGCGGCGACCAGATGGACTTGCTGGAAGCGGCCTTGCAAGAGAATTTTGAGAAGGCTGAGGCAGCTGCCCCCGAGGCCAGCCCTGTTGAAGTACCGATACCCGACCCTGCGCCAGAAATAACGGTTGACGCTGGTCAGATCAACCAAGAAATGAATAATGAATCCAACTGATAAGCAAGAGACGCCGGATACGGCACCCGTGAAGGCCAAGCGCCGTACCAAGGCGCAGATCGAAGCGGACAAGGCGGCCGGCATCGAGCCGGTCAAGGCCAAGCGCGTCGCCAAGCCGAAAGCGGCTGCCGACGCCCCGGCCCCGGAGGTGGCTCCCGTTGCTGCCGCCGCACCGGCCGACAAAGCGCCGCGCAAGCCGCGCGCTCCGAAAGTCGCCGCGCCGGCTGCCGACGCTGTGCAAGTCCCGGTCCCGGCTGCTGCGCCACAAGCGGCTGCCGCACCGGCCGCCGACGCCGCCCCGCGTGAAGAACGTCCCCGTGGCCCGCGCGGCCCGCGCCAGATGCGTGAACTGCGCAGCCAGCGCGAAGCGCGCAAGCCGCAGCCCGCGCCGCAAGCCGAAGGCGAGGCGCCAGCGCCTGTTGCCGCCGCGGTCGAAGCCGGCGCCGAACAGCAGCCGCGCCACGAGCGCGGCCCGCGTCCGGAACGCAAGAAAAAGAACAAGAAGGGCAATCCCGGCCTGCAGCACCACAAGAAGAAGGGCCCGCGCGAGAGCGATGCCGACGCCGCCTTCTCCTTCGTGACCTCGGCCGATTTCGATGCCAACGACGGCGGCCGTGGCGGCCCGGCCAAGCAGGTGCGCCGCGACCTGACGTCGGACGATGACGCGCCAAAACTGCACAAGGTGCTGGCCGAAGCGGGCCTGGGCTCGCGCCGCGACATGGAAGACCTGATCGTTGCCGGCCGCGTGTCGGTCAACGGCGAGCCGGCCCACATCGGCCAGCGCATCCTGCCGACCGATGCGGTGCGCATCAACGGCAAACTGATTCACCGTAAAGTCACCAGCAAGCCGCCGCGCGTGCTGGTGTACCACAAGCCGGCCGGCGAAATCGTCAGCCACGACGACCCGGAAGGCCGTCCATCGGTATTCGACCGCCTGCCGACCATGAAGGCCGGCAAATGGCTGGCCGTTGGCCGCCTCGACTTCAACACCGAAGGCCTGCTGCTGTTTACCACCTCCGGTGACTTCGCCAACCGCCTGATGCACCCGCGCTACAACATCGACCGCGAGTACGCCGTGCGTACCCTGGGCGAGCTGGAAGAGGGCATGCGCCAGAAGCTGCTGGCCGGCGTCGAACTCGAAGACGGCCTGGCCAACTTCACCAAGATCGCCGATGGCGGCGGTGAAGGCGTCAACAAATGGTACCGCGTGGTGATCGGCGAAGGCCGCAACCGCGAAGTGCGCCGCATGTTCGAAGCG
>JAZJYP010000230.1:0-17985 GCA_040390345.1 Pseudomonadota bacterium | reverse complement strand
ATTGGCACCGCCATTGCCGCCACCGCTACAGGCGGAAAGCAGGAACGCGGCAAGGCCGGCGCTGATGATCGTGGTCCATTTTGCACGGCACGTTTTCTCGGTCATATCCACTCCCTCATTGTTTGCTACAAAAGCCTGGCAGCGCGTCTTAGCGGGCTGCGAGCTTGTCGGCACCGTCGTTCAGTTCGAGCACGGCAAGCTGCTTGACCGCGTCGCGCCCGAGCACCAGGCGCAGGTCCGATTGGGCGGCCATATTCGTCGCCAGCACCATGCGCGCATGGCCGTGCAGGGCGTCCACCAGCGCCTGGGCTTGCTGCTCGTAGCCGACCCGGAAGTGAATGCGGGTTTCCGGTTGCCGGAACGAGCGCTCATTGGTGATGCGCGCGACGGCGATGCCGCGCTGGACCAGGGCGCGGCTGACGCGCTTGGCCATGCCGGTCACACCATTGCCGTTTGCCACTTCCAGGCGCGAAGGGGGCAGGACGCGCGCTGCCGGCGCCGCCGCCGCAGCGGTGACCATTGCCGTGGCCGCCGCTGCCGCTGCCGGGGCGGGAGCAGCGGCGGGCGCGGCCGCTGCAAGCTGCACGGGCGGGGCGCTGTCGGCGCTGCGCCGCAATTGATAGACATGCGGTTCGAGTTGAACCAGTTCCATCCTGGCCGGCTGCGGCGTCGCGGCCACGGCGGCAGGCGCCAGCAGGGCCGGTGGCGCTTCGGCGCGCACGGCAGGAGCCGCTGCACTGGCGAGCATGGCCGCGCCACCGTCAGCGGGCGCCGCAGGTGTGCGGCTGGCCAGGGCGGCGTCGGCCAGTTGCAAGTTGGCGCGCGCCTTGGCATTGCCCGGTTCGAGCGCCACGGCCCGGCGCAGGGCGATGGCGGCCGCTTCGTAGTCGCCTTGCAGGTAGTGGACATAGCCGAGGTTGTTGTAAGGCTGGGCCAGGTTCGGATACTCGGCCACCACGGCCAGCAGCGTGGCCTTGGCCTGGTCCAGGCGCCCTTGCTGGGCGTGGATCACGGCCGCGGCCACGCGCGCCATTTCGTGGTGGGCATCGCGTGCGATGGCGTAGTTGTAGGCCGTCAGCGCCAGGTCCAGCTCGCCGCGCTCCTGCTGGAAGCGGCCGATCTGGTAATAGGCGTCGGCCGCCTGGTTGCCGCTGTGGTGCACCTGCAGCGCCGGCTGCATCAGCAGCTCGTCGCGCAGCGGCGGCGCACTGCAACCGAGCAGCAAGCTTGCGCCAAGCAGGGCGCCAGAGAGGGGGCGTAAGGTGGTCATGGCAATTCTCCTTGTTAGTGCCCGCCCATCTGGGGCAGCAGCACGCGGTAAACCTGGATGATGGCCGGCCCGAGCAACACCGTCATGAGGGCAGGGAAGATGAAGAAGATCAGGGGGAACAGCAATTTCAAACCCATCTGGGCGGCCGTTTCTTCGGCGCGCAGGCGGCGCTTGGTGCGCAGCACCTCGGACTGGATGCGCAGGGAATCGGCGATGCTCGTGCCGAAGCGTTCGGCCTGGATCAGCATGGCCACCAGGGCATCGACGTCGGAGACGCCGGTCCGCAGGGCCAGGTTGCGCAGGGCCTTGTCCTTGGCGCCGCCGGCGCGCAATTCGAGCGTGACCAGGTTCAGCTCCTCGGCCAGCACCTGGCTGCTCATGCCGATTTCGCCGGCAATGCGGGCCAGCGCGGCATCGATGGCAAGGCCCGCTTCGACGCAGATGGTCATCAGGTCGAGCGCGTCGGGAAAAGCTTCGACGATCTCGCGCTGGCGTCGCTTGATCAGCTGCTTGAGGACGATATTGGGCAGGTAATAGCCGGCCGTCGCGGCCAGCAAGAGCCAGAACAGCGTGAAGTTCGAGCTCGGGCCGGCGTTGCCGGCGAAGACCAGGAACATCAGCAGCGGCAGGCAGAGGGCCAGCGCGGTCTTGGCCGAGAAGAACACGATGGCGGCGCTGGCGTGGCGGAAGCCGGCGTTCATGAAGCGCGTGCGCAGCAGCGAGCCTTCCCAGTTGTCTTCCGGGACCGACAGGCGCGCCAGCGGGCCGGCCAGCTTGACGATCTTCTCGACCCAGGGGCTGGGCCCGTGTTCATGGGCATGTTCGGGAATGCCGACCAATTCGTCGAGGCGGCGCTGGACGTGGCTTGGCGTCATCAGGCGCAAGATGAGCAGCGCCCCGCCAAAGACGAGGACGAACAACAGGGCCAGCAAGGCCATCTGCATGATATTCATGGTCCGCTTACTCCTGGCAAGGACATGGGCTGCACCTCATACCCGGATTTTGATAATGCGCCGCATGGCGAACACGCCCGTCGCCATCAGCGACCCGGCACTGACGAGCATCTTGATGCCCAGGGGGTCGGTATAGAGCACGGCCAGGAAACTCGGGTTGGTCAGTTGCACCAGGCTGGCCACGGCGAAGGGCAGCAGCGTGAGGATCCAGGCCGACATGCGTCCCTCGGCCGAGAGCACGCGCACCTGGGCCATCAGCTTGGCGCGGCCGCGGATGATGTGGCTGATGCTGGCCAGCAGTTCGGACAGGTTGCCGCCCGTTTCGCGCTGGATCAGCACGGCGATGACGAAATAGCGCAGGTCGGTGCTGGGCACGCGCCGGGCCAGGTTATTGAGCGCGTCCTGCATCGAGATGCCGAAATTGACCTCGTCGAAGGCGGCCCGGAATTCCTCGCACAGGGGCGCGCTCATTTCCTCGCCCACCATCTTGAGGGCGGTCGGGAAGGCGTGGCCGGCACGCATCGCGCGGCCCATCAGGTCCAGTGCATCGGGCAGTTGTTCGCCGATGCGCGCGACGCGGGCGTCGATACGGCGGTAGACGAGCCAGGCGGGCAGCAAGCCAAACAGCAGCATGCCGCCCAGGCAGGACAGCCAGGACAGGCCGTAGGCGTTGCTCAGCATCAGGCCCGCCAGCGCGGAGCCGAGCGAGAACGCGGTCAGCTTGGCGACGTTCCAGCCCATGCCCGATTGCTGCAACATGACGTCGATCTTGTCCACGTGGGGCAGGCGCGAGAACAGGCGGTGCAGTTCGGGTGTTTCGCTGAGCAGGCGCTCGCGGATCATCGTCGACTGGCGGATGTCGGTGCGCGCCGTCATGATGCGCAGGCGGCGCGCGATGCGCTCGGCGGCGGGCCCGCGCGTATTGTTCCAGAACAGGAAGGCACCCTCGAGCATGAGGACCGCCGCCACGAAGACCAGGATGCCGATGATGTAATAGATGTTGTCCATGGCGGCTCAAGCCAGTTGGCGGGTCGGGTCGAACAGGTTTTCCGACACCGTGATGCCAAAGGTGGCAAGGCGCTCGGAGAAGCGCGGACGCACGCCGGTGGCGCAGAAGTGGCCCAGCACGGCGCCTTTCGGATCGGTGCCGGTTTGCTTGAAGGCGAAGATTTCCTGGATCATGATCATGTCGCCTTCCATGCCGGTGACCTCGGTAATGGACATGACCTTGCGCTTGCCATCGGTCAGGCGCGCCACCTGCACGACCACGCCGATGGCCGAGCTGATCTGCTGGCGCATGGCCTTGGTCGGCAGGCTCGAGGCGGCCATGCTGATCATGTTTTCCAGCCGCGTCAGGGCGTCGCGCGGGGTGTTGGCGTGGATGGTCGCCATCGAGCCCTCGTGGCCGGTGTTCATCGCCTGCAGCATGTCGAGCGCTTCGCCGCCGCGCACCTCACCCAGGATGATGCGGTCCGGGCGCATGCGCAAGGCATTGCGCACCAGCGCGCGCTGGGTCACCTCGCCCTTGCCTTCGATATTTGGCGGACGCGTCTCGAGGCGCACGATATGCGGCTGCTGCAGCTGCAGCTCGGCCGCGTCTTCGACCGTGACGATGCGCTCGTCGTGGCTGATGAAGCGCGAGACCACGTTGAGCATGGTGGTCTTGCCGCTGCCGGTGCCGCCCGAAATGAGGATATTGACCTTGGCCTTGCCCAGGCCCTGCAGGATTTCGGCCATGGCGGCCGTCATGCTCTTGTAATCGACCAGGTCTTGCAGCTTGAGCGGTTCGGCCGAAAAACGCCGGATCGACATGATCGGGCCATCGATGGCCAGCGGCGGAATGATGGCGTTCACGCGCGAGCCGTCGGGCAGGCGCGCATCGACCATCGGGCTCGACTCGTCGATGCGGCGGCCCACGCGCGAGACGATCTTGTCGATGATCTTCATCAGGTGGGCATCGTCGGTGAAGGTGACGCTGGTCAGTTCGAGCTTGCCGTGGCGCTCGACATACACCTGGCGATAGGTGTTGACCAGGATGTCGGACACGCTCGGGTCTTCCAGCAGCGGTTCGAGCGGACCGAAGCCGAGCACTTCATACTGGACGTCGCGGGTCAGGTTGCGCCGCTCGGTGTCGTTGATGATGACCGTCTCTTCTTCGAGCAAGCGCTCGACCAGGGTCTTGATCTCGTCGCGGATCTGCTGGTGCGACAGGCGCTGCATGCCTTCCAGGTCGACCCGGTCGAGCAGCGACTGGTGCAGGCGGTGTTTCAGTTCCTGATAGGCGCGGTTGTCGATGGCGCCCTGGCCGGCGCCCGCGCCCAGGCCCGGCTTGCCG
The DNA here is from genome assembly GCA_040390345.1 of Pseudomonadota bacterium. Lineage (GTDB taxonomy): Bacteria > Pseudomonadota > Gammaproteobacteria > Burkholderiales > Burkholderiaceae_D > Telluria_A. The sequence goes on along the minus strand of JAZJYP010000230.1, from coordinate 13,427 downwards.
CTGCCGAGCCGTTCCCTTAATGACATCGTTTCAGCTTTCATTTTTGCACTCCCGTTTCATTGCGCCTACTAGCGCCCCCTGAGCACGTCGAACCAGCTCGACTGAGGCGTTTCTGTTGCACTGGCGTTGCCCGCGAGTTCATGGGCAAAGCGCAGCAATACCTTTGAGATGGGGCTGGTCTTGGCCAGCTTGAGGATAGGCACACCCTCGTTGACCGAGTTCGCCGCCGCATCGTAGTGATTCGGGACCGTCATGTGGATGCGCGTGTCGTAGGCCTTTTCCAGGTCGCGCAGCGTGATTTCGCCGCCCTTTTCATGGCGGTTGACGATGATCTTGATCTTGTCCTTGCGGTAGTCGAGCGAGCGGAACACGTCGAGCATGCGGGCGCCATCGCGGATATAGGGCAAGGTCGTTTGCAGGACCGGGAAGATGATGTCGGCCTGGTCGAGCGCGCGTACACTGACGGCGTCGAGCGTGCGCCCGACATCGAGAATGATGAAGTCATAATGGCGGCGCGCCAGCTTGAGCAGCACGTCGATGTGGTCGGGCTTGATCTCGCTGGCGTGGACCGGGTCTTCGGGCGCGGCCAGCACGCCGAAATTGGGCAGGACGTGAACCATGCTCGCGGACAGGAAGGACGGGTCGAGGCGGTGGATCTGCTTGGCCACATCGGTGAGCGTGGCCACCGGCCGCTGGTCCGACACGAACAGCGAAGCATCGCCAAATTGCAGGTTCAGGTCCAGCAGTGCGACGCGCTTGTCTTCCGCCGTCGCCAGCGCGTAGCCCAGGTTGGCCGCGAGGAAGGTGGCGCCGCTGCCGCCCTTGCAGGAGACGAAGGCGATGATCTTGGCATTGGCATGGGCGCGGTTTTCGCGCTTTTCGGCGATGCGGCGGATGGCGGCGAACAGGGTGCCGGCGTTGGCGGGAGCGGGCACGACTTCGCGCACCCCGGCGCGCATGGCTTGCAGCAGGAATTCCGGCGTTTGCAGTGGCGACACCAGGATGAAGGCGGTGCTGGGGAACAGGTTGCCGAAGCGTTCGAGGCGTTCCAGGTCCGGCGCCTGCAAGTCGTTCTGGGCCAGGAGCAGGATATCCGGCGCGGCCATGTCGGACATGCCGACCAGGCGTTCGAGCGTGCCGGCGACGGGCGAGATGTCGTCGGCGTTGCTGCGTTCGCGCAGCAGCCTGGTCAACTCGGCCAGTTGCATGGCATCTTTGGAAACGACAGTCAGTCTCATTGCTTCATCCTGGTCAGGTTCATGGTCACGTCAGCTGCCATAACCCATGCTCTCGGCGTGCAGGGTCACGGCGGAGCTGGGCAGGTTAATGTTCAGGAAGCTGAACAGGGAAATCATCGGGCTGTAGCTGACGTTGCTGATCGACGCGCGCACGCTGTAGATGCAGTTGGCCGTGCGCAGGGAATCGGCGCAGGCGGCGATATTGTCGGCCGCATCGGTCGGCATGGAGCCGGAGGCGATCACGCTGCCGCTAACGTCAAGATATTCGATGGTGATGCTCGAGCTCGTGATTTCGGCGCCCGCCGGCAAGGACGATCCGCCGAACAGGGCCAGCGTCTTGGCCGTGGCCTGGTCGGCGCTGCTGGTCCAGCGCACCGCCGCTTCGCGTCCCGCGCGGCGCGTCACTTCCTGCACCGTATTAAAGAGGTACATGACACGTGCCAGTTCAACGATGCTAAAGAGCAGCAGGAAGAACACGGACGCCACCATGGCAAACTCGACCGTTGCCAGGCCATGCGCGCGTGCGCGCGGGAGAGGGGCGTGGAGGGGCTGGTTCATGGCATGAAGGGCATGGTGGTGTGGGGCGAGAGCGTGGCCGAGGTGCCGGCGAGGATGCCCGGCACGACGCTGGCCAGGCCGACCGTGTAGCCGGTGATTTCGACGCGCACCCCGCCCGGCGCGGTGCCGTCGGTGCAGGTCCCATCGGCATAGGTGCTGCTGTCGAGGCAGACCACGTTCACATTCGAGGTACTGAAGTTGGGCACGTTGGCGCTGCTGGCGGCGCTGACGACGATGGCCTTGGCCGCGGCCACGCTGACCGAGCTGACGGTGGCCTTGGCGCTGATCGAGAAGCTGCGCGCGGCGTCGCGCGTGGCCTTGGCCAGCGCATCGTAGTACCACAGCGTGCGCCCGATTTCGACCACGCCGGCCACCATCGTGACCATCAGCGAGAGCAGCAGCGCGAATTCGATCACGGCCCCACCGCGCCGGCGCAGTGGCGGCGAGAAAGGGCGGGATGGGAGAAGGCGGTTCATGGCGTTTGTCATCAGTAAAGGCGGATGTCCGAAGCGATCGAGGACGCCACCAGGCCGCCAAATTCGAGATAGACGTCGCGGTTGCTGCCGTTCAGGTTGGCCTGGGTTTGCAGGAAGAAGCTGCCCACGCCGAGGATGGGCAGGGACTTGCACGACATTGCGTTGGTCGTCAAGGTATTGCAATTCACAATTACCAATTTCATCTGGCGCCGACTTGTGCCGGGTGTGTGGCTGGGCGCCGAGTAGTAATTGCCGCTAGTCTGGGAATACGGGGAGGCCGTCAGCCCGCCACTAGGGTAGCCCGCACTGGTGGTTGGGGAAGTACCATCTTGGGCTACATATATTTTGTTCCAGTCGGCGGTGGAAAAGGCGGTACCGGCCGTATAGGGAGCGCTGCTGCCGACCGCACGTACGCCGCGCGAATAACTCCAAAGGACGCCGAAGTGTTGGGCAGTCAACGGTTGGCCATTTTTTTTGTAGTCCGTGGGTAAATTGGTAGTTGCAACAAAATCGAAGCCCTCAGGTTTGGTTCCTGACCAGGAAATAGCCTGCTGGGTAGGGTTGGCAGACATCCAGGCTTTTGGCCCGCCCGGATTTGTGTTGGTCTTGTATTCCTTGATGTTGCGGTCTGGCGATCCCGACGTCGTTCCACAATTTGTACCAACCCCCTGTCCACCGCCTGTGTAAACGTCGAAGCGCGAATTCAGAGCGCGTTCGACGGCGCCGTAGGAGCCGCCCGTGTTGGCATAGGCACTGGTGGCACCTGTCGCACCAGCGGCTGAGGTGCCAGTACAAATGAAAGGAACAGTGAATGCCGTACTCGAATGGCTGGGCGTGCAACTGCCAGAGGTGCTGTCTACAGCGTTGATCAAGATTGGATCGGCGTTGCCGGCGATCGGACCCATATTGCCCATGTTATAAGTGATGCCCCGCCGGAAACCATATTCGAGCAATTCATATTCGTCCAAGCCTGCGGTGATCTGGAAGGGGCCACGGCGATTGGTCTTGTTGCTCGGATCGATCGCACATACGCCTAAGGGCGCGACATCGGTCAGGCCGCGCCCGGCCACGGCGCTGGCCGAGGCGGTGACAGTACTGATGCCGGCGATGCCCATCAGGTAGGTCGATATCGAGATCGTGCCGCTCTCGACCTTGACGTAGGAAGTCGAGGTAGGGCTCAGCAATGCGTCTGCCTGGCTCAGCCAGGGGCCAGTGGGCGAGGAGCCAAAGTGGATATTGCTCGCCGCGATGCTGACGGCGTTGCTGAAATTGTAGTTGTTCTTGCCCCCAAACGTGGTCGCCTTGGTGACGGCCGCATTGACGCCGGAGGTGTCGCTGTTGACGGCGGTGGCGCCCGCCAGGGCCGCGCTGTCGACGGCGTTTTGCAATTCCGTCTTGACGATATACAGGTGGGCCAGGTCGATCACCAGGCCGAGCGCGATCAACAGCGTCGTCAGCGACAGGCCGAAGACGAGCGCGACGGCGCCGTCTTCGCGTCGGATCCGCTGCTGGCGCAGTGACATGGCCGCCACCCTGCCTATTTGCCCACGCCAATGGACAGGGCGTTGCTGTCCTTGACCGGATCGCTGTACGACTTCACGTAATTGTCGTAAGCGCCCTTGGCGGACTTGCTGTCTTGCGCGCCGAGCTGGAGCGCGCGGCCGGCGGCCTCGGGGTCGGCCGTCTGCAGCAGCTTGAGCGAGGTCATGGCGATGCCGAAATGCGCGTCCGCGGCCGGCGTCATGCTGGTGCAGCCGGGCAGTGCAGCGAGCAGCACGGCGCAGGCGAGAAGGGAAATGGTGCGATTCATACGGGCTCCTTATTTCAGGTCGAAACCGGTGGCGGGCGCGGGCGCGGCGGGCGCGGCAGCAACCGGGGCCTGGCCTTCCATCTTCCCTTGCAGGAAGAACTGGCTGCGGCTCGGTGCGATATAGCCATCGGTGGGCAAGGGAATATTCGGGCCCAGCGGCTTGACCAGGTGGGGGGTGACGATGAAGACCAGCTCGGTGCGGTCGGTCTGGAAATTGCTGCTTCGGAACAGCGCACCCAGCACCGGGATTTCGCCAAGCATCGGGAAAGCCTTGATATTGGTGGTGACATTGTTCTTGATCAGGCCGCCGATGGCGAAGCTCTGGCCGTCTTGCAGCTGGACCACGGTCGACGCGCGCCGCGTGGTAAACGACGGCAGGATGGCTGTGCCCGAGACGCCGGTGGCGGTAATGCCCACGCCGTCCTTGTTCAGGTCCGACACTTCCGGCGCCACCTTCAGGTTGATGCGTCCGCCATCGAGCACGGTGGGAGTGAAGCGCACGGCGATGCCGAACTCTTTCTCTTCCAGGCTGACCGTGGGCTGGCCATTGTTGTTGCTCAGCGAGACCGGGATGAAGATCTTGCCCCCGGCCAGGAAGCTCGCTTCCTGCCCGCTGATGGCCATGATGGTCGGTTCGGCCAGCACCTTGACCAGGCCATCGGTCTTTTGCGCGTCGAAGGTGAGGAAATTGCCGTTCTTGTTGTTGAAGGCATCGCCCACGCCGGGCTTGCCCGTCAACAGGTTCGACAGGAAGGTGTAGGTCCAGTTGCCGCGCGTGCCGCTCGCGCCGATGCTCGCGCCAAGCTGGTCGACCAGGGTCTTGGACACTTCGGCCACTTTCACTTCCAGCATCACTTGCTGGGGCGCGGCGATGGACAACATATTGATCACGCGCGGCGACAGGGCGGTCGCCGCCGCGCCCGCGGCACCGGCGGCGGGCGCTGCGCCGGCGCTGCGCGCGCCACGCTGGACGAAGGCGGCGACGATGCTCAACACCTGGTCGGCGCGCACCACATCGGGCACGCTGCCCGCCACGATCACGGCGTCGCCGGCCGCCGTCAATTGCAGCGTCGTCTCGTTCGGGAACAGCTTGGACAGGCGCGCCTGCAAGGGCGCGATGTCCATGGTCACGCCGATGTCGATGATGGTGGCGTCGTTATTCTTGTTCCACAGGATCAGGTTGGTGCTGCCGACCGACTTGCCCACCATATAGACTTCGCTGGGGTTGAGCAGGATGACGTCGGCCACCTTGGCGTCGCCCACGGCCAGGCGGCTGGCCACGAAGGGCAGGTGCACCAGTGTCGATTTGCCTTCGGCCAGGTTGATTTGCGGCGCCAGTTCGGCGTGGCTGCTGTTCACCGGCGCCGTGGCCGGGGCTGCGCTGTCACCCTTGACCGCCTTCGCCTTGGCTGGTGGGGTGGCCGGGGCCTGCGCCGGGGCGGCGCCGGCCAGGGCCAGCATTCCCACGAAGGCCAGCCCGAGACGGGCTGGAGCGTTGGCTGTCTTGCGGAATGTGCTCATGCATTGCCTCCCAGGTTCTGCTTAGAATTGTTGGACACTGCGGTCCAGGCCTTTGATGACCTCGACCTTGTCCATGGCGCGTTCGGGCGTGGCGGCGGCCGTGCGGCGTGGCGCCGGCTTGAGCGCCTCGCTCACGACCGCTGCGGCCGGCGCGGCTTTGGGCGGCGCGGCGATGCCCAGCAGGCTGGACTTGGTGGCGCCGACCGTCGGCGCGCTCTTCGGATCGATCTGGTTGCGCAGCACCAGCGACAGCGTGCCGACGCTGCGCGCCAGGTCGAGCGCCTCGGCCTGCTCCGGCGTCAATTCCAGCGTGACGGCATTGACCACGCGCGGCTTGGTGTCGTTGCTGCTCGACTCCTGGGCGATGGCCAGCACCAGGATGCGTTCGAGGACGATCTTCGAGATGCTCTGCTCCTTGCCGCCGTTGGCGTCGCGCTGCTGCTCCTCCTGGGTGTTGACGAGGATATCGACGAAATTGCCCGGCAAGGCAAAGCCGGCCACGCCGACGACGTCGTTGACGCGCACGGTCATGGCGCGTTTGCCCGGCGCCACCACGGCCGACAGCCCGCCCTGGGTGCCAGGCGGGGCCAGCTTGCCTTCCATGATCGGTTCGCCGCGCTGCACATTGCTGCGCGCGACGCGTCCGTCGAGCAGTTTGGCGTCGGTGAAGGCACCGGGCGGCATGGCATTGGCCGGCCAGTCGACCATCTTGAAGGTCTCGGGCGCGAGGCGCGAACCGAGGTTGATGTCGGTCTGGGCGACGGCCACCTTGTTCGTCGTCACCGTCGTCTGGCGGCTGATCCAGCGCGCCGCCACCATGACGGAGACGACGGCAAGCACGAGTGCGAGCGCCATCATGGCCAGTGGACGTAAATTCCTCATGTGCTACCCCCTTGAGTGGTGCGATTCCTGCGGTCGTAGAACAGCCCGCTGCCGGTGGGGGCAGCGGGCGCCTTGGTGTCGGTGTCGGCGCCGGCGAAATAGTTTTGCCAGGCCCAGCTCAAGCCACCTTTGTTCAGTTCAGGCGCGCGGACGTAGTAGCGCGCCTGGTCGCGCAGCTGGTTCAGGATGTCGCGCGGATAGCAGGCCAGCAGCGGGCGGTCTTCCTTGGCGTGGTGCTCGTCGAGCAGGTAGCGGAAGCATTCTTCGTCATAGGCCATGTCGTAGCGCGCGCATACGCCCTGGAACAATTGCCGGTACTGCTCTTCGGTGACGGCGCCGACACGGATCTTGTAGCCGAGGCGGCGCAGGAAGGCGCCGTCGGCCAACTGTTCGGGCTCGAAATTGGACGAGAACACGATGACCATATCGAAGGGCACGGGGAATTTGTAGCCGCTCATCAGGCTCAGGTAGTCTTCGCGCCGGTCCATCGGCACGATCCAGCGGTTCATCAGTTCGACCGCCGAGCAGCGCTGGCGCCCCAGGTCGTCGATGATGAAGATGCCGTTGTTGGCCTTCAGGTGGGTCGGGGCGTGGTACAGGCGGGTGCCGGTATCGAACTTCACGTCGAGCATGTCGAGCGTGAGTTCGCCGCCGACCAGCACCGCGGGGCGCTCGATGCGCACCCAGCGCTGGTCGGGGATGTTGAGGCGGTCGATCGAGGTGTTGGCGCGCCGGTCTTCCGGCAGCGCGTGGTGCACCAGGGTGTCGTAGAAGGGCAGCACTTCGCGGTCGACCATGATGGCGTGTGGTACCAGCACGCTGCCCTTGAGCAAGCCGCGCAAGCGTTCGGCCAGGTAGGTCTTGCCGCTGCCGGCCGGGCCGTAGACGAAGATCGCGCGTCCCGAGTTCATCGCCGCGCCGAATTTTTCCAGCACCCTGGGGTCGACCACGATGTCGGCAAATTCGGCTTCGACCAGTGCGCGCGTGGTGTGCATCAGCGCCACGCTCTGGCGCTCGACCTGGGCGCAGTAGGCTTCCAGCGGTACCGGCGCCGCCCCGACGTAGGCATTGTGCTGCATATACTGGGCGGCGCGCTCGCGTCCCATCTCGGTCAGGTTGTAGCAGACGTCGGCGTCGGTGCCGCTGATGCCGCGCCGGTTGGACTCGCACATCTTTTCGGTGCGCAGGAAGGCGATCAGCGGTTCGACCACGCTGACCGGCAGTTTCATCTGGGCGGTCAGGTCGGACAGGAAGACCTGGCCGCGCACGTACAGGATCTTGCACACCAGTTCGGTCAGGAACAGGATGGGGATGCCGGTCTCTTGCGGCGTGCGCGGGGCCGGTGGCACCGCCGGCGCCACATGGCGCCGTTCGGCCGGCGCGCTGGCGCTCTCAGTATCCATGGCCTGGCCTTGTCGTCTGCTTAGAGCACATAGGGAATGATCCTGAACTTGACCTGGTTCATATAGGCGCGATAGGCCGCTTCCTTGGCCAGGTGCTGTTCTTCGCGCAGCAGGCGCGCCAGCAGCAAGCCCAGGGCGGCGACATAGACGGCGATATTGGTGGCGCTGGTATTGGCCAGCACGTAGCCGCTGAACGAGAGCAGGTAGCTGGCATACAGGGGATGGCGCACCAGGCGGTACAGGCCGCCGGTCTTGATTTCACGCCGCGCGGCCACCAGGCCGAAGCTGCGGTTGAGCGAGGCGAGGCCGGCCATTTGCAGGCAGCAGCCGACGATGAGCAAGAGCTCGGCGCCAGGCAGGACGCCCCAGGCGGCGGGCGTAAAGGCGAGCGGCGCGAGCGTGCCGCCGACGGCGGCCAGCCAGTCCAGCGCCGAGCCCGAGACCGTGCGCGCTTCCGAGCGCACCAGGAACAGCAGCGCCTGCAGGGTTTCGGCCACGCCAAAGAACAGGTAAGACCAGTGCTGCGTGCGCTCGAAGGCGCTCAGGTGGGCGGCGGCGAACAAGCCCCAGACGAAGGCCAGGAGGATCCCCAGGGGCAGGTGGGCAAGGCGCAGCAGGGCAGGGGAGATCATGACAGGATGCCTCCCCAGATCTGGTGCCGCGCCGCCAGCAGCTGCAACAGCGTGCCGCAGCTGATGGCGATGGCATAGGGCAGCTTGGCGCCCGAGAGCGCCGCAGCGGCGCCGCGCGTGCGCAGCAGTGTGCCGAGATTGGCCAGAACCGTCGGCAGCACGCCATGGAACAGGGCCGTGACAAGCGCCAGCACGCCGCCGGCGAGCAGGGTCAGGATGACACTGGCCATGGCGCCGTTTGGCCCCAGGAAGGCGCCCACCATGGCCATCAGCTTGACGTCGCCGGCACCCATGGCGCCGAGCAGGTACATCGGCAGCAGCAGCGCCAGGCCGAGCGCCCAGCCGCCCAGCGAAGGCAGCAAGCCCAGCGCACCGGCCGGGTCGCCGAACAGGCCGGCCCCGTGGGGCAGCAGCGCCTGCAACGCCAGGGCCGCCAGCGTACCGGCCAGCACCAGGCGATTGGGGATGCGCCGCGTACGCACATCGTGCCAGACCGCCAGCGCCAACAGGCCACCGAGCAGCAGACCGGGAAGGAAGAGGGCGAACCGCATATCAACTCCATCCATCAGGCGCGAGGACGCCGCCGGGGCGCGCCTCGGCCCTGGCAAAAGTGCATTGATGTAACGTTGGCGCCGGGCGGCCGACCGGGCGCGTGCCCGGCCAGGCCTGCCGTGCGATGGCTCAGGTCGCGGTGGAGATGGAGGTTGCGACGCTGGTGAACAGGGTCGACAGGTCGCCACCCAGGGTCCGGACGGCGCCGATGATGGCGACGGCGATCAGGGCGGCGATCAGGCCGTATTCAATGGCGGTGACACCGTCTTCTTCCTGGATAAAGCGCTTGACGAGTTTCATGATGTTTCCCCTTCGTTTTGTTGGCTGGAAAATTGCTCTTTTTTTAGCTGCAGCGCCGCGTCGGCGGTACTGCTCTTACTCCCTCAGCGCAATCACGGCGATGAGCAGGGCAATGGCAGCGAGGGAACCGACGAGGGCGTATTCGTAATGCCATGCCCCCCCGTTGCCCCTCAAGAATTGTTCAATGTGGTATGGCAGGTATTCGTGATAGAACATGACTGCCCCTGATCCTGTCTGTCCGCATTGAACACACTCAAACCGATGTGATTTGGCGCTGATGACTTACTATAAGCTAATATTTATTATGAAAAATCAAACAAAGCGTCTGACTTGCATGGGTCGAAACAGCCAATTGTTGCAGCGACAGGCGTGACAAAAGTCATGCCTGGGGTGGGGGAGCACTGTCCGCAGTGAGGTGGTGCTTGACGGCGTAGACATACAGTTCGAGGCGATTGCTCACCTGCAGCTTCTTGTAGATCGACACCAGGTGGTTGCGCAAGGTGTGTTCGGAGATGAACAGGGATTGGGCTAGCGACTTGTTGAGCGCGCCGCTGCCGCTGACGATGGCGTCGATGATCTTGCGCTCGCGCGTGGTCAGCGCGGCCTGCTTGGCCAGTTCCGGATCGGTGCGGCGCGGCACATGGCGCCGCGTGAATTCTACGAACACGCGCGAGAGCGTGTTCTGTTCCAGCCACAGTTCGCCGTCATGCACCTTGGTGATGGCCTTGAGCAGCACCTCGGGCGCGGCATCCTTGTGCAGGATCCCGCGCACGCCGTGGACCACCGCCTGGTCGAGCAATTCCCGGTCGCGCGAACTGGTAAACAGCAGCACGCGCGTATGTTCGTTGGCCAGCAGGGCCGGCAACAGGGGCAGCGAGCTGAGGCCATTCAAGTCCAGGTCGAGCAGGACCACGTCGGGGACGCAGTGCGCCAGGCGCTCGAGCCCATCGTCGAGGGTGTCGGCCGTGGCGACCACTTCCATGCCGGTGTGCTCACCCTCGAGCAGGCGCTGCAGCCCCCACAGCATGGTCTTGTGGTCTTCGATGATCATGACCTTGATCAGCGGATGGGCCGGTGCGGGGTTCATAGCGGGATGCGGATGTGGACCAGGGTTGAATCGGGTGCGCGGTGTTCGATCCTGACCGTGCCGCCCAGGGCCGTGCAGCGCCCGGTGATGGAGACCGGCACGAAGTCGAGCTCCTCGTCGGCGCCGTCGTTTTCGATGTCGATGTCAAGCCAGCCATTGGCACAGGCCAGGTGCACCGAGCCGGTCCTGGCGCGCGTGTGCTTGCGGATATTCGACAGGCCCTCGCTGACGAGCTGGTAGACGGCGGCGGCGAGGCGGTCGGCCAGGTGCAATTCCCCGTCGACCTGCAAGCCCATCTTGATGTCATAGAATTCGCCGGCGCGCTCGAGCTGGCGCCGCACGGCGCTGAGGAACACCGGTTCGTTCGATGCCGGTTCGCCATGCTTGAAATTGCTGGCAAAGCGGCGCAGGTCGCCCACCACCTGGCTGGCCATCGCGGCCAGGCGCTCGATGTCCTCGATCAGCGGGTTGTCGGCGGCGGCCTTGTTGCGCAGGGCACTGACGGTATGGCTGAGCCCGATATACGGCTGGACCGTACTGTCGTGCAGGTCGTGGGCAATGCGTTCGCGTTCGTTCTGGGCCGCTTCGCTGGCCATGCGGTCGAGCAGGTCGATGTTCTCGATCACCGGGCTGACCTGGGCCACGACCTGGGCCAGGAACAGCGCATCGGTGCGCTCGAAGCGATGCTCGTCGCTGATCATGAAGACGCGCCCTTCGCGCGTGTGGGTGGCGATCGGCACGCTGATATAGGAGCGCGCGCCGAGCAAGTCGGCCACATGCTCGCCCAATTCCCCCGGCTGGGACAACCACTTGCCCGCTTCGGTCTCATAGGCCACAGATTCACCGGTCCAGGGCAGCGGCGCGGCCAGCGGGCGGCTATGAAAGATCAGCTGGCCCGCGCCGAAACGCATCAGCGAATGGGCCAGTTCGGCCGCCATCGCGATGGTGACGAGCTTGCCATCGCCGCTGGCGCGCATGCTGCGCATATTCCATTCGGACGAGCCGGGCTGGTGCAGGATGAGCACGCAATTGCTGGCGTTGAAATGCAGGCGCGTGCCTTGCATGATGCGCACGATGGTCTGGTCGATGCCGAAGCGGGGATTGGACAGGAGGCTGACGACGCGCAACAGGCCCAGCCGGCGCTGTTGCGCCAGCAGCGACTCGCCCCAGTGCGCCACCATGTAACCGAGCGAGAGCATGAAGGCCGAGCGCAACAGCACGCGCAGCACTTCGCTCGCATTATTGGTGGCAAACAGGGTCAGGCAATAGAGCGCGGCCGCCGCCAGCGTCACGCGCGCCGCTTCGTCGAAGCCCCAGCGGAAGGCCGCCACCAGGATCGCGAAGACGAAGAACAGGAAGAAGTAACTGTGGTTCGCCCCCGTCATGTAGACGATCAGGGCGATCCACAGCACGTCGAGCCAGTGCACCAGCTTGGAGAACGAGAAGTCGCGCTGGAAGTGGGCCATCCCGTACAGGGTCAGGCTGTGCACGATAAAGCCGAGGAACACGACCCAGGCCATCGGGGGTATGCGGGCCGTGGCCGCCGGATCGACAAACAGTGTAATCATGGCCACTGCCGACAGCAACAGGTGCAGCTTGGCCACCATCGTCGCGTCGCTGTGGTCGTACGCATTACGCAGGCTATCGTCGATGCCCAGCCTGTTCATGGCACATCCCGCCATGCCGCCAGTCTCGTGCTGGTTCCATCCATCCTGTTTCCCCCCCGCTGGGTTTGCCCGCCATGTAACTGAAAGGGGCAAATTGGTTGGTAACATTTCCTAGGAATGACTATAGCATCGAAACTTGCCTTTTTGGAATTTTTATATGCACGACGCAGGAGATGTCGGCTTTTTGGCAGATCTTGGTGATGGTTTCGTGATAATTGCGTGATAATTGCGCGAATACTTCATCCGGGCCATGCGCGGGCACGGCTTGTCGCCACTGTCATGACATTGTCACCCTTTTCGCCTGCGCCGGTGGTGAAATTTTATTTCCCCAAGTGTGAGAATGTGAAATTTTATTTCAGTCCAAGGCGCTTTGGGATAGTCGGAAATTGCATTAATGATAATTTTTCCCGCGTAATGTTCGACTTTCTTGGCTTGAACGGCTAAACTACCGACCACTAAGGATTAGCCGCAAGGAGAATGTATGAGTTGGTTAGAGAAATTACTACCGCCGCGGATTCAGCGCTCCGACGCCGCAGCGCGCAAGACCATGCCCGAAGGGCTGTGGGTCAAATGCCCGTCCTGCGAAGCCGTCCTCTACCGCACCGACCTCGAATCCAACCTCCACGTTTGCCCGAAATGCAGCCACCACATGCGCATCCGCGCCCGTGAGCGCATCGATGCCCTGCTCGACGAAGGCGGCCGTTACGAAATCGGCCAGGAAACCCTGCCCGTCGACACGCTCAAGTTCAAAGACTCAAAAAAATACCCGGACCGCCTGAAAGCGGCCATGGAAGCGACCGGCGAAACGGACGCGCTCATCGTCATGGGCGGCGCCATCATGAGCCTGCCCGTCGTCGTGGCCTGCTTCGAATTCGAATTCATGGGCGGCTCGATGGGCTCGGTCGTGGGCGAGCGCTTCGTGCGCGGCGCCCAGGTCGCGCTGGAGCAGAAGGTGCCCTTCATCTGCGTCACCGCCACCGGCGGCGCGCGCATGCAGGAAGGCTTGCTCTCGCTGATGCAAATGGCCAAGACGACGGCCATGCTGACCAAGCTGTCCGAGAAAAAGCTGCCTTTCATTAGCGTGCTGACCGATCCGACCATGGGTGGCGTGTCCGCTTCCTTCGCCTTCATGGGCGACGTCGTCATCGCCGAGCCGCGGGCGCTGATCGGCTTTGCCGGCCCGCGCGTGATCGAAAACACCGTGCGCGAGAAGCTGCCGGAAGGCTTCCAGCGTGCCGAATTCCTCGTCACCAAGGGCGCCGTCGACATGATCGTCGACCGCCGCAAGATGCGCGAAGAAA
>JAZJYP010000229.1:8076-54212 GCA_040390345.1 Pseudomonadota bacterium | reverse complement strand
GTTGCGCGGGGCCTGACGACCATTGCTAGGGGAACGGAGAAAGGGGGATTCGAAGACCCGCCCATGCAAGGGCGGGGCTCTCCGAATCGCCCATCTGCCACCGCTGCGCGGTGGCGCGCCGACAGGCGCAGGCGCGCAGCGCCAATTTCCAATTCACATGATTTCAGTTGAGCACAATGTCCGTTTGTCAGGGCTGACACCGATTGCGCGCCGGCAGGTGCAGGGGCGACGTTGCGTGTCAGCCTATCGATCGTGGCTTCGGATTCATGATTTCGATAGCCGCTCGATGGGCTGCAGCGACGGCTTTGAAGTCTTGCGAAATAAGGTCATTCGCCGCGACGCTTCTCCAAAATTGACAGGCTAACTCAAAGCACAATTGCAAGTGACGAAGTTGCAGGCGCTGGGTCGACGTGGCCTGCCACTGTCGAGGGACAATCTCGCCGTGCGCATTTGGCCGATACAGCATCGGTAGCATATCGTAGGCGGGCAGTAGTCGGAATGGTTCCTTGAAACCCCAGGCGACTGCGATATTTCCATGATGTTTGTCCACATTGCCAATCAAAGCGCCGAACAAATCGAGAATCTCGACGAGGTCCGCGTCAGCACGCGACAACATTTTTTGCGAGACTAGCACATCAGCGACAGCAGACCAGGATTCATCGAGCATGCCGAGGTCGCCATCCAAGCCAGCATAGGTCACCATTGGTGCGCGACCGATAGCACCAATTCGGTCAAACCTCACCACTTCCAGGAACATGCGCTCGGAATGTTCCATAACGCTGGTCCTAGCAGCAGGCAACATATTTTTGGAAAGCGTTTCCAACGCAAGATGTTCGCACACGAGCAAGTCTGCCCAACGTCGGCCACTGGGGCTGTTCATGCTCGGCGAAAACTTCACAATGACATGTTCGGTCGGCGTTCCTTGTTCGCGCTGAATAGCGCAGGTGAATTTTGGCTGCTCGCCGCCCGCGGAGGAACCGGGAGGGTCGCCTCGCATTGCTGACTCAGCAAGTTCAGGATAACGGTGCGGCAGTTCATCAATCGTCACATATGGTTTTGGTCCGGTATGAATGGACTCGAGGAATCTGGCATAGGACGCATTGCCTAGAATCAGATTTCCTGCAGCATGTTCGCTACGCCGAGCAAGGTATTTCAGAGTGTGATCATCTGTCCAGTGCAAGATATCTAGAGGCAACCCCAAATCGGGGTTGCGCGTTGGTTCGATTCTTCCCAAGAAGCCCTGCGGTCTTAGATCACGAAGAAAGAACGGCAAGCCTTGGTATATTGTGAATTCATTGCTATCAGATTTGGTCAGTGCATACCATCCGTTTTGCAATATATGAAGTGAGCCGACTGAGGCGAGTTCCCCATCTTCTGTGACCCACGAGAGTGAAATTGGGGCTATTACTCCGGGAACCGCGCGACGTAATGCATACTTGCGTGCGCGCGCGGCACCGAACGTCACAAGGTCAGGAACAGTACGAAGATGGCGCGATAGGGTCGGCTGACTGATAGATAGTGCTGTAATCAGGGCTGCACTGTCCGTCGGCGTTTGCAGCAGGCGGATTAGGTTCGCTTGATACTTGCCTTTGGATGCCATTTCGCACAAATATGAATAGATTCTAATTGATCTATTCTATAGTAGAAATATGCGCAGATGGATGGATATGTGAATAGATATTCGAAATTATTGTGGGAATTTGGCCTGGACTTGGGCAGAAACTCCATGAGGCGATTGGCGCGCGATTTCGACTCACAATGTGAGTCGTTTTTGGATGTTGAAGCGAGAACTTGAATTATTCGACTCATATTTCGAGTCGAATATGTGCTATATTCGGCTCATCGACGATCCAATATTAAATTTCATGCAAAACCGTCAACGCATTTGGCAGCACCAGGAATGGCCGAAACTGCAGGTTGACGCCGCGCTGGTCGGCGCCGAATTGGCAGGCGCCCGCCGCGTACAAGGTGTTGTGGAAGGGAAGCTGACGGTGCTAGGTTTCGAGCAGCGCACGGCACTCATTGGCGAGGCATGGAGCCAAGATGCAGTTGCCACAGCCGCCATCGAAGGCGAACGGCTCGATTTGTCAGCGGTACGATCTTCCGTCGCGCGCCGTCTCGGTATGGCCGCCCCCCAAAGCCAACGTGTTCCCCGACATGTCGATGGTCTGCTCGACGTCATGGACGACGCGGTGAGCAAGGCCGCAGGACCCTTGACTCACGAGCGACTCCAAAGCTGGCAGGCGGCATTGTTCCCCACAGGATTTTCCGGAATGGCAAAGATACTTGTCGGGGCATACCGTGAACATGCGGAGCCCATGCAAATTGTCAGTGGTCGGATCGGGCGCGAGCAAGTGCACTACGAGGCGCCGCCGTCGGCGCGGGTGCCAATGGAGATGGACCAATTGCTTGAGTGGTTCAACACCAGCGTTGAGCACGATTCCCTGGTGCAGGCAGCCATCGCTCATCTATGGTTTGAAACCATCCATCCCTACGAGGATGGGAATGGCCGGGTTGGCCGCGCGATGATCGACCTGATCCTGGCCCGTGACAGTGGGGAAGCTGGGCGCCTGATGCGCATGTCACAGCGTCTGTTGACGGTGCGCGAAAGCTACTACGAAGAGCTCAAACGGGCGCAGCATGGCTTGCTCGACGTCACGCCGTGGGTCGTCTGGTTTATCGCGCAGGTACGCGCGGCCTGCGAGGCGGCATCGCTCGTCATTGATCAAGCACTGGAGAAGGCGCGCTATTGGCAAGCCCATCAGGACAAGACGCTGTCGGCGCGTCAGCGCAAGGTACTCAATGTCCTGCTCGATGCAGGTCCTGGCGGTTTTGAAGGCGGCATGAGTACCAAGAAATACGAAAGTATCACCGGGGCTTCACGTGCCACATCGTCGCGCGACTTGATTGAGCTGGAGGCAATGGGCATGTTGACAAGGACTGGCGATGGTCGTTCGACGCGCTACGTTCTCGCGATTCCTGGATGGTAAGTTCGCCGGACTCAATGTGGCGGCGTTGAATGAACCTGCACAAAATGGTTCTTTGTTAGGCGGTAATAGTGGGGGCCAGCGCCGCCAGCTTCGTTGCGTTGACCGTGGACGATGATGAGATCGCTATCTAAGCGAAACAAGACGGGTGCCGTTAGCGCCGGATCCCAGCAGCAAAGATTGAACGGGAGCCAGGCGACGCGACCACTCGTGGCGTCGATTGCAGCCACGAGCACGCAGGAGGCGCCGCAGCCGATTGTCGTGAGCACGTAATGCCCGGCGAAATTGGCGGAGCGTGAAGCAGCGTCCGCCAGGGCGGTTTGGAATTCCTTGTCTTGTTTGCTTAGTAGGCGTACAGGGTGAACGGGCCCCTCGAATCCTTCATGCACGGGAAACGTACCGAAGGTTGGTGCTGCCGCGCGAGCTGGCGCAACCGAAGTGAGCAGCAGGAAGGCGCCGGCCAGCGCAATTCGCACAAATGGATTCATCAATTAATACCAGTGGTGAGCTTCCCAAAACATGCGCGCAGCCCGAGCCGAGCGATAGCGGCCCATGACATAGCGGATGCCGCCCTCGCATTCCTCGGTCGCATCACCGAATGACTTGACGCCGTTGGGGTTCAGTCCGTACTGGTTGCGCAGTAGCTGAAACAGGCCTCGTGCTGTCGAGTGGGTATTTCTTGCGTCTACTTCGCCGCTCGACTCTTGAGCGATAAGCCAAAGCAAGTCATCAAATTCGCCGGCGGAGACTTCTTCCCGTTTCATCGCCTCGCGCAACGCGACAACGACGCTGAGTGGAACCGTTCTCGTATCATGTTCGACCCATGGTGACCGTTTCCGTTTGACGACGTGCAGTGACTGATGGATGCGCGATTGATTGCCCATACAAGACCCTCCTGGCTTGGTCGACGACAAGGATGTCCTTTCGTGTTCGATGATGCTAATCGGATGGGGGCGCTTGCGATTGATTTAGTGCAACAGGGGTGCACTTTCTTTGTTGCTAGTGTGAATCGATCGGACCAGTGCGACGCGATCGATGGTGGCCGCACTGGTTCGGTCAATGGTCTTAGACTGCATGGTGCCTGCATGGTGCCTGCATGGCGCCGGGCGGTCGACCCGCCCGGCGCGGCCGGCTGATTTAGTCCGGCTGTTTCTGGACTGGCGGCGGTGTCGTCGGCGCCGCCGTTTGCGGCTGCATCAGGCGCATCGCGTCTTTTGCGACCTGGCTGTCGAGCGGCACGCCGGCCGCCTGCAGCGCGTTGCGCACGGCGTCGTTGCCGGTGGTGCCGCCGAAGGTATAGCGCAAGCCCACATACACGCGGCGCTGGTGGACCGCGGTGTCGGTGCGGTCGCGCAGGGTGCTGGTGTCGACACGGAATTTCTGGTCGGTCGTGCTGAGCACATCGTTGGCGCGGACATTGAGCGACAGGCGCGGGTTGAACTTGTGCTCGTAGGCCAGGTTCAGGATGCCGAAGGGTTCACGGTAGCCTTCGCCGGAGAGCTGCTTGCCCTGGTGGAAAGTCATCAGGGTCAGCGTATTGGTCGGGTTGATCATCCATTGTCCGCCACCTTGCAACTGCAGCGAGGAAGCGGAGCGCTTCTCGCCGGTGAGGCCGAAACCGTCAGTGCGGTCCTGCTCGGTGTAGGCCCAGTTACCGTTGAACATGAAACGGAGATTTGGCAAGGTGAAGCCGCCCACTTTCATATTCGGTGGCACGCCGCCCATGATCGAAAACTCGATGCCGCCGGCGCGCCGGTCGCCCAGGTTGACCTTGGTCGTGAGCAGAGCGTTCTCGTTGAGGAAGACGCGGCGGTCCGTGATGACGTCCGATTCATGGCGCAGATAGCCGCGCACGCTGACCGGCATCAGGCCCATCACGCGCGTCTCGTAGCCAAGTTCGAGCGAATGCAGCTTGACTGGATGCAGGCGCGGATTGCCCGAGCTGACGTAGTAATCGTTGGCATAGTTGACGAAGGGGTTGAGGTCGCCCGAATTGGGCCGCGAGATGCGGTCGGCAAACGAGAGGCGCAGGTTCGAATTGGCATCGAGCTTGTAGGTCACGAACAGGCTCGGCAGATAATTGGTATAGCTGTTGCTGGCCTCGATGGCCGTCGTCACCTGGTTCAGGTCGAGCTCGGTGTGTTCGACGCGCAGGCCGGCCTTGAAGGACCAGACCTTGTCGATCGGCTGTTCGTAGGTGCTGTAGAGCGACTGCACGTCCTGGTCGAGCTTGAACAGATTGCTGCGCCGGCTGTCAAGCGTGCCGTCGGAGGAGAACAGGTAGCGGTTGTCGGCGGACTGGCGCGTGCGCTGCCAGCGCGCACCGGTGTTGATGAAACCGGCGCCGGCTTTCATCGCCAGGTCGGCGCTCAGGTCGGTCAGGCGCACCTTGGTCTGGGCATCCTGGGCGTAGTCGCGCAGGGTTGGCGCGCCGCTGGCGGGCATGACGAGCGGCTGGTACAGCGTGGTGGCATCGTTGACGTTGTTGTTCGACGAGTGGCGCAGGTCGATCTTGACAGTCTCGCCGTCGCCGGCCAGGTGGTGCTCGAAGCCGGCGACCAGTTCATGGTTGCGCGCATCGCCGTCGGACTTGCGGCGCGTCGTGTAGTCGACCACGGGCACGAGGCCGGTGCGATAGTCGGTGAAATGCTCACTGGAGCGCGAGTCGTTGCCGCGCTTGTTGAGCGAGACGGAGGCGGTCAGCGTGTCCTTCTCGTTGTAGTTGTAGCGCCCGCCGACGCCGGCCTGGATGAAGTCGGCAATGCCGTTGCGCGCCACGTCCTGGCGCAGGCGGCTCACCGCGCCGGTGGCAGGGTCGATGCGTTCGCGCAGTTCTTCGGTGTCGGTGTTGTTGCCATCGCGGCGAATATTGAGCGTGCCGTTGACCGAGGCGTAGCCGGCGCTGTAGCTGCCGTTGGCAAAGGCATTGGCGCGGCCGGCCGGGCCAACGTTGGCCGCCACGCTGCCATTGCCGCCCGGCTTGGTGTAGCGCTTTGAAATCAGGTTCAGGATCGGTCCGCCACCTGCTTCGTTGCCGAATTCCGCACCCGGGTTGTTGATGACCTGGACCGATTCGTAGTTTTCAGCCGGCAGCGCGTTGATGGCGGCGGCGCGGTTTTCGCCCTGGAGCTGGGCGGTCGGCTTGCCATCGACCAGCACGGTCACGCGCTCGCTGCCGCGCAGGCGCACCACGCCGTTCGGGTCCACGTTCACCGAGGGCACGTTGTTGAGCACGTCGCCGATCGAGGCGCCGGCCGTGCTGGCATCGGTCTTGATGCCATAGACCTGGCGGTCGACCTGGTTGGTTTGGCGCTCGCTGATGACGTTGACCACGGCCACCGGGGCGGCGGCGGCGGCCTTGGTGTCGGGGATGGTCTCGGCCTTGAGGGCCGGTTTGGCCTCCGCGGGCGCGGTCTGTGCCTGGACTTGGCAGCTCAGGATCAGGAGGGAAACGGCGAGGGAAATGGGGCTGGACGAACGGGCAAGAGTACGGGACATGAATGAATAAGCTCAGTGGGAAAAGTTGATTAAAAGAAAATACCATCTTTTCGCGGCCATGGGCACTTTTTCCAATGCATATATGTGGCATATTTTGGTTGTAAGGGCTTATGGCGCTTCAACTTCGCCGCGCGCAATTCCCTTGGTGGCGGCCATGACAGAGCTGGCTTCGCCAAGGTCAGCTTCATCATTCCCTGCATTCAAGGCCGGCAGCCCTGCCTTGTCGGCGATTGAGCCGATGTGTTCGAAGCGCGACGATCGCTGCCGTCTTAGCCGGAATTATTCACGGCATATCAGACGCTGCAAGCCCCTTTAGTGCGGTTAAAGGGCGCTCCCTGAAGGACGCGCGGCGATCAGGCCAGCTTTCTTGACTTCCGCGTTGATGCGGCTAATCTGTTTGCGTACTCTCGCAGCCGGGATTGGTCCTTTCCTGCTTGCGATACACCATTTCAAATCCATGCCTCTTGGGCGTAGCTGGCGCAGGCGACACCGCCTTTTGCTGTCGCATCGAAGGAGAGTTTCCATGAAAATGCTCTTGACGGTCGAATTTCCGATTGAACCATTCAATTCCCTGGTCCGGGACGGCAAGGCAGGACAAACCATTGCGCAGATTCTCGAAACGATCCAGCCGGAGGCGGCCTACTTCACGGAGCAGGACGGCCAGCGCGGCGGCTTGTTTGTGGTGGACGTGAAAGATGGGTCGCAGGTGCCCTCGATCGCCGAGCCATTCTTCCTCAAGTTCGAGGCCAGCTGCAAGTTCCGCATCTTGATGTCGCCTGCCGACCTGCAGCAGGCGGGCCTGGAAAGCCTGGGCAAGAAATGGTCTTAACCTGAAACGGTCAGCGGCGCGCCTGCTTGACGTTGATGGCAAGCTGATAGAGCGCCGGTTCGCCGGCTTGCTTGAGGTCCATGTCGAGCAGCCAGGTTTTGCCCTCACTGGATTTGCTGAAGCGTCGGTGAGGTTTGCCCGCTGCGGGTGCGTCGTGCCATCCTGCGGCGTGCAGTTTCACGGCGCTCGCCTCGAGGAAGGCCGGCACGCCTGAAGCGAGTTCGATGCGGCCGCCGACCACCCAATGGCTGGCGTCGCCATGGTCGACCAGGCGTTCCCAGAGCGCGCCCTTGGGCACGAATTCGGACACGTCGGGCATGCGGTAAGCCGCCAGTTGGGCAAAGGCGAACTTGCCTTCGGCCTTCCAGTCGTATTCGATGCCGCGCGCGACATCCTCGGCGCGCAGGCGACCCAGTTCACGGTCCACCAGGTGCAGGGCGCCGTCGATGCCGGCCGAGAGGCCACCGGTCGTCACGATCTTGCCATTGTCGACATAGCGCCGGTCGGTGACGATGGTCGCTTTCGGGAACATGCTCGCCAATTGCCCGGATGCGCCGGCGATGGTGGTGGCCTGCTGGCCATCGAGCAGGCCGGCCTGGCCCATGATGAAGGCGCCCGTGCATACCGACAGCACGGCGCGGCTGTCGACGGCGCGCTCGCGCAGCCAGGCCAGCGCCTGCGGATTGTTGATGACCTGGCCCACGTCGCCACCGGGGACGACGACGATGTCGGCCTGTGGCGCGTGCGCCAGGTCGAAGTCCGGCTTCATGTTCAGGCCCCAGGCCGAATGCACGTTCTCGGTGCTGTTCGCCACCGTGAAGATGGTCGCGCCGGACTGGCCGAACACTTCCATCGGGCCGGAATAGTCGATGTCCTGCACACCGTCGAAGACCAGCACCGCCACCCGCAGGCGCTTGTTCTTGTCGAGCATTTCCATGCCATCGGTCGGGCAGATGCCCGGCTTGTCGGACTCTGTCGCAGGCTGGCCAGCCATGTGGGCGTGGCTGGCCATCTGGCACACGTAGACGGGCTTGGGCGCAGCGTGCGCCGTGCCGGCGCCGAGCAGCACCAGCACGGCGCCGGCGGTCATTGCGATCTTCATGCCTTTGCCTGGGCGGACACGAGGGGGAAATCGATATCGGTGGCGGCGACATTGTTGAGGTAGTTGGTCAGCACGTTCAGCGCGACGTTGGTGACGATTTCAACGATACCGGCATCGCCGAAACCGGCGGCGCGGATGGCGGCCACGTCGGCGTCGCTGACATGGCCGCGCTCGGCCAGCACGCGGCGCGCGAAGTGCAGGGCGGCGTTGGTGGCCGGATCGATCGAATGGAAGTCGCGCGCCTGGTGCATTTCGGTCTCGCTCAGCTTGGCGAGGTTTTTGCCGAGATAACTGTGGGCGGACAGGCAGTAATCGCAGCCATTGAATTCGGCCGTGGCCAGGGCCAGCAGTTCGCGCATCGGCATCGGCAGCACGCCCTTGCCCACGGCGCCGTTCAGGGACAGATAGCCTTCCAGTGCGGCGGGGCTGTTGCCGACCATTTTCATCAGGTTGGGAATGACGCCCAGCTGCTTGTTCACTGCGTCGAGCAGGGGCAGCGATGCGGCAGGCGATTGTTCGGCGGTTTGGATGGCGATGCGGCTCATGGTGTGGCTCCTGGCTGGGTTGGGGAAGGTCGCGTTTCGTCGCGACAGAGCGCACTGTAGATTGTTCTCGATTATTAAAGAATAGTCTTATCTATGAATTTATAATTTCGAAAATTGGAATAATTGTCTGCGCGGCGGCAACGATGATGGCTGGTCCGCCGACTGATTCGTCAACGGTTTGAGCGAAATCTGAGAAACGGCTTCTAAATTCCTCTACCAACGATACGAAACGCCCGAGCCGGTGTTGAAAACGACGACGCGCGCGTCTCGGCCAATCAGGCCGGCGGCGCGGGCCATGCCGGCGACGGCCAGGCCGCAGCCGCCTTCAGGGGCGGCGTCGATGCCGCTGGTCGAGGCGAGCCGGAAGGTGGCGGCGCGGATCGTGTCTTCATCGACGGCGAAGGCGCCACCAGCACTCTCGCGCAGCGTGCGCAGGGTCCAGCGGTCGCCGAAGGGCCCGGGCACGCGCAAGCCGCTGGCGTGGGTAGCGGGATGCTCCCATGGCGTGGCACGGTCTTCACCGGCGGCGAATGCACGCACCAGCGGCGCGCAGCCTGCGGCCTGGGCAATGATCATCTTCGGCAGCGCCGTGTCCGACGGCAGCCAGCCCCACTCGATCATTTCCTTGATGGCTTTCCAGATGCCGATCGTGCCTTCGCCGCCCCCGGTGGGATAGACGATGGCGTCGGGCAGGCTCCAGCCCAGTTGCTCGGCCAGTTCGTAGCCCATCGTTTTCATGCCTTCGACGCGATACGGTTCGCGCACCGTGGCGACGTTGAAGTAGCCGCTGTCCTTGGCGAACTGCATGGTGGCCTTGCCGGCGTCGCCGATGTGGCCATCGACCAGTTCCAGTTCGGCGCCGAACGCGCGGATGCTGCCGAGGATCGGCGGCGGCGTCGTCTGCGGCGCGTAAATGCGCGCCTTGATGCCGGCCGCGGCGGCGTAGGCGGCCAGCGCGATGCCGGCGTTGCCCGCCGTGGGCACGCATACGCCCGGCAAGCCGAGCGCGCGCGCCCGCGTGACGGCCATGCACAAGCCGCGCGCCTTGAAGCTGCCGGTGGGGTTGAGGCCTTCGTCCTTGATCCACAGGCGCGCAACGCCTGCTTCAAGCGCCAGCGCGGGCCGTTCAATCAGCGGAGTCATGCCTTCGCCGATGGCCACGCGCGTCTCGTGGTCGCGGATTGGCATGGCGGCGGCGTAGCGCCACATGTCCGGCGCGGCGGTAATGGCGGCGCGTGGCACCGGTTGCAGCTTGACCGACAGCGGCTGGCCGCAGTCGGGGCAGGTCGAGGCGAGCGCGTCACCGGCCGTGGTGTAGGTACAGGCGGAGCAGTGCAGGGTCCAGGCAGCGGCGGTCATGGCGTGCTTTCGGCAAGAGTGGCAACGGCGTTTAGTCTGCCATGATTTTTGCCCGCATGGCAAAATTGAGGCTGTATTCATCCTGGAGCCAACGTTCATGCCTGACTTGTCCGACTTTCCCATCACCCGCCGCTGGCCGGCCAGCCATCCAGAGCGCTTGCAACTGTATTCCCTGCCCACGCCCAATGGCGTCAAGCTCTCGATCATGCTCGAAGAGATCGGCCTGCCTTACGAAGCGCACCGCGTCGATATCGAAACCAATGAAAACGGCACGCCCGAATTTGTGTCGCTGAACCCGAACGGAAAAATCCCTGCCATCATCGATCCGAACGGTCCAGGCGGCGCGCCGCTGGCGCTGTTCGAGTCGGGCGCGATTCTGCTCTACCTGGCTGAAAAGACCGGCAAGCTGATGCCGGCTGGCGCGGCCGGCCGCTACGAATGCATCGAGTGGGTGTTTTTCCAGATGGCGGCGGTGGGTCCCATGTTTGGCCAGGTGGGCTACTTCCACAAATGGGCCGGGCGCGAGATCGAAGACAAGCGTCCGCTGCAGCGCTATGTCAAGGAGTCGCGTCGCCTGCTCGAAGTGCTGGAAGCGCGGCTCGACGGGCGCGACTGGATCGTTGGCGACGCCTTCTCGATCGCCGATATCGCGCTGCTTGGCTGGGTACGCAACCTGGTCGGCTTCTATGGCGCGGGCGAACTGGTCGACTATGCAAGCTTGACGCGCGTGCCGGCCTGGCTGGCGCGTTGCCTCGAACGCCCTGCGGTACAGCGCGGCCTGACCATTCCGGCCCGCGACTAAGGGCGTGGACACGCCAGCGCAGGGCTTCCTGTTGACGCGCCACTGGCGCGATACGGCCGCCGGCACGGAATGCGAATTCTGGCTGGCCACCGATGCAGGAGCGCGCCATGTGCGTCTGCCGGCCCAGGCCTCGGTAGCCTTCGTGCCGCAGGAGCAGCAGGAGACGGCCGAGCGCGTGCTGGCCGGAGAAAAGGGCTGGGAATTGCGCCCGCTGGCGCTGACCGACTTTCACCACCGGCCGGTGCTGGGCCTGTATTGCACGCAGTATCGCCAGCTGCAAAAACTGGCCAAGCGTTTGCGCGAATACGGTGTCGACGTGTACGAAGCCGATATCCGCCCGCCCGACCGCTACCTGATGGAGCGCTTCATCACGGCGCCCGTCGCCATTGGCACGCAGTTGAAGCCCGTGCAGGGCTACCGGCCCACGCTCAGGCTCGCCTCGCTCGACATCGAAACGACGGCGCATGGCGATCTGTATTCGATCGCACTGGAAGGCTGCGGACAGCGCCAGGTATACATGCTCGGTCCTCCCAACGGCGGTGACGAGGCCTTGGACTTCGACCTGGTCTATTGCGACACGCGCGCGCAGCTGCTCGAAGCGCTCAACGGATGGCTGGCGCGACATGACCCGGACGCCATCATCGGCTGGAACCTGGTGCAGTTCGATTTGCGCGTGCTGCAGCGCCACGCCGAGCGTTTCGGTGTGCCGCTGCGTTTCGGGCGCGACGGCAGTCCGATGGAGTGGCGCGAGCATGCACGCCACCAGCACTTCTTCGCCGCTGCGGCGGGGCGCCTGATTATCGACGGCATCGAGGCGCTGCGTTCGGCCTTCTGGACCTTTCCCTCGTTTAGCCTGGAGAACGTCGCGCAGACCCTGCTCGGCGAGGGCAAGGCCATCGACAATCCTTACGACCGCATGGCCGAAATCGAGCGCCGCTTCGCCGAAGACAAGCCGGCGCTGGCGCGCTACAACCTGAAGGACTGCGAACTGGTCACGCGCATCTTTGCGAAGACGGAGTTGCTCACCTTCCTGATGGAGCGTGCCAGCGTGACCGGCCTGGCAGTGGACCGCAGCGGCGGTTCGGTCGCCGCCTTCGAACATCTGTACATGCCGATGATGCACCGCCAGGGCTTCGTCGCGCCCAACCTGGGCGACGTCAAGGGCGAAAACAGTCCTGGCGGCTTTGTGATGGATTCGCAATCGGGCCTATACGACTCGGTGCTGGTGCTCGACTACAAAAGCCTGTACCCGTCGATCATCCGCACCTTCCTGATCGATCCGGTGGGGCTGGTAGAAGGTGTGCTGCATCCCGAAGACGCGGTGCCGGGCTTCCTTGGCGCGCGCTTCTCGCGCGAGAAGCACTGCCTGCCGGCCATCGTCAAACAGATCTGGGATGGGCGCGACGCGGCCAAGCGCGAGCAGAACAAGCCCTTGTCGCAGGCGCTGAAGATCATCATGAATGCGTTCTACGGCGTGCTCGGATCGAGCGGCTGCCGCTTCTTCGACCCGCGCCTGGCTTCGTCGATCACGATGCGCGGCCACGAGATCATGCACCTGACGCGCAAGCTGATCGAGGGCCAGGGCTACCAGGTCAT
Organism: Pseudomonadota bacterium; assembly: GCA_040390345.1. Taxonomy (GTDB): domain Bacteria; phylum Pseudomonadota; class Gammaproteobacteria; order Burkholderiales; family Burkholderiaceae_D; genus Telluria_A. The sequence continues at coordinate 41,494 of JAZJYP010000229.1, read as the reverse complement.
TTATGGCGATACCGATTCGACCTTCGTCTGGCTCAAAGGTGCGCAGACGGACGAAGCGGCCGACACCATTGGCAGCGCGCTGGTGGCGCATGTGAACCAATACCTGGCCGAACACGTGCGCAGCACCTTCGGGCTCGACAGTGCCCTCGAACTGCAATATGAAACCCACTACCGGCGCTTCCTCATGCCCACCATCCGCGGCTCGGAAGAGGGCAGCAAGAAGCGCTACGCGGGCCTCGTGCGCAAGGCCGATGGGAGCGAGGAGATGATCTACAAGGGCCTCGAAACCGTGCGCAGCGACTGGACGCCGCTGGCGCAGCAGTTCCAGCAGGAGCTGTATTGGCGCGTCTTCAAGGGCGAGGCCTACCAGGACTATGTGCAGGACTATGTGCGCCGTACGCTGGCTGGGGAATTCGACGCGCAGCTGGTCTATCGCAAACGCCTGCGTCGCCCGCTGGACGAATACGAGCGCAATGTGCCGCCGCACGTGCGCGCCGCGCGCGTGGCCGACGAATTCAACCGCGCGCAAGGGCGCCCGCTGCAATACCAGAACGGCGGCTGGATCCGCTATGTGATCACCGTGGCCGGCCCGGAGCCGCTGGAAACGCAGCGCTCGCCGATCGACTACGAGCACTACCTCACGCGCCAGCTGCAGCCCGTGGCCGACGCGATCCTGCCATTTGTGGACGATGATTTCAGTACCCTCACCAGCCGCCAGCAGAGCCTGTTCTGACTTATGATGCGGGATATGAAAAAACTCTATTTACTTGGCCTGGCGCTTGCGGCAATGGCATGCATACCATCGGCGTACGCATTGCGTCCTTACGAAGGGACCGACGCCAGCGTTGCTGAAGCGGGCGTGTTCGAGCTTGAATTTTCGCCCTTTGGTTATGTGCGGGGCCATACACAGCGCACCCTGGCCGGTCCTTACGCGGTGGCGAACTTTGGCCTGGCCGGCGATACGGAACTCGTCGTCGAGGGGCGCATCAATCGCCAGCAGGGCGGCGTGCCGGATGGATATCGCACCAGCCTGGGCGACACGGCCCTGTCGCTCAAACACGTGTTCCGCCATGGCAGCTTGCAAGACGGTGGCAGCGGCATCAGCCTGGCGGCGGAATGTGGCGTACTGCTGCCCGAGTATCACGGCACCAGCGGCAACGGCATGGTCTGTTCGGGCATCGCGTCGCAGAAGTTCGAGTTGGCCACGGTGCACCTGAACACGGCGGCGAGCCGCACGCGCGAACATACGACCAGCCACTTTGTCGGCGTCATCGTCGAAGGCGCGGAAAGCGGCGCCTTGAAGCCGGTGATGGAGATTTTTCGCGACAACGAGCTTGGCGGGTCACAGACGCATTCAGCGCTGGCGGGCCTGATCTGGAAGCATAGCGAAGAACTCAGTTTCGACCTCGGCTTGCGTGCGGCGCGCGCCGATGGCCATCCGCTCACCGAGCTGCGCATCGGCCTGACCTGGAGCGTGGCGCCCCACCAGTGATTCATCATCCGGTCACATTGGGCGATTAGCCTTCTGGCTTTTATCCCAACCTGACCGGACCGATGAAGCCCACCTCCCACCCTTCGCGCACCAAACTTGCCACCGTCGTTTCCCTGGCCCTGATCAACCTGCCTGCGATGGCTGGCGACGCGGCCGACGCCGGCGCGATCCAGACCGTGATCGTATCGGCCACGACGGGCGCCTATCGCGCAGGGGAGGTGGCAGGTAGCGCGTCGACCGTGGCACCGACCCAGTCGAGCCTGCAGGCGACCCAGCCGCAATCGGTGATCACGCGCGAATTCATCGAACTGTCGGTGGCGCCGACGGCCGAATACAGCCGCATCGTCAATATCGCCCCGAGCCTGTCGGGCGATTCGTCCAATGGCCCTGGCCTGTCCGAAACCAAGACCACCATGCGCGGCTTTTCGGACGACCAGTACAACATCACCTTCGACGGCATTCCCTGGGGCGACACCAACAACCCGGCCCACCATTCCACCTCCTTCTTCCCGGGCGCCGTGATCGGCGGGGCGGTGCTCGAACGCGGTCCGGGCAACGCCAGCAACCTGGGCTTCGCCACCTTTGGCGGCTCGATCAACCTGTTCTCGAAGCAGGCCTCGAAAGAACGCGCGGCCAGCGTGTTCACGTCGCTCGGCACCTGGAATACCGGCCTGTTTGGCGCCTCGTTCGAAAGCGGCCGCATGGCCGACATGGGCAACGCCACGGTGCAGCTCAATGCCCAGCACCTGCAGTCGGACGGCTACCTGACCGGCAACAGCATCAAGAGCGACAACCTGTTCGTCAAATTCCAGCGCAGCATTGGCGCCGATACGCTGTTGACGGTGCTCTCGACCGCCAACAAGATCCACTACACGCAGAACGACAACAGCAAGGGCCCGACGCTGGCGCAGGTGGCGCTGTTCGGCAAGAGCTACAGCCTGAACAACGATCCGGCGAGCTTCAATTACACGGGCTTCAACCACACCACCAAGGACACCGACTTCAGCTACCTGCGCCTGGAAACCGGCTGGGGCGATGGCTGGAGCACGGACAACCACCTCTACACCTACGCCTACAACAACCAGACGATTTCCTCGACCGACGCGACCGGCGCCACCGCACCGGGTACCAAGGCGGGGCCGGCTGGGAACAAGGACATTCCTGGCATCGACAAGCAGAACAAGTACCGCGTGTATGGCGACATCTTCAAGGTCATCAGGACCACCCGCGTGGGCACCGCGCGCGCCGGCGTGTGGCTGGAGAAGTCGGACACCGACCGCCACCAGTACGACCTGGACCTGACGCTGGGGAATGTGCGCGATCCGCGCGAGACCAAGCCGGCGCCGGTGCAAAACCCCAGCGTGCTGTTTGACCAGCAGTCGACGATCAAGAACTTCCAGCCCTTTGCCGAATTTGAATGGCAGGCCGCGCCAGGCATGCTGGTCACGCCGGGCGTGAAGCTGGTGCGCATCACGCGCTCGGTCGACGCCGTGGTCAACCAGACCACGCGCCTGCCGCAATCTACCTCGGTCGATTACCACACGACGCTGCCTTTCCTGACCGTGAACCAGCAACTGGGCGGCGAGCTGGCCGTGTACGCGCAGTACGCCAAGGGCTTCCAGATCCCCGACCTGAAGTCCTTCTATATCGCCGATCCGACAAAGAACAGCAGTGAGCCGCAAAAGTCGGTGAACTACCAGCTGGGTATCGTGGGCAAGTCCGAACACCTGACCTGGGATGCGGACCTCTACCAGATCGACTTCACCAACAAATATGTCTCCAACGGCCTGGCCGGCGCGGCAGCGGCCTTCGTCAATATTGGCGGCGTGCGCTACAAGGGCGTGGAAGCGCAGCTGACCTGGGCGATGGGCAATGGTTTCGCCTTGTACGGCAACGGCTCGTCCAACCAGGCCGAATCGAAGGAGACGGGCAAGACGATTTCGGCTTCGCCGTCGATGACGGCAGCAGCCGGTGTGTTGTACAACGAAGGCCCTTGGTCCGCTTCCCTGATCGGCAAGCGCACCGGCGAAGTGCGCCAGGCCGACTATGACGCCAGCAAGCCGGCCGCCTACGACCTGTACAAGACGGCGCCCTACACCAACACGGACCTGAGTGTGGCCTACCGCTTCACGGAGCTGGGCCTTGGCATCAAGACGCTGAAACTGCAGTTCAACGTCTTCAACCTGTTCAACAAGCAGGATGTCACCTCGATCTCGCCAGCCAAGGCGGTGGCCTTTGATCAGTACACCTTCCAGGCGCCACGCAGTGTGCAAATCTCCGCCAAGGCGGACTTCTGATGAGGGCGCCCATGACGGCATTGTGCGCATTGCTGGTGTTGTGCTTTGGTCCTGCCAGTGCGGCGGAACATGCCTTCGTTCCCGCTGCACGGGTACAGGGGCAACTGCTGCTGGCCGCGCCGCCGGCGGCATCGGCGCGCGAACTGGCGGAGCTGCATGAGATCGAAGCGACGCGCAGCAAGGAGCAAGTGGCCCGTGCCATCGCCGACTCCGACGACGAAACCATTTTCCTGTTCCGCGATGTGGTGGGCGAACAGTTCACGGCCGTGCGCCTGCCACTGACGGCGCAGTTGTCCGAACACGTTGGCCATGACGAGAGCGCAAATACGGGGCCGTTGAAGGCGATGTTTGGCCGTGTGCGGCCCTACAACGCGGACAAGACGCTCAAGCCGGTTTGCAAGACCAAGACAAAGAACGACTCCTATCCGAGCGGCCATGCCACGGCTGGCTACCTGGAGGGGTTGACCCTGGTCGACCTGATGCCTGAAAAACGCGACGCCATCCTGGCCCGCGCCGACGACTATGCACGCAATCGCCTGGTGTGCGGCGTGCACTATCGCAGTGACATCGAGGCCGGGAAGCTGCTGGCCTACGCGGTGCATGCGGTGATGCAGGCCGACCCGCAGTATCAGCGCGAGCTGGCGGCGGCCCGTGCCGAACTGGCAGGCGGCACCGGCAAGTAGTATTGCCTACATCTGGCGGAACAGGTGCACATACGCGCGGCTGACCTTCAGCACGTCGTCGCGCCGCTTCAGGTGCAGTTCCGCCGTTTCGTTCAGGCCGCGCTTGACGTGGCTGATGGCGCGCAGGTTGACCACCACCGAACGGTGCACCTGGGCGAACTGCTCCTGGTCCAGTTGCACCATCAATTCCTTGAGCGGCGTGCGGATCAGGGCTTCGGCCGGTTTGCCGTCGTCGCCATGCCAGGCGACGCAGGTGTAGCGTTCGTCGGCACGCAGGAAGTCCACATCATCGACGGGAATGAGGTGCAGGGCGCTGCCGATGCTGGCGCGGATCCAGCGCAGCGGCGCGGGTAGGTTGGGGCGACGCAGGCGGGCGGCCAGTTCGTCGAGCAGCAGTTCGTTGTAACGTGCCGGTTCGGCGCTGCGCAGGCGTTCCTGCAGGCGCCCGACGGTGTCGGCCAGGCGCGCCGCTTCCACCGGCTTGACGAGGTAGTCGAGCGCGCCCTCGGCGAAGGCCTGCACGGCGTACTGGTCGAAGGCGGTGACGAACACCAGGTGGGCGCGGCGTCCGATGCGGTGGGCTGCATCGACACCGGACAGGCCGGGCATGTGCACGTCGAGGAAGCAGATATCGGGCTGCAGCGCTTCGAAGCGTTCGATCGCTTCGCGCCCGTTGCGGGCAAATGCCACCACTTCCAGGTCCGGCCACGCCATGGCGAGCAAGCGCGCGAGCATCTCGCGCAGCAGCGGTTCGTCGTCGGCGATGAGGGCGGTGGGGCGTTGGGTCATGGGCGCGTATTTTGGACGGGGAATTCCAGTTCGGCGTTGACGCCATGTGGTTCGAGGGGCGTCAGGCGCAGCAGGGCGGAACTGCCGAAGGCCATCTGCAGGCGTTCGCGCAGCGTGGACAAGCCGGTGCCATTGCCATTGCAGGTTTCATGCAGGCCAATGCCGGTGTCGGTCACGCGCACGCGGCAATGGTCGTTCCACAGCTGGACGGCGATTTCGATGCGGCCGCCTTCCTCACTCGGATCGATCCCGTGGCGCACGGCGTTTTCCACCAGGGTGAGGAGGGTCAGCGGCGGGCAGCGCAGCGGCAGGGCGGCGTCGTCGACCTGCAGCGCGTACTGCAGGCGGTCGGGCATGCGCATGTGCATCAGTTCGAGGTAGGCGCGTACCAGGGCCAGTTCGTCGCCCAGGGTGGTGTCGGGTTCGTTCAGGCGCGGCACGGCAGCGCGCAGGTAGGCGATCAGCGTGGCCAGCACCTTCGATGCCTGCGGCGAGCCGGTATCGACCAGGGCCTGCACATTGGCCAGGGTGTTGAACAGGAAGTGCGGCTGCACCTGCGCTTGCAACAGGCGCATGCGCGCGTCGAGCGCCTGGCGTTCGAGTTGGCTGCGTTCGAGTTCAAAGGCCAGGGCCTGGCTGCGTGCCAGGGCTTCGCGTTGGCGCACCATGGCGCCCAGGGCGATCCACGGGGCGAACAGCATGCCGGTGAAGGTGAGGATCAGCATGCCGTTCAGGCGCAGGCGGTTGTGCAGGAAGTCGAAATCGGCGCCGGTGGTAATCCAGTAGGCGAACAGGGCGCCGAGCGGCATCATCACCACCACGCCCAGCAACTGCAGCACCCAGCGCGCCATCCAGCGCGGCGGTTTGGCGGGCCATTGTTCGAGCACGCTGAAGGCAGCCAGGCCAAGCAGGGCCACCATCCAGGTGCGCCCCATGACGAGGGTGAGCGGAGACTGCGAGGGCAGGCTGTTGAGCAGCCCGATCACCGACGCCATCGCCAGGGTGTAGACAACGCGCCGCCAGTCCAGCGCAAGGGCCAGACCACGCGGTTTGTTGGGTGCGGCAGCGGTGAACATGGCTTGCATTCTACAGCGCTTATTCGGTGCGCAGCAGGGCGCTACGGCGCACTTCGTAACCATCCTTGAACATGCGTACCACCGCAGGCGTGGCCTTGGCGTCGACCATCGGGTTGCCATTCACCAGGACCAGGTTGGCCGCGGCGCCGGGCACGATCGAATAGCGGGTCGACTGCTTGAGCGTGCCGGGATGGTCGATGTCGGCCGCCAGCAGGGTACGCCGATAGCCTTCGACCACAGGCAGGCCGGAAGGCGGGCTGTCGTGGTTGGCGCTGACGATGCGGCCGGCGCGCACGACGACGGTATTGTTGTCGACCATTTGTTCGCCATCGAAGACGCGCACATTGCGCACCACGAAGGAATTACCGGCGATGGGCGTCGTATCCTTGTCGCCACAGATGTCGGCGGCACTGTTGCCTGCAGCGGTACAGCCGACCAGCAAGGCCAGCAGGCTGGCCAGTTGAGTTGCACGCATATCGTTCTCCTTGGGGGCGGCCCAGGCGGGCCGGTTCGATGCCACTCTAGGCTTGCCGCCCGGGGCAATCAAGCGCGGCGGGGCGAACGACGGGTTTTGATGCATGAACGGCGGTTTAGCCCTGGAATTGCTGCCGGTAGGAGGACGGCGATATGCCGAAAGCCCGGGCGAAATGCCGCCGCAGCATCAGCGCCGAGCCAAATCCGCAGTCGATGGCGATGTCGTCGATGGCACGCCGGCTCGATTCGAGCTGGCGCTGGGCCAGGGCCAGGCGCTGGCTCAACAGCCATTGGCCGACGGTGCTGCCGGTGAGCTTCTGGAAGCTGCGGGTGAAGGTGCGCCGGCTCATGACGGCCCGTTCGGCCAGCTGGTCCAGGCTGTGCGGCTCGCCCAGGTGCTGCAACATCGACTCCGTTACCCGTGCCAGGCGGACATCGCCGGCCGCCACGGGCAACGGTTGTTCAATGAACTGGGCCTGGCCGCCGCGCCGGTGCGGCGCCACCACCATGCGGCGGGCGACACGGGCGGCGGCGTCGGCGCCGAACTGTTCGCGCACGATATGCAGGCAGCAGTCGATGCCGGCCGCCGTGCCGGCCGAGGTGATGACGTCGCCATGGTCCACATAGAGCACGTTCTGGTCCAGCGCCACCTGGGGAAAGCGCTGGGCGAAGTCGTCCGCCGCGGCCCAGTGGGTAGTGGCCGTGCGCGCGTCGAGCAGGCCCGCCTCGGCCACGACAAAGGCGCCCAGGCACAGGCCGACGACGCGTGCACCGCGCGCGTGTGCCAGGCGCACTTGCCTGAGCAAGGCTGGGGGTGGTGTTTCGAGGCTCGATTTCCACGACGGCAGCACGACGATGTCGGCTTGTGCCAGCTGCGCCAGTGAATAGCGGATATTGACAGTGAAGCCGGCGCTGGTACGCACTGTGCCAGCATCGACGGCGCACACGCGCACATCGAAGGCGCTGCCCTCGAAGACCATGCAGGGCACCGAAAGGTGGAAGGGCGTGATGCCATCGAAAACGACGACAGCGACGCGAACAGGTGGCTTTTTCATGATGGCCCGATTATACCGTTTTGTGTCAATCGGGCCACTGTCGGCGAAAGTGGTGCGGCGCCACAATGACGCATCAACCCACCCAAAGGAGAACACCATGAAACGCGCCCTGATCGTCATCGACGTCCAGAACGAATACTTCAGCGGCAAGCTGCGCGTGACCTACCCGGACCCGCACACCTCACTGGCCAATATCGGCCGCGCGATGGATGTGGCGCGCGAAGCGGCCATCCCCGTGCTGGTGGTGCAGCACACGGCACCGGCCGGTGCGCCAATCTTCGACAAGGGCACGGCGGCGTGGGAGCTGCACGAGGTGGTGCGCCAACGCGCGCATGACCATTACGTGGAAAAAGCCAAGGCAAGCGTGTTCGCTGGCACGGACGTGCATGCGTGGCTGCGGGAAAACGGCATCGACACACTGACAATCGCCGGCTACATGACGCAGAACTGCAACGCCAGCACTATCTACCAGGCCATGCACGATGGCTACGCGGTCGAGATGCTGAGCGACGCCACTGGCGCTGTGCCCTACACAAACGCCGCCGGCAGCGCGAGTGCCGAGGAAATCCATCGCGTCATAAGCGTGATCTTCCACTCGAATTTCGCGGCCGTCACCAGCACGCAAGCGTGGATCGACGCCGTCAACGATGGCGTGGCGATCGCGAAAGGCGATGTACTTTCTTCCGTTCAGGCCGTGTAGGGTGGGTACGGATTCACCGTGCCCACGCGGTGATTGCTGGTGCAGGCATCGCCGCGTGGGCACGATACACCTGTGCCCACCCTACCTAACTCAGGCCAAGCACCGGCAACGCGGCGCCGTGGACGGCGCGCGCCGCCGGCGAGGCCAAAAAGAGGATCACGTCGGCCAGCGCTTCCGGCGCGACCCAGCGCGCCGGGTCGGCGCCGGGCATGGCGGCGCGGTTGTCGGGCGTGTCGATGATCGAGGGCAGCACGCAGTTGACGTTGATGCCGCCATCGCGCAGCTCCGCCGCCATCGCTTCGGTCAGGCGGATCACGGCGTCCTTCGAGGCGCAGTAGGCACCCACCAGGGCGGCGCCTTTTTGCGCGGAGTTGGACGCGACGTTGACGATCTTGCCACCGCCCGCCGCCTGCATATGCGGCACCACGGCGCGTACGGCATGCAGCACGGTGCGCGCGTTCAGGTCGAACATCGCGTTCCAGTCGGCGTCGCTGGTCGCGTGCACGGGCTGGCCCATGCGAAAGCCCCCGGCGATATTGCACAGCACGTCGATGCGGCCGAAGCGCTCGATGGCGGCAGCGGCGGCATTGGCCACCTGGCCGGCGTCGAGCAGGTTGGCGGCCAGGTGCTGGCGGGCGGCGTCTTCTTCGCCGTAGATGCCGGCCAGGCGCTCGCGCGTGCGGTCGACCAGCACCAGGCTGGCACCGCGGGCGGCAAAGGCGCGCGCGACGGCCTGGGCCAGTTGGCCGGCGGCGCCGGTGATCATGACGGTTTTGTTTTCGAAGTTCATGGATGGCATGATAGGCGAATGGCGCGAACGGTCGGGCAATTTATTTTTTGGACAGTGTGTCTATTTCCGGGCAATTCATGGCAGAATAAAAATTGATTGTTAAACATTCTTTACTTTGACTGTGGAAGCTGCCGCCACGCATGAACCCGATTGTTTTTGCAATCCCTGTATTTATGGTCACCATCGTGATCGAAGCCTGGATTGCCCGTCGCCGCGGCCTGGCAGTCTACGATATCCCTGACGCGATCACCAGCCTGCACCACGGTGTCATGAGCCAGGTGGTGGGCTTGCTGGTGCGGGCGGCCGCCTTTGGCATCTATGCCGGCATCTACGAGCGCTACCGTGCCACGGCGCTGCCGGCCGACAGTGTGCTGGTGTGGGTTGGCGCGCTGCTGGCCTATGACTTGTGCTACTACTGGGCGCACCGCATGGGCCACGAGGTCGGCGTGCTGTGGGCCGCGCACGTGGTGCACCATTCGTCCGAATACTACAACCTGTCGACAGCCTTGCGCCAGACCTCGAGCGGCGCGCTGCTTGGCTGGATGTTCTACTTCCCGATGGCCGTTGCCGGCGTGCCGCCGCTGGTGTTTGGCGGCGTGGCCCTGATCGATTTGCTTTATCAGTACTGGGTGCATACGGAATTGGTGGGACGCCTGGGCTGGTTCGACCGTGTCTTTGTGAGCCCCTCGAACCACCGCGTCCACCACGGCCAGAACGACTATTGCATCGACAAGAATTATGGCGGCATCCTGATCCTGTGGGACCGCCTGTTCGGTACCTTCGTCGATGAGCGTGAAGGCGAAAAGATCATCTACGGCGTGCGCAAGCCGCTGCGCAGTTTCAGCCCCTTGTGGGGCAACCTGCATTACTACGCCGACCTGTGGCAGGCCTCGCGCGCGGCCACTGGCTGGCGCGCCAAGCTCGGTGTGTGGATCGCGCCCCCGGGCGGCTGGACCGATGGCCCGATCGAGCATTTCGAAGCGGCCGGCTTCGAGCGTTTCACCAAGCACACGCCGGCCACGGTGCGCTGGTACGGGGCGCTGCAGTTCGCGTTGCTGGTGCCGGTCGTGTCGCACTTCCTGGCAGTGGCGCCAAAGCTGCCGGCCAGTGCGCTGGTCCTGTATTCGCTCTTCATCATCGCCACCACGATGTTCGTTGGCGGTGTGCTCGAAGGCAGTGTGCTGGCGCGCCGCCTTGAATTGTTGCGGGCCTTCAGTTTTGGCGCCGCCTTTACCTTTTTGCCGAATTGGTTCGGCTATGACGCGCCACCGGTCCTGCGCCTGGCGGTACTGCTGTTGATGCTCACCAGCGTGGCCTGGCTGGGCAAGGAAGGGCCGGTGGCCGCGGCATGAGCGGCAATGCCTGGTCCGACCTGCTTCTGGCGCTTGTCACGCTGCCGCTGGCGTGGCGCCTGCGCGCTGGCCGCCCCGGAGTCGCCGGCGCGTTTATCCTCATTGGCCTGGCCGCCGTTTTTGGCGTGCTGCGTTACAGCGGCATCGACATGGCCCTTGGTCCCCATCGTTTCTTCAGCCTTGTCGCTGCCTGCAGCGGCTTGCCCATGCTGGCCGTGAGCCGGTGCTGGCCGAACGGCGAAGTCGCCTCGCGCGGCGCTGCCGCCGGCCGCTTTGGCGTGCTGGCCGCGGGCATTGGCGTGCTGCTCGTTGGCATTGTCGGCTTCACGCTATGGAGCGACGTCGTCGCCGCCGCATCGGCGCTGCTGATTGTGTGGGCTGCAGTTCCCGCGTGCCGCGCATTGCCTTTGCTGGCCGGCTGGTTGCTGGTGGTTTCATTCATGGCCAGCGCCACCGGTATCGCCTTTGCGCCATTTACCGCGGTCCAGGAGTTGCACATATTGATGGCCATATCCTTGGCCTTGATCGGATGGGAGGAGCTGCGCGGCGCCACGGGAGGACGCGCCGTCAAACAAGTCGTCTGAACCAACTTAAAAATAACAAGGGGGAGTACATGATCCACACCAGGCAGTTCACGCAACTTACCATCATGGCCGCGAGTATCGCAGCGGCCTTCGTCGCCACACCATCGTTCGCGGCCGACGAAGTGCAGTCCGTCGTCGTCAGCGCCCAGTCGCGCAAGCAGCTCGCCAGCGACGTGCCGATCGCCATGCAGGTCATCACCTCCAAGGACATCGCCAATATCGGCGCCAAGGACCTGGGCGACCTGAATGGCTATATTCCCGGCCTGTCGGTCGATAACAGCGAACCGACCCAGCCAAGCTTCGGTATCCGCGGCGTGCAGCCGGGCGACTTTGGCATCGCCACCGACTCCCCGGTAGGCATCTATGTCGATGGCGTCTATACCGGCAAGACCGGCGGCGCCTTGATGAATTTCGTCGACGTGCAGCGCATCGAAGTGATCAAGGGCCCGCAGGGCACCCTGTTTGGCCGCAATAGCGCCGCCGGTGCGATCTCCATCGTCACCAATGAACCGGACAAGGACCTCGACGCGTCGGCCATGGTCCGCCTTGGTAATTTCGGCCGCAAGAATTTCGAAGGCATCGTCAATATGCCGATCACCAATTCGCTGGCCGCGCGCCTGGTGCTGGTGCGCGACGGCAGCGACGGCTGGGGCACCAACACCTACAACGGCCAGAAGATCGGCGGCGACAAGTCGTGGGCCGGGCGCCTGACCTTGCGCCAGGACCTGGGCACGGGTTCGAAGATCGTCTTCTCGTGGGAGCACGAGCGCATGGACCAGGACGGCCGCGCCGTGCTCGGCGTGGTGCGCAATCCCGCCTTGCCGCTGGGCGGCTACCGCGGCGTGTACGACGCGGCCTACACGGCCAACTTTGTCGACCCGCTCAAGACGCCGTTCTACTTCGATAACCAGGGTGCGGAGAACCGCGAATTCAACGGCGCCACGCTGCGCTTCGAAACGCCGCTGTCGGGGATGACGTTCTCGTCGACGACGGCCTTCCGCAAGTTCAATACCGAGAACTTCACCGACAACGACGGTGGCGCACGCCAGGACCTGTTCCTCAACACGCTCGACGCCAAGCGCGCCCACAGCCTGCAGCAGGAATTCAAATTGTCCGGCAAGACGGACAAGCTGGACTGGATTTCCGGCCTGAGCTTCTACAACAACAACGAGCACCAGGATGCGGGCGGCTTCATCACCACCGGCACGCTCGACACCCTGAGCCAGTTCCAGGGCGGCCCGCGCAACTTCCAGATGTTGTTCGCGGGCCTGGGCGCGGCCGGCGTTGGCGGCCTCAATGGCAACACCTCGCTGCCATGGGACGAGACGCATTACAGCGACGTGCACACGCGCTCGTCGTCGGTCTACGGCGACGCCATCTGGCACATGAACGACAAAACCAACGTCACGACCGGCCTGCGCTACACGCGCGACGAAAAGACGATGACCTGGTTTGTGCCCGGCCGCGTTTCGCCGGAGCTTGATGAAGTCCTGCGTACCTACGGTGCCTTGGTCGGCCTCTCGCCAGCGTCGTTCCCCTCGAACGCGGTGTTCGACGCCGCCGCCAAGCTGGCCTCCAAGCCGGTCAGCCGTACCAAGAGCTGGACCGACTTCAGCCCGCGCCTTGTGTTCGACTACAAGATGGACAAGGACACGCTGCTGTTCGCCTCCATCTCGCGCGGCTACCAGGCCGGCGGCTTTAATATCTTCACGCCGCCAAACCCAGCTTCGAAGTCCAATCCCGACGGCTCGTTTGAACCAGAAAAGATGACCAACTTCGAAGCCGGCACCAAGATCGTGCTGCCGGCCCTGCGCGCCACCGTCAACGCGTCCTTCTTCGCCTACAAGTTCAAGAACCTGCAGGACATCCAGCTGTATAACGTGGGCACCATCCCGACCTACAACGTCATCACCAGCGACCAGAGCGCGCACGGCATCGACCTCGATGGCCGCATTCGTTACAACAGCAATGTGACGATGTTCGGCGGCCTGGAATACATCGACCAGACCTACGACAAGTACCAGCGCCTCGACGGCAGCGGCAAAGTCACCCTCGACCTGGGTGGCCAGGCCGTAGGCACGCCCAAACTGACGGCCATGGGCGGCATCAACGTGTCCGGTGAAATGGGGCCGGGCCGCGCCAGCATCAACTTCCAGGGCACCTACAAGGGCGCGAACCGCTGCAACACCGATTCGGCGCCAATCAGCTGCCTGTCGACGCCGAACATCAAGACCGGCACGTCGACCGTGAAGTTCGACCTGCGCATGGGCTGGGATGCGGAAGACCACCGCTGGGGCGCTGCGCTGATCGTCAACAATGTGTTCGACAAGCGCTATGTGACTTCGCTTGGCGGCCAGACGCAGCAATACGGCATGCCGTATGCGACCATCACGCCGCCGCGCGCCATCGGCCTGGAGCTGCATGTAAGTATGTAAGCCGCCCTGCATTGGACGGCAACGGGCTGCCCCCTGTGGCAGCCCGTTTTCAATTGAACGGGGACGCAATGGGCAAGAAGCTGAAATTCGCCGCCGCCGGTGTGGCGGCCGTGCTGGCGGGCGGCGTGGCCGTGCTGGCGCTGAAACCGCCGGAGCTGCTGCGCGTGGGCGCGAACTATTCGGCCAAGATGGTGTGTTCGAATGTCTTTATCGCGGGGCGCGACGCTGGCGAAGTGCTGGCCGACGATGTGCAGGCGCCGGGCCATCCCATCCTCAAGGCCATGCGCGTGAGCGTGGACCGCGAGCGCCACCTGGTGCACGCCAATCTGTTCGGCTTCATCGGCAAGGGCCTGGCCGTGTACCGTCCCGGCACCGGTTGCGCGGTGGTGCCCGATGGCGACGTGGCCGCCGCCAGCGCCTGGCAGTTTGCGCCCACGCCGATCGTGCAAGCGCCATGGCCGCAAGGCGAGGGCGGCGCCGCGCTGGTGGCGGCGCTGGCCGACGACGCCCTGGCCGGGCCGCATATGCGCGGCATCGTCGTGGTCCACAAGGGCAAGCTGCTGGGCCAGCGCTACGGCGCCGGCTTTGGCGAAGCGACACCGCTGCTTGGCTGGTCGATGACGAAGAGCGTCACGGCGGCGCTGGTGGGCATGCAGGTGGGCGCCGGCAAGCTGGCGCTTGGGCAGGCCGGTTTCTGGCCCGGCGACGGCCGCGCGGCCATCAAGCTGGCCGACCTGATGGCCATGTCCAGCGGCCTGCATTTCAATGAAGGCTATGGCGATGTGTCCGATGTGACCCGCATGCTCTACCTGGAGCCGGACATGGCGGCCTACGTGCACGCCCAGCCGCTCGATGGCGCGCCGGGCACGCTGTGGAATTATTCGAGCGGCACGACGGTGCTGTTGTCGCGCATCTGGCAGCAGGCGGCTGGCGCCAAGGCGCTCGCCTTGCCGCACGAGGCGCTGTTCGCGCCGCTGGGCATGAAGAGCGCTGTCATCGAAGCGGACGCCCGCGGCAACCTCGTCGGGTCAAGCTATATGTACGCCACGGCCCAGGACTGGGCGCGCTTTGCCCAGTTCCTGCTGCAGGACGGCGTGTGGGACGGCAAGCGCCTGCTGCCGGAAGGCTTCGTCGCGAACATGGCCAACGTGGCACCGGCCTCGAAAGGCCAGTACGGCCAGGGGCAGGTATGGCGCTGGGGGCCCAACGGCAGCACGCCGGAAGGGCAGGACCCGGATACGTCCTTCCATCTGCCACTTGATACGTATTGGATGGAAGGGCATGATGGCCAGTCAATCGCCATCGTCCCGTCAAAACAACTGGTGGTGGTGCGCATGGGCCTGACCCCGCACCGCCTGTTCTACAAACCGCAAGCCTTGCTCGCGGCCGTCATCAAGGCGGTCGACTCACAACCATGAACAAACTCCTCCTCTCCCTGATGCTGGCCACGGGCCTGGCGCAAGCCCAGGTGCTGCCGCTGCGCGAACAAGCCAGGGTCGTCAACGCCATCGTCGCCGACCGCCTCGACCACGTGCTGCCGTCACTGATGGAACACAGCGGCATCGACATGTGGATCGTCATGTCGCGCGAATATAATGAAGACCCGGTCATCAAGACCATGCTGCCGGCCGAATGGCTCAATGCGCGGCGCCGCACGATCCTCGTGTTCTACCGCGACCCGCACAAGAAGACGCTGGAAAAGCTGGCCATCGCCCGCTACAACGTGGGCGACAGTATCAAGGCCGCGTGGGACATGAAGAAAACGCCGGACCAGTGGGACGCGCTGATGGCCCTGGTCACGAGCCGCAATCCGGGCAAGATCGGCATCGACACCTCCACCGACTTTGCCCACGCCGATGGCCTTGACCACACCGAGTACGCCGAGTTCATGCAGCACCTGCCGGCCGCATTCAAGGCGCGCGTCGTTTCGGCCGAACCGCTCGCCGTGGGTTGGATGGAAACGCGCAGCGAGCGCGAGATGCAGATCTACCCGGCGCTGGTGAACGCTACCCACAAGATCATCGACCAGGGTTTTTCGGAAACCGTCATCACGCCCGGCATCACCACGACCGATGATGTGGAATGGTGGTTCCGCGAGAAGATCCGCGCGCAAGGCTACGACACCTGGTTCCATCCCTCGGTGACGATCCAGCGCCGCGGCGAAGAAGCCAAGGACAATGTGATCCTGCCGGGCGACCTGCTGCACGTCGATATCGGCATCACCTACCTGCGCCTCAATACGGACGTGCAGGAGCATGCCTATGTGCTGCGTCCCGGCGAGACTGAGGTACCGGCCAGCCTGCGCGCCGGCTTCGCCCGGGCCAACCGTCTGCAGGACATCCTGACCGGCCAGTTCAAGCTAGGCCGCACCGGCAACCAGATCCTGGCCGCCTCGCTCGCGCAGGCGAAACAGGAGGGCATCGCCGCCACCATTTACACGCACCCGATCGGCTACAACGGCCACGCGGCCGGGCCGACGATCGGTATGTGGGACCAGCAGGGCGGGGTGCCGGGCAGCGGCGACTACGCGATGCACGCGCGCACGGCCTATTCGATTGAACTCAATGCCGCCTCGCTGGTCCCGGAATGGAACAAGAGCGTGCGCTTCATGCTGGAGGAGGATGGGTATTTCGATGAAGCGGGATTTCGCTACATCGACCAGCGGCAGCGCAGGATTTACATGATCCCGCGCCCCGCTGCCGAACTTTAGCGCAGGTTGCCGGTGTGGCCCAGCGAGTAGCGGCCGGGCTGCGGCCACACGGTCAGGCCGTGCGGCTCCTGGCCCACGGCCAGCTTGTCGACCGCGCCGGTGCTGGTGTTGATGCGGTAGATGACGTCGTCGTAGCGGCCGGCCAGGTAGAGCAGCTTGCCGTCGACGCTGACATTGCCCATGTCCGGGCTGCCGCCGCCGGGAATCGGCCACTGCGACTTGATGGCGCCGGTGGCGAAGTCGAGTACCGTCACGCTGCCCTTGCCGTTGCGCGGGCCGTGGATCTTGTGCGAGCCGCGATTGGCCACGTACAGGCTCTTGCCGTCGCGGCTCGGATAGAGTCCGTGCGCGGCCACGCCGGTGGTGACGAAGCCAATTTCCTTGAAGCTGGCAGCGTCGACGATGTGCACGCCGTCCGCTTCCATATCGGCCACGTAGTAGCGCGATCCATCGGGCGAGATGCGGATATCCTGCGGCATGCCCTTCTTGGTGCTGCAGATTTCGGTGGCGCCCGGGCCGGCGGAGGCGGCGTCCCGGAAGCGGGTCTGCGGCATGGTCAGCTTCAGGTAGCCGACCACCTTGCGGCCCACCAGGTCGATCTTGGCGATCGAGTTGTCGAACTCGCAGGTGAACATCGCATGGCTGCCGTCGAACGAGAAGTCGGCGTGGTTGATGCCCTTGCACTGCGGGACGTCGATCGAATACTGCATCGCGAACGTGTGCGGATCGCGGAAGTCCAGGCGGTGGCGCGCTTCGGCCACCACGATGGCCGATTTGCCGTCCGGCGTGAAGTAGAGGTTGTACGGGTCGTCGACCGGAATCGACTTGCCCGGTTTGCCCGTCTTCGGATCGATCGGCGTCATGCTGCCTTCGTTGGTCCGCTCGGCGTTATTGGCCACCCACAGCGTGCGCAGGTCCCAGCTTGGCACGATGTGCTGTGGGCCCTTGCCGACCTTGAACTTGTCGACCACCTTGAAGCTGACCGGGTCGACCACGTAGACGTCGTTCGAGCGCAGGTTGGGAACATAGATGCGTTCGAGGTCGCCCTTGATGGCGGCGCTGACCTTGTCCGGCCCGATCTCGCTATAGACGTTGACGGGCGGGGTGGTCGCGGCGCCGGCGGCGGCGGCCACCGCGACGATGGCCAGGGCTGACCGTTTGATGAACTGATTCATGCGAATTCCTTCCTTCGTAGTTTATTTCTTGCGTGCCGCCGCCTGGATGGCGGCGACGCTCGTTTCAATGATCTGGTTCACGGCCAGCTGGCCCAGTTCGGGACTGGCGCGGCGCGGGTCGCCGTTGACGCCTTCCAGGGTGCCGGCCTTTGCATGGGCCAGGGCGTCGGTGCGCACCAGCGACTTGTCCAGCGCCAGCGTGAGGGCAGTGTCGGCCAGGCCGGCATGCACGCCAATCTCGGCCTCGCTGTAGCCACGCTTTTTCAGTTCCTGCGCGAAGCCGGCGGCGGCGGCGCGGTAATACTCGTCGAGGGCGAGCGCGTGGGCGCTGGCGCCCCATTCCTTGTTCAGGCGCGCGGCCACGTGCTGCTCGTTCTTCTGGTAGCCGCCATGGTCGCCCAGGAAGACGACCTCGCGAAAGCCATGCTGGCGGAAGCTGCGGGCGGTCGCTTCGAGCATGGCCTCGAAGGCCGCCTCGGGAATCGAGATCGTGCCGCTAAAGCGCATATGGGCAGCCGGCGGTGTGATGGCGCCCTCGGGCACGTAGGCAATCACGGGGGCGACCAGGGCGTCGCCCAGGCGCTCGGCGATTTTCCCGGCCAGCAGGCGGGCGCGCACATTGTGCTTGCCCAGCACCATGAAGGGGCCATTCTGCTCGGTGCCGCCGATGGGCACCAGGATCGTGGTGGCGCCGGCGGCGACGCGTGCACGAATCTCCGGCGCCGTCAACTCTTCGATATAGCTGCTCGCGGCGCTGGCCGGCAGGGCGAGGGCGGTCCATGCCAGCAAAGGCAGGGTGCGAAGCAGGAGGGAAGGGCGGCGCGGGAATGGCGAGGCTGGAAGCATGCAGGGATTATCGCTGCAAACGCCATGATTGAAAATGGTTTCCTTTACAACTGTGTGCGGCGGATCACGTATTGCTGGCTCGAGGGCTCCAGCATGGCGTCGAAATGGACGATTTCACCCGCCAGCTGGGCTTTCAGGCGGGCCGAAATGGCAAAATCGATGCGGTTGATCGGGCTCGCATGCAGGCGCAGGCGGGCCGAGACGTCGCGCAGGCGCGGCTCGTGGCGTTCGATGGCCAGTTTCACCGCGTCGCAGATCTTTTGCTGGTCGGCGTCGCTGTTCATGCACATGCCGGCGAAATCGGCCAGGCCGTAGCCGGCCAGCGAGCCTTGCGCCTCGGGGAAGGGCGCCAGCAGGCCGTCCGGCAGGGCGAAACGGGTATTGAGCAGGGCTTCGAGGTCGCGCGCGACGCCTTCCTTGAGCTGGTCCAGCGTCCAGCCGGGGGCGGCACCGTCGTCGAGCAGGCGGTCCAGCAGTCCGGGCGTATAAAAATGTGGCATGGGCCCATTATTCGCCGATTGCCCAGCGCCAAGTTGCGCATGCTCAATGACTTTCCCTGATGGCGCTGCATGCTGGCTGGGCCGCCACCAGCATGGAGAATGCCAATGAGTTTGCCGCCGAAAGTCCTCTGGTCCGAAGGCTTGAGCCTGGGCCCCCAGCAATTCCAGCAACAGGACCGCTACCATGAGGCGCGCCTGCAGCGCCTGGCCTTCGTGCTCAATCCGCACGCCTGGGGCGTGCAGCAGCTGCGGTGGAACGCCGACGCCCTGGCCAACAAGCTGCTGCAGGCCGACAGCATGGTGCTGGTGTTCCCCGATGGTGCACTGGTCGATGCGCCCGCCGGCGACGCGCTGCCGCCGGTGCTGGACCTGGCCAAACTGCCGCTGGACCAGCATGTGTTTACCTTTCATGCCGCGCTGCCGGCCCTCAAGCCGCACGGCGGCAACCTGGCCCGCGAAGCCGATACGGGCGCGCGCTACACCGAGCGCACTGCCGAGACCGCGGACCTGTTTACCGAAGCGCTCGAAACCCCCGTGAGCTACCTGCACCAGGCCGTGCAGCTGCGCTCGCACCTGGAGTCGCGCAACGCCTATGTGCATTTTCCGGTGGTGCGGCTGCGGCGCCTGCCGTCCGGCGCCTTCGAACTCGATCCGGCCTTCATGCCGCCCTGTGTCAATATCGGCGCCCAGGCCGGCCTGGCGGCGCTGTTGGCCGGTTTGATGAGCAAGCTGGCCGTGAAAATCGACGCCCTGTATGGCTTGCACCGCCAGCCCAGCAAGCATGCCTTTGAAGTGCACAGCGGCGACATCTCCTCGTTCTGGATGCTGCATACGCTGAACGCGGCCAGCGCCACGCTGGCGCACGCCCAGCGCGAAGCGGGCCAGCACCCGGAGCGCCTGTTTGCCAACCTGCTGGCGCTGGCCGGCGCGCTCATGACGTTTTCGCAGCGCTACAGCCTGGCCGACCTGCCGGCCTACACGCACCAGGACCCGGGGCCGGGCTTCCAGCGCCTCGACACCATCATCCGCGAACTGGTCGACACGGTGATCTCGTCGAAGTATTTCGCCATTGCGCTGGCGATGGACGAGCACAAGAACACGCACTGGCGCGCCACCCTGGAGGCGGCGCGCATCGACGAGCGTACCTTGCTGTGCCTGGCCGTGAGCGCCGACATGGCGGCGCTGGAACTGGTCGCGGCCGTGCCGAGCCGCTTCAAGCTGGGCGCGCCGGACGACGTGGAGCGCATCATCGTGTCGGCCTTGCCGGGCATGGAACTGGTGCACATGGCCCAGGTGCCGGCGGCCGTTCCGCTGCGGCCCAACACCTATTATTTTTCCATCGACAGCCGCGGCGCGCTGTACCAGACCATGCTCAAGGCCCAGGCCCTGGTGATCTATGTCCCCACCGGCATGAAGGGCCTGAAGCTGGAACTGCTGGCCGTGATCGAGTAGGGCACCGGCTAGTTGGTCTTGAGCGTGCCGCCCGCGCCCAGGCCGCCCTCGGCGGCGGCAAGCTCGATGCCGCAAGCGTCACCGCAAGCGCCGAATTGACAATTCGGGCGCACATGCCGATACTTGCCCGGAGTCCATCTCATTTCCATTCTTTCAAGCCGGAGGCGGCATGCGGGGAATCAAACGGGCACTGGCGGTTATCGCTTGCGTGCTGGCCGGGATGGCCAGCGCCGACGATGGCGTCAGCGCGCACGAGATCCGGATCGGCATGGCCAACGCCCTCAGCGGGCCGGCGGCCGGCCTGGGCTTGCAGCTGCGCGCCGGCGCCAATGCCCTGTTCGACAAGGTCAATGCCGCCGGCGGGGTGCATGGCCGGCGCATCCTGCTGCAAAGCGTCGACGATGGTTACGACCCCCAGCAATCGGCGCGCGCCACCCACGAACTGATTGAAACGGACAAGGTGTTCGCCCTGTTCGGCTACGTTGGCACGCCGACGTCGACGGCGGCCGTGCCGATTGCCGAGAAGGCCGGCGTGCCCTATCTGTTCCCCTTCACGGGCGCTGAATTCCTGCGCAATCCGCCCAAGCCTTTTGTGTTCAACCTGCGCGCTTCCTACTTCGACGAGACCGAAGCACTGGTGGCCGGTTTGCTGGCCGGGCCAGGCCCGCATCGCATCGGCCTGGTGATCCAGGACGACGAATTTGGTGAAGCGGGCAAGGCGGGTGTGAACCGGGCCTTGCAAAAGCGCGGCCTCAAAACCACATTCGAAGCGCGCTTCCGGCGCAATACCGTGGGCATCGAGGCCGGCCTGGCGCAGACGGTGCAGCAGGCGCCGGACGCGGTGATTTTCATCGGCACCTACCGGCCCCTGGCCGCGCTGGTGAAGAAGGCGCGTGCGGCGCGCTCGAAGACCAGGTTCCTGACCGTGTCCTTTGTTGGCACCAGCGAATTGATCAAGCATGCGGGCAGTGCCGGTGATGGCATCGTCATCAGCCAGGTGATGCCTTCACCCGACGATGGCGACGATGCGCTGGTGCGCCAGTACCAGGCCGACGTGGCGCCGTCGGCGCGCAATTACGGCTCGCTGGAAGGCTATGCCGACGCATTGGTGCTGGTCGAGGCGCTCAAGCGCAGCGGCGCCGCGCTCGACCGCGCGCGCCTGCTCAAGGAACTGGGCCAGATGAAAGGCATGGTGGGCGGCCTGCCACTGGCCTTCAGCCCGGTGCACCACCAGGGCATGGAGCGCGTCTACCTGACCCAGCTGCGCGATGGCAGGGCAGTGCCGGTCAAGCAGTTCTGAGATGCGCACGCTGGCAGCCCTGCTGCTGTTGGCCGCCATGCATGCGCAGGCGGCCGAACCGCTCGCCCTGCGTACCAGTATCGAAGCCAATTCGGCCCTGAAGTGGCGGGCGGACGGGCGCTCCGGCCTGTGCCCCGAGATCCTGCGCGCGCTCGAACGCAGCGACGGCGCCCTCAAGGTCAGTTGGTCGATGCAGCGCATGCCGCAGCGGCGCCTGGTCGAAGATGTGGCGCGCGGCCGCCTCGACCTCGCTTGCGCACTGGGGCGCACCCCCGAGCGCGAAGAGCGCTTCATTATTCCCGACATCAGCCTGTATAACAATGAACTGGTCGCGGCCGTGCGCCAGGGTGATGCGCTGCAGCTGGCCGGCCTGCAGGACCTGGCGCGCCTGCCCCGTTCCGACGTGGTACTGGTCAACGCAGGCGCGCGCCTGGTGGCGCGCCTGCGCGAGATGGGTGTGGCCCACGTCGATGAAGGCGGCAAGAGCCCGGAAGACAACCTGCACAAGCTCGCCGCAGGACGCGGGCGCGTGTTCCTGTACCACGAACCGGGCATGCGCTGGGAGCTCGCCCACGCGGGCCTGGCCGCACAGGTGCAGGTGCTCGGCGTGGCACTGAGCACGGACGCGCATTACCTGCTGCTGTCGCCGCAGCTGGCGCCGGCCACCGTGCAGCGCATCACGCAGGCGCTGCGCAATATGCATGCAGATGGCAGCCTGCGCGCCATCACGGCGCGCTGGTCGGCACCATCGCACTAGCGTTTGCATTTCATGCCGCCTTTTTGCGGCTCGTCCCCCAAAAAATGCAGTTAGTCGGATAGGCAGCGACAGCATTGCAGCGCGCCGCTACAGTGTGCTCATTCGTCATGCACATACAAGGCCATGACGATGCTCCCTCCACCGGCTGCGGCCAACCGCAGCCACTAAAGAACAGGACATTATCATGCGCACTCTGACCATCGCTTCCTTCCTCGCCGCCTTCGCCGTAGCCGGACTTGCACAGGCCGCACCAGCGACCAATGTCGACGCCAGCGCCACCTCGGTGAACGTGCAGGGCACGCGCTTCAAGCTCTCGAACGAGGAATTCGCCGACTTCAAGGGCCGCTACATGCTCGACGACGGCCACTACGTGACGCTGTCCTCGGCGAACAAGAAATTCTTCGCCCAGTACGACGACCAGGCCAGCACCGAAATCGTCGCCGTTGGCCGCCATGAATTCGTCGCCCGCAATGGCGACCACCTGATGTTCGACGAGTACCGCGACGGCCGCGTCAACGACCTCGTGGTCGCGCGCGCCAAGTAAGGCAGCACGGCCTTGCGCCGCCATGGCGCAAGGCCCGTATCACCGCTAAAATGTCGGTCCCAGACCAGGAGTTCCTATGACCGACATGGCCCAGCTTCTAGCCGCGCAGGCGCGCGTGCTTCCCCACATCCACCGCACCGCCTTGCTGCATTCGAGCACGCTGTCGGACGAGTTCGGCTGCCAGGTCTATATCAAGGCCGAGATGTTCCAGAAGACCGGTTCGTTCAAGCCGCGCGGCATGATCAACCGCCTGCTGACGATGGACAAGGACGAGCTGGCGCGCGGCGTCATCACTTTTTCGGCCGGCAATGCCGCCCAGGGCTTGGCGTATGCCGCGCGCATTGCCGGCACGCAGGCCGTGGTGGCGATGCCCGAATGGGCCAGCCCGGCCAAGGTGGCTGCCACGCGCGGCTATGGCGCCGAAGTGATCCTGCACGGTGCCAACGCGGCCGAAACCTTCGAGCGCTGCATGGCCGAAGCGCGTTCGCGCAAGCTCGTGTATGTGCCCTCGTATGACGATCCGGCCCTGATGCAAGGCCACGCCTCGCTGGGCCTGGAAATCCTCGAAGACTTGCCCGATGTGGCGGCCGTCGTGTGCGGCATCGGTGGCGGCGGCCTGATTGGCGGCGTGGCGCTGGCGCTGCGCGCGGCCGGCAGCGAAGCGCGCCTGATCGGCGTCGAGCCCGAAGTGGCCAGCTGCATGAGCGCCGCGCTGGCGGCCGGCCATCCGCTGCAGGTGGTCAATGGCAAGACGCTGGCCGACGGCCTGGCGCCGCCGGTGGCCGGCACGCACTGCCTGCCCATCGTGCGCGAGCGCGTCGAGAAAATCGTGCTGGTGACGGAGGCGGCGATTGCCGAAGCGCTGGGCACGCTGATGACGCGCTGCAAGCTCTATCCGGAAGGCGCGGGCGCGGCGCCGCTGGCGGGCTTGCGCGCGCGCAGCGACTGGGGTTTCGCGCCCACCGACAAGGTGGTGCTGGTGACGGGCGGCGGCAATATCGACCTGGCGCGCCTGAAGCAGGTACTGCCCGGCTAAAAGCCCAGCGGCACGCGCAGTCTGGTAGCTCAAACTTGACCTGACACGGCCACAAGCGGCTGTAGGGTGGGCACGCGTGCCCACGCGTGAATACAACATCCGTGCGCGCGTGGGCACATGTGCCCACCCTACGGCGCCAGTGGATGTGCAGGAAGTGCGTGAGCGGCGCGATCAGGTCGTCATCGATGACCCGCGCACGGTATGCACGCTTTGCGCCGCGCCATTGGGTGTGCATTTCGCGCCCTTGGTGCCGCCCAGGCGGTCCTTCGTCGGAAGGCGCTGGCGATGGTGCCGGCGCTGCGCTAATGTGTTCCTGTTGCCCGCCCACTTCCCGAGGCCGGCGACACTCACCATGTGGAGCACATCATGCATCGATTGATCACCACGGCGCTGCTGGCCAGCGCCTTGCTTGCCGGCGCCGCGCCGGCAGCCGACTTTGACAATGTCCGCGGCAGCTATGTGCTGGAGGATGGGCGCAGCCTGTCGATCTGCCAGTCCGGACGCCGCCTGTATGCTGAACTCGATGGCCAGGCGCGCATCGAAATCGTCGCCACCGCGGCGTCCAGTTTTGCCGCGCGCGACGGCAGCCTGGCCCTGCACTTTGCCCAGCATGCCAACGGCAGCGTGAGCGGCGTGCAATTGCGCCAGGCGGCCCCGCTAGCGGGCAGATGACAAGCGGACGGGTGCGGGTTAAGGTGGGGCCACATGCCCGCCCAATTCCTGACCCGCAGCTGGGCCGACAAAGGACAAGCTCATCGCCGGCAGCGCCAACGGGATCCTGCGCCGCACGGTCGATCCGGTGTTCATGTTGCGCATGCTGGCGCTGGAGCACGCATCGTTCGCTTTCTACGACCGCGATGACTGGGACTAAGCGGTGAGGAAGGACGCGCGCCTGCGCGCCGCCTGGCCAACCAGGCCATCGAACAGACACGCCCGGTAAACTGAGGCATTCCGGGGCCGCTTCAGCAATAAAAAAAACCCCGTGCTAGACTCGTTGCGCTTGAACATGACAACAACGAGACCCCCTCCATGCTGAAACAAATTACCCTTGCCGCCGCACTGCTGTGCGCCGGTGCTGCCGGCGCGGCCACGCCCAGCCAGGCTGCCATCGACGCCGCCAAATACGCGTCGGCGCACTACCAGAAAGACATCGTCGCCACGCTCGCCAGGCTGGTCAGCTACAACACCGTTGCCAACGACAAGATCGCATTCGCAGACAATCCGGCCCACCAGGATTTCAAGCGCTACCTGAAGGCGGAAGCGGCGCGCCTGGGCTTCGACTTCGCCGACCATGGCTATGTGGTGGTCATTGGCCTGGGCCAGGGCAGCGAGCGCCTTGGCATCATCACCCATGGCGATGTGCAGCCGGTCGACCCGTCGAAGTGGGTGAAGTCGCCCTTCGAACTCGATGGCACCAGCGTGCCTGGCCAGCTGGTCGCGCGCGGTGCCGAAGACGACAAGGGTCCCATCGCCAGCGCCCTGTATGCGATGAAGGCGATCAAGGACCGCAAGATCACGCTGCGCAAGCGCATCGAACTGTATGTGTATATGGGCGAGGAATCGGACTGGGACCCTTTGATCGCTTTCCTCAAGACGCATACGCCGCCGCAAATGAATATCACGCTCGACGCCGAGTATCCGGCCGTGACGGCCGAGAAGGGCTGGGGCCTGATCGGCGCGACCTTCCCGCTGCGCGCGGCCACGGGCGATGCGCCGATGGTAAGCGCGTTTGGCGGCGGTTTCTTTGCCAGCCAGATTCCTGAAGACGCGCATGCCAGCATCGCCAACGCGACGCCGGCGCTGGAAGCGGCGATCCGTGCACGTGCCGCCACGCAGGCCGGCATGGCCTACCAGTTTGCCTGGTCCGGCAGCACCCTGAACGTGACGGGCAAGGGCCATGCGGCCCACTCGTCGAAACCGGAAGACGGCGTCAATGCCATCGCCATGGTGGCCGATGCGCTGGCCGTGCACGCCTGGCCCGATGCCGGCGCGGGCGGCCTGGTCAACTTCATCAACGAACTGCTCGGCACCGGCCTGTATGGCGAGAAATTCGGCACGATCGCCTACCGCGATACCTTCATGGGCCCGATGACGGTGTCGCCGACCGTGCTCAAGCAAACCGAGCAGGGCATCGCCCTGTCGATCAATGTGCGCCGGCCGCAAGGCAAGGATGGCGCGCTGCTGGAAAAAGAAGTGCGCAGCACGCTCGATCAGTGGCAGGCGCGCCATGCGGCCCTGGCCGACATCAAGGTCCAGCTTACCGAGCCATGGTTGCAGAAAGACGCGCCCCAGCTGCCCACGCTGATGGGGGTGTTTGCCCACTTCACGGGCGTGGCCAATCCGCAGCCGATTTCCATCGGCGGCGGCACCAATTCACGCCTGTTCCCGCACGCCGTCAGTTTTGGTCCGGCCATGCCCAAGATGGTCTACACGGGCCATTCGGAACACGAATTCATCACCCGCGACCAGCTCTTGCTGAACCTGAAGATGTACACGGCGGTCATGGTGGAGCTGGCCCACTAGGCCGGCACCGCGTGTTCAGCGTGCCGGCGTGACCACGTCGTTCGTCACGTTGACACGGTCGCCTGCCTTGTAGCTGGGGGTGGCGTCGAGCATGATGCTGCGCGTGCTGCCGTCATCCATGCGCAAGGTCACGCGCGTTTTGGCCGGCATCGTGCCCGAGCTGGTGCCGGCGGTGCCGCTGCTGCCCATGCTGGTGTCGACGGGCAGCACCTCGATCAGCGTGACCGAGGCATTGGGCAAGGCCGCCGCCGGGCTCATCGTGTCGTTGCTGCTGGTATTGCTCATGCTGTCTTTGGTGCTGGTGGAACTGCAGGCCGCGATGGCCAGCAGGCTGGCGCAAGCCAGGCTTAGGTATACAGTTTTCATCGTGAGCTCCATGGAATCGGGCCGCGTGTCGGCCACCTACTCATCGGAGTGGTGCGCCCCGCGCCCGGTTCCATGCTACCGTCATCGGCTTTGATGCAGCGCAAGCGATGGCAACATCGGCTTGCATCTGGCGCCGGGGCGACCGCGTTTGTGTTAGTGCAAAGGCTGGCGTCGACGCTGTTGATTCGCATCAAAAATTTCTTCTTCGAAACGATCCATAATCCCCAATCGGAAAATTCTGAGAAAGGGCATACATGGGACCTAGCACCAGCACCGTTATTGACGCCTTGATCGTTGCCATCGAGGGCGATGCCGCCGACGCGCGGCGCCACTATTATCTGCGCCAGGCCTTGCAGGGCCTGGTGCGCCAGGCCCGGGCCGAGCAGATGCTGGAAATGCGGCGCAATGTGGAAAGGCTGGCCGGCAAGGGCTGCCTGGCGCGCGCACGCCTGCGTCCCGATGTGCAGGGCTGGTCGCCGCAGCAGGAACTCGAATTCGGGCGGCGCGAACCGGGCGCCTAGCGCGCGCGCGCCGGCAGCCAGGCCAGCTGGGCCAGTGCGCTCAGGCTCGCCGCGCTGCAGTCGACCAGCCAGTCGCCGACGGCGGCATGGCGGTAGGGGAAAAAGCTTTGCACATATTCGTCGAGCGCGCCCATCGCCGCCACCGTCAGCACGGCCAGCAGGGCGCGGCGGCGCAGCGGTCCGCGCATGCCGGTCAGCAAGCCATACGTGATGATGGCATAGGCCGCGCTGTGCAGGACCAGGCCGGAAGCGAGCTGGCCGAGGTCGGCGCGCGCGCCGGGCACGGAACCGAGGATCAGGATCGCAGCGTAGGATGCCCAGGCGCAGCAAAGGCGCAGGCGGCGGCGCGATGGGGCGAAAGCGAAGTCGGTCAGGGTGGCGAGCATGGTGATCGTGGCGCGGGAACAGGGCGCCACGATACCACAGGCCGGGGACTCAGATGGTCAGCGCCGAGCTGCCGTTGGCATAGCGCGCGTCGTAGCAGCAGTTGCACTGCGGGCAGAACAAATGGGCCATGCGCACATTGGTCTGGCGTAAAACCAACTTGAGCTGGACGGACTGGCAAGCGGGGCAGGTTTCGCGCACATTGCCAAAGGTAATCAATTCGCACGGGGCGCTGTTGCCGGCGGGCACGTCGAAAATGCTGGCCGGGTCGAGCTGGGTCAGCAGCAGTGCATCTTCTTCACGCCGGTGGTGGCGGCGCTGCGCCTCAGCGGCGGGCGCTGAGAGGGGCACTGGTTCGAGGACGGTGGGGCGCATTGGGTCGACTCCTTTGGCAAGATACGTCGAGGGACTTTCATCATAGTTGAAAACCAGGCCGCTTCAAGTTTCCCGGGATGGTGCAAGCGGCCAATTCAATCGCATGCAAAAAAAATGCCCGCGGTGGGGCGGGCAAAACCCAAGATCGGGCCAAGAGTCACATCGATACAGCTACTACAGGAAATCGGTTGGTGTGCCCCCTAGCGGTGGGCACACCTGGCTGGCGTCGCGCCTATCGGTGGCGTGTACGGCAGATGGAACCAGTATAGGGAGAAGAAATGACGTGCCCATGACATGGCACAAACTTTGTGCATGCATGCGCCAGCCTGGTGCGAACCAAACTGGTGCAGAAGCGTCAGGACAAAAAAAAGCCCGCTGATGAAAGCGGGCTTGAAACTATTTTCTTGGAGGAGAATAGTGGAGACAGGTGCAATTATGGTGCATTGCCACATATATGTCTAATGGATGTTCAGCATATCAGACATCCATTTTGGTGATAACTTAAGCGTTCACGGCCAGTTGCACGTCGATGTTGCCGCGCGTGGCGTTCGAATACGGGCACACTTCGTGGGCCTTGGCGACGACGGCAGCTGCCGCGGCCTGTTCCATGCCGGGCGTGAGCACCGACAGGCTCACCGACAGCGCGAAACCGCCCTTGTCGTTGGGGCCGATGCCGACGGCGGCGCTGACGGTCGTGTCGGCCGGGATCGGGGTCTTGAGCATGCCGCCGACGAGCTTCATGGCCGACAGGAAGCAGGCCGAGTAGCCGGCTGCGAACAGCTGCTCCGGATTGGTGCCGTCGCCGCCGGCGCCGCCGAGCTCTTTCGGGGTCGACAGTTTGACATCGAGGGCCTTGTCGCTCGAGGCGGCGCGGCCTTCGCGGCCACCGGTTGCCTGGGCATGGGCTGTGTACAGTACGGTCATGGTGTTCTCCTTTGGGGTTGAGTGAGCGGCAGGTCGTCCGCCGATGGAAGAACTATAGCGCACAATTTAATTGCGCACAATTGAATTTCACTATCACCGCAATTGCAGCGATGAAAAACTCAGCCGGCCTGGGCGTCGAGGTAGTTGAACAGGTCATCGCGCACACCCGACAATTCGTCGCGCAGGCGGCCCAGGGTGGGCACATCCTGGCCGCTGGCGCACAGCACCTGCTCGGGCACGGCCAGGGCCTGCTCGCGCAGGGCGCGCCCGGCCTCGGACAGGTCGATGCGCACCTGGCGCTCGTCCTGGGTGTCGCGCGTGCGCGCGAGCAGGCCCATCGCTTCGAGGCGCTTGAGCAGGGGGGTGAGCGTGCCCGAATCGAGGAACAGGCGCGCACCGATGTCCTTGACGAGGATGGCGTCCTGCTCCCACAGCACCAGCATCACCAGGTACTGCGGGTAGGTCAGGCCGAGGCGGTCGAGCATGGGCTTGTAGGCGCGCGTCATCGCGTGCGCCGCCGAGTACAGGGCGAAGCAGAACTGGTTTTCCAGCGCCAGCATGTTCACCGGCCCTTGCCCTGGCTTGCTCATTCGGCCACCGGCACCGTGTAGTTGAGCACCATGCGGCCGCCATCGACCATCATGGTCTGGCCGGTCATGTAAGAGGCGTCGTCGCTGGCCAGAAAGGCCACCACGGAGGCGACTTCTTCGGGCTCGCCGCAGCGGCCCAGCGGGGTGCGCGAGAGGATGGTGTGGCGCTGCTCGGGGCTGGCCAGCACGGCCTGGCGCGCCAGTTCGGTCAGGATGGTGCCGGGGCCGACGCCGTTGACGCGGATGCCGTGCGGCGCCAGCGACAGCGCCATCACGCGCGTCAACTGGTTGACGCCACCCTTGGAGACGTTGTACGGCACCTGGTTCGTCATCGCCAGTTCGGAATTGACGCTCGACATATTGATCACCGAGCCGCTTTTTTGCACAACCATGTGGCGCGCCACGGCCTGGCCGCACAGGAACATGCCCTTGAGGTTGATGCCGATGACGCGGTCGAAGTCGTCTTCGCTGCAATCGAGGAATTCGGCCTTGTGGGTCACGCCGGCGTTGTTGACGAGGATGTCGATGCGGCCGAAGGCGGCGATGGTGGCGGCGACCATGGCGTCGACATCGCATTTGTGGCTGACGTCGGCGGCGAAGAAGCGGGCCGCGTCGCCCAGTACGGCGGCGGCAGAAGCGCCTTCGGGCTTGATATCGACCAGCATGACGCGTGCGCCTTCCTGGACCAGGCGCTGGGCGCAGGCCAGGCCGATGCCTTGGGTGGCGCCGGTGACGATGGCGACTTTGTCTTTGAGTTTCATGCTATCTGCTTTCCTGGATCAATGGCGATAGCCAATTTTAAGCTAAAGCATGACCGGTTGATCGGGCAATTCATTCGGGCGCGGCCCGCTCGAGGGGAAATGGTCGCGCAGCAGGCCGTTGACCATGACGATGGCCGCCAGCGTGCTGGCCTGGAAGCGGCCCTGGGCGAAGCCGGCCGTCATGCCCTGGCACACTTCGCGCCACAGTTCGGCCCCGATGACCTGATCGACCATGCGGTCGGCCACGATTTCGACCTTGCGGTCGGCCAGGTTGACGTAAATGAGCACGCCGCAATTGTCGGCCGTGTCCCACACACCGTATTCGGCGAACAGGGCCAGCGCGCGCTGGCGCGTGGTCGCGCCGCGCCAGATGGCCTGCATCGGCAAGGCCGTCTCGACGATCAGGCGCAGCTCGCTGCGGTGGCCTTGTTCCCCGGCCTTGATGGCGCCCGTGATGGCAGCCAGTGCGTCGGGCGGGAAGGCGCGCCGGGTCGCCGCGGTGAGCGTGCTCCAGTGGCGCCACTGGCGTTTGAGTTTGTCGGCGAAGGTGGCCATTACCAGTCTCCCGAGGCGCCGCCGCCGTCGAAGGTGCCGCCGCCGCCCGAGAAGCCGCCAGCGCCACCACCGCCGCCGGAAAAGCCGCCGCCGCGGCCGGCATTGTGGGCGATGGCGTCCAGCGCAGCGCCGAGCACGAAGCCAGTGGCGCCGGCATTCCAGCCGCCCTGGTGCAGGTGGTTGCCGCCGCGCGAGCGCAGCAGCATGAACAGGCCGAAGAAAATCAGCAGGAGGAAGGGCAGGAAATTGCTGCCCGCCTGGGGCGGCGCGGCCTGTGCCTGCGCCTTTTTCACCGGCGCGACGGGCGGGAAGCGTTCCTGGTTGAGCAGTGCGGCGATCGAAGCGACGCCGGCGGCCAAGCCGTCGTAATACTGTTTCTGTTTGAAGCGCGGCGCGATCACGTCCTGCAAGATGCGCTTGGACTGGGCGTCGGTGAGTACGCCTTGCACGCCGCGTCCGGCTTCGATGCGCAGGCGCCGCAGCGAAGGCGGGTTGTCCTTGGCCACGAGCAGCAGCACGCCGTCGTCGATGCCTTTGCGGCCCAGCTTCCAGGACTCGGCGACGCGGATGCTGTACTGCTCGATCGCTTCCGGGTCGGTGCTCTTGACGAGCAGGATGGCGACCTGGTTGCCGGTCTTGGTTTCGTAGACGGCCAGCGCGCTGTCGAGCTTCTGGCGCTGGGCCTTGTCGAGCATGCCGGCCTGGTCGACGACATGGCCCGACAGCGGCGGCACGGCGGCGAACTGCGCGCGCGCCGCCGGCGCCATCAGCGCCAGCAGCAACAGGGCGGCGCGCAGCAGCTTCATCTTATTTGCCGAAGTTGACCGTCGGCGCGCTGGAGATGGCTTTTTCGTTCTCCACTGTGAAGGACGGCTTGGTCTCGTAGCCGAACATTTTTGCCGTCAGGTTTTCCGGGAAGCTGCGCACGGCCACGTTGTAGTCCTGGACGGCGACGATATAGCGCTGGCGCGCCACCGTGATGCGGTTCTCGGTGCCTTCGAGCTGGGACTGCAGGTCGCGGAAGCTGGTGTCGGCTTTCAGGTCAGGATATTTTTCGGACACGGCCATCAGGCGCGACAAGGCGCCCGACAGTTCGCCCTGCACCTGCTGGAACTTCTTGAACGCTTCCGGATTGTTCAGCACTTCCGGCGTGATCTGGAAGCTGGTGGCGGCGGCGCGCGCCTTGGTGACCGATTCGAGCGTGTCCTTTTCGTGCGAGGCATAGCCCTTGACGGTATTGACCAGGTTGGGAATGAGGTCGGCGCGGCGCTGGTACTGGTTGACGACTTCGCCCCAGGCGGCCTTGGTCGCTTCATCCTTGGTCTGGAAGGTGTTGTAGCCGCAGCCCGAGAGCAGGGTGGTGGCGAGCAGGGCGGCGAGCAGCAGGCGGAACAGTTTCATGGCGGGACATCCCAGGGAGTTGTCGAATGGTCAAGAATATACTCCAAATGGGGGCGGACAGTGCGCGGTACAATGACGGGTTTGCAAAAAAAGAGGGAGGAATGCCATGAAATTCATCGATAAATTGTCCGCAGCCTGGGACAGCGAGCACTCGCTGCTGTGCGTCGGCCTCGACCCCGACATGGCGCGCCTGCCGGCCCAGCTGCAAGGGCAAAGCGACGGCATCGCCACTTTCTGCAAGGCCATCATCGATGCCACGGCCGACCTGGCCTGCGCCTTCAAGCCGCAAATCGCCTATTTTGCCGCCCTGGGCGCCGAGCAGCAGCTCGAGGCGGTTTGCCACTATGTGCGCGAGCGCTATCCGCACATCCCCCTGATCCTTGACGCCAAGCGCGGCGACATCGGCGCCACCGCGCACCAGTACGCGCGCGAAGCCTACGACCGCTACGGCGCCGACGCCGTGACGATCAACCCCTACATGGGTTTCGATTCGGTCGAGCCCTATATGGAGTGGACCGACCGTGGCGCCATCATCCTGTGCCGCACCTCGAACGCAGGCGGCTCGGACCTGCAGTTCCTCGACGTGGGCGGCAAGCCGCTGTACCAGCATGTGGCGGACCTGGTGGCGAATAAATGGAACGTGAACGGCCAGTGCGCGCTGGTGGTGGGCGCGACCTTCCCGCAAGAGCTGGCACAGGTGCGCGCGCTGGTCGGCGACATGCCGCTGCTGGTGCCGGGCATTGGCGCCCAGGGCGGCGACATCAAGGCGACGGTGGGTGCCGGCAAGACGGGCAATGGCAGCGGCCTGATGATCAATTCCTCGCGCGCGATCCTGTACGCCACGCCGCAAGGCAGCGAAGACTTCGCCGCCGCCGCCCGCCGCGTGGCGCTGGAGACGCGCGACGCGATCAACCTCTACCGTTAATCCTGGGGTCAAACCCGGCAACCGGACAAATCGGGGACAGACCCTA
>JAZJYP010000229.1:0-8065 GCA_040390345.1 Pseudomonadota bacterium | reverse complement strand
CCGGTTGCCGGGTTTGACCCCAGACTTCAATGGCGCGCAGGGGCAATCATTTCGGCGTAGTCGTACAGCGCGCCGAGGATCTCTTCGCCGCGCTCGTCGGCTTCTTCCTGCAACTGGTCCACTTCGGCGAACAGCTGTTCGATCGTGCGCGCGCCGGCGTCGCCATCGAACAGGCGCGCGGCGCGGTGCTGTTCCCAGTGTTCCATCTCGGCTTCAGTCAGCGTGGCGGGGAAGTTGCGGGCGCGGTAGCGGAAGAACAATTCGCCCAGGCGGGCGTCGTCGAACGAGGGACGCGCCGTCGCCAGCCGCTCGGGCTGTTCGTGGCGCAGCGATTCGAGCTTGCGGCGGTCGGCATTGCCAACAAAACCGCCATACAAATCTTCATCCACATCGGCCGCGCCATCTTGCGCGCGCTGGTAGACCTGGTCCCAGATGGCGCTCATGTCGGGCCCCGCCGCGCAGGCGGCGGCGTGTACGCGCCCCAGCTCGAGGTCCAGGCCCCAGCGCTCGGCCAGCGCGGGCGTGAGCGTTTTCAGGTTGGCCACCAGCATCGGCGACTTGTTGATGTGGATGCTCTTGATCGGCAGGCGTCTCATCCCTTCGGGCAGTTCGGCCGAGCGGGTGAACATGCGCAGGCGGATCGTGTCGGCGTCGAGCGCGAACAGTTCGGCCGGGTCGTAGCTGCAGTCCCACACCAGCACTTCGTTCTTGTTGGTCGGGTGCATCGCCAGCGGCCACACCAGGCCGATGCAGCCGCGCTCGGCCGGGAACATGCCCGTCACGTGCAGGAAAGGCGGGCGCTGGCGCGGGGCGATGTGCAAGCCCATCTCGCTGGCGACCTTGTCCTTCTTGTGCAGGCCGAAGCAGAAGTCGAACAGTTTTGGCTGCTTCGCGCGGATCAGGCGCGCCAGCGCGATCGTGGCGCGCACGTCCGAGAGCGCATCGTGCGCCGCTTCGTGCAGCAAGCCGTTAGCCTTGGCCAGGTGTTCCAGTTTGAAGCTGGGCTTGCCATCATCCTTGCTCGGCCATTCGATGCCTTCGGGGCGCAGCGCGTACGTCATCCTGACGACGTCGAGCAAATCCCAGCGCCCGCACTGGTTTTGCCATTCGCGTGCATACGGGTCGATCAGGTTGCGCCAGAACAGGAAGCGCGTGACTTCATCGTCGAAGCGGATGGTGTTGTAGCCCACGCCGATGGTGCCGGGCTGGCTGAAGGCCGCTTCGACGGTGGCGGCAAACTGGTGTTCGGGCACGCCGCGCTCGAGGCATTGCTGGGGCGTGATGCCGGTAATCAGGCAGGAGACGGGATCGGGCAGGAAGTCCGGTGCTGGCTGGCAATAGAGCATGATCGGCGCGCCCACCTCGTTGAGCTCGGCATCGGTGCGGATGGCGGCGAACTGGGCCGGGCGGTCGCGGCGCGGCTGGGCGCCAAAGGTTTCGTAGTCGTGCCAGAGGAAGGTGTGGGTCATGAGGTGGTCGCTTCAGGTTTGCGCGGCGCTGCCGATAACAGGGATAGGGGCGTTTGGGCCCATGGTGGCATACATTGTTGGGGGGAGGAGGGCATCATGTCAAATCCAGTCGGTGCAACGGGCAGCGGCAATGCCGCGGCCGTTGCCAATGACGCCCCGGCGTCGAATGTGCCGGTGGGCGCCAAGGCCAAGGCCGAATTGAACGTCTCGATTGTCCGGGCCTCGCTGACGGTCTCGCTCAAGGCCGGCGACGAGCCGCTGGCGCTGCTCTATAAATCGGCCATCACCAGCATCAACGAGGCCCTCAAGGGCCAGTATGGCGAGGACGCGATCGAGAACGCGGTGGGCCAGGACAACACGCCCGAAGGCACGGCCGGGCGCATCGTGCAGCTGTCGACGGCGTTTTACGACGCCTACAAGGAGCAGCATGGCGGCGACGGCGCCGACGAAGCGAGCCAGCGCCAGGCCTTCATCGACACCATCCGTGGCGGCGTGGAAAAGGGCTTCAAGGAGGCGCGCGACATCCTCGACGGGCTGAAGGTCCTCAACGGCGACGTGGCCGGCAATATCGACAAGACCTACGAGCTGGTGCAAAAGGGCCTGGACGACTTCCTCAAGGGCTGACAATTCAGACCGACACGCGGTTGCGCCCGCCTTCCTTGGCGCGGTAGAGGGCGGCGTCGGCATGGGCGATGAGCAGGTTCTCGTCGCCGCCATTGACCAGCAGGGCCACACCGAAGGACGCCGTCAACTGCGGCATCGGCACGCGCATATCGTCGAAGATCACGGCGTCGCGCACGCGCTGGCACAAGCGCTCGGCCACCATCAGCGCCACCGCTTCGCTGGTATCGGGCAAAATCACCATCATCTCTTCGCCGCCATAGCGCACCGCGTAGTCGGACGGGCGCAGCGCCTTGGCCAGCACGCCGGCGGCGGCGCGCAGGGCGTCGTCGCCACCGAGGTGGCCGTGGGTGTCATTGAATTTCTTGAAGTGGTCGAGGTCGATCATCACCAGGGCCAGTGGACGCCCGCTGGCGTGCGAGTCCGACACCAGGTTGGGCAGCACGTCGCCCAGCCAGGCGCGGTTGTACAGGCCGGTCAGGCCATCGTTCATCGACAGCTGGCGGTAAAATTCGCCCAGTTTCTGGCGCCGGCGCAGCAGGGCATTGGCGGCGCGGATGCGGAACGACAGCATGCGCAGCAGGTTGCGCGCGACGCCGTTGAAGTCGTCGATGAGCGACCATACCAGGTCCGCTTCGATGACCAGCAGTTCGGTGTCGTCGGTGGCGGTGATGGCGGCCAGGTTGGTGGCGTCGTCGAGCACGGACTGCTCGCCCACGCTTTCGCCGGCCAGGACGCGGCTGACGGTGCCGTCGGCCATGCCGGTGCGGGTGTCGGCGGCCACCGCCAGCGCGCCGCGCAGCACGATGTAGAGGCGGGCGCGCGTGCTGTCGGCGACCTGTTGTCCTTGCGGGATGCGTACAATGGCGCAGTGGGCCAGGGCGGCGGCCAGGCTCGGTTCAGCGCAGTCGCGAAAGAGCTGGAGGTCGGACAAAAGGTAGGTGGATGCACCGAAGGTGCCAATCTGTTCCAAAATAGTCTTTCAAAATAATCATTCCAGATGACAACAACATCATATCAGTCTTCCCATGAAATTCACTGACGCTGTTGGCAATGCACATCAAGCCGATCCGCAGGCGCGCATCGTCTCGCTGGTGCCTTCGATCACGGAGCTGCTGTGCGAGCTGGGCCTGGCGCCGCAGCTGGTGGGGCGCACCGGCTTTTGCATCCATCCGGCACAGGTGGTCAGGGACATTCCCAAAGTGGGCGGCACCAAGGACGTCAACATCGAGAAGATCCGCAAGCTCGCGCCGACCCACCTGGTGGTCAATATCGATGAAAACGAAAAGCCCACGGTCGACCAGCTGGCCGAATTTGTGCCGCATATCGTGGTCACGCATCCGAACACGCCGCGCGACAACCTGGCGCTGGTGCGCCTGATGGGCGGCGTGTTTTGCGCGCAGGAGAAGGCCGAAGCCTGGTGCGCCGCTTTCGAAGCGGAACTGGCGAGCGTGCGCAAAGGCGCGCCGCGCACGGTGCTGTATGCGATCTGGCAGGACCCGTGGATGTGCGTGGCGCCGGACACGTATATCGCCAATATGCTGGCGGAGATTGGCTGGTCAGTGCCGCGCTTGCCTGATGCGGCGCGTTATCCGCGCTTCGAATGGAACGAGGAACTGGTACGTTCGATCGACGGCGTGCTGCTGTCGACCGAGCCTTACCGCTTCACCGAGGCGCATGCGGACGCGCTGGAAAAGCAGATCGGCAAGCCGGTGCAGCTGGTCGATGGCGAGATGATGTCGTGGTATGGGAGCCGCGCGCTGGCGGGACTGCGCTATGTGAATGCGCTGGCGGGGAGCGTGGGCCCGTGGGCCCACCCTACCGAAAACACTAAGCCGTAGGGTGGGCGCGTGCGCCCACGCGGAACATCCGATTATTCGTCTACCTCGTCCGCATCGGCCACGCCCGGCACGGGCGCGTGCAGCTTCTTGTCGTGCAGGCGGCCCAGGGCGTTGTCGATCGCGCGTTTGAGCTTGTCGGCCGCACCGGCGATGGCCTGGTGCAGTGTCTCGGCATGGGCACTGACGGCCACTGGCTGGTAGCCCGTCACGCGCGCTTCGAGCATGCAGCGGTTGTCGCCGTCGGCCGACTTTTCCTTGTTGCTGTCGCTCAGGTGCACTTCTATCCGGGTGATCTGTTCGCCAAACCTGCCTACTGCCCCCGTGACGACACTGTTGACGTGGTCGTCCAGACCCTGGTGGCGTTCGATGGTGCTGTCGGTGCGGATGTTAATTTGCATATACCTACTCCCGGTTGTTCATCAAGTCACTGCAGTTTCATCTTACACCTTTCAGTTGTTCATGAGGCCGGCAGCAATATTGATGCACAAACCCAGCACCGCCAGGTTGAAGAAAAAGCTCAGGATGGACTGCGCCAGCACAAGCTTGCGCATCGTGCGCGTCATCACCTGCACGTCCGAGGTTTGCACGGCCACCGCGATGGTGAAGGAAAAATAGAGGAAGTCCCAGTAATTGGGATCGTCTTCCTTGAGCGGGAATTGCAAGGGCAGCTTGTCCGGCGCGGCGTGGTAGAACACGTGGGCGTAGTGGAAGCTGAACAGCATCCCGAGCAGGAACCAGGAACCGAAGACGGTCAGGGCCGTGAAGCCGTAGCGCAAAGCCGGCGCGCTGTTGTCGAGGGCGCCCGTCTTGCCCAGTTCCGCCACGATGGCCGTCACGCTCATGGCCGCCGCGACAACCAGGCCGGCCAGCACCATGCCGGCGCTTTCGTATTGGCGCACCGCGACCTGGCGCACCTTCTGGTGGTCGGCCCGCACGATCACGGCCAGCATGGCCAGCATATAGGGCCAGATGGCGGCGTTCCAGCCGATCAGCGCGCGCATGACCGGGCTGATGGTGCCGGGGACGAAGAGGCCGACGGCCACGCCGAGCGCGATGGCGAAGGACAGGTGGGGACGGGTGGCGACGAAGCGCTGCAAGATGTGGTGGATGGCCATGGCCACATCATAGCAAGCGCTAGGCTTTTGCGGCTTGCTCTTCGGCGGCGTGGTGGGGGAATTTGTCCATGCGCGAGAGGACGGGGAATTTCCAGGCCCAGGCCAGGGTCACGGCCAGCGTGGCCGCGCCGCCAAACAGGATCGCGCGCACCAGGCCAAACCAGCCGGCGCTAACGCCCGACTCGAATTCGCCCAGTTCGTTGGAGGCGCCGATGAAGACCGAATTGACGGCCGAGACGCGGCCGCGGATGGCGTCCGGCGTTTCGAACTGCACCAGCAGGTGGCGGATGTAGACGCTCACCATGTCGCCGGCGCCGAGCAGGAACAGGGAGGCGATGGCGACGGCGAAGCTGCTGGTCCAGCCCAGCGCCAGCGTGGCCAGGCCGAACACGCCGACGCCGCCGAACATCCATAGCCCGACACGGCGGCGGATGGGGAAGAAGGCCAGTGCCACCGAGCACAGGGCCGCACCGGCGCCGGGCATGGTGCGCAGCAGGCCCAGGCCGGTGGGCCCGGCGTGCAGCACGTCGTGCGCGTAGGCGGGCAGCAGGGCCGAGGCGCCGCCGAACAGCACGGCGAACAAGTCGAGCGAAATCGCGCCCAGCATGATGGGGCGCGAGAACACGAAGCGCAGGCCTTCAAGCACCGTGTGCCAGCTGGCCGGCTCGGTGTTGCGCGCTTGCGGCGCGCTCTTGGTCAGGCACATCAGCACGACGGCGGCCACCAGCAGCAGGGCCGAGATGGTGTAGACGGTGGCCGGGCCGGCCAGGTAGAGCAGGCCACCCAGCGTGGGTCCGAGGATCACGGCGACGTGGAAGCTCGATGCCGACAGGGCCACGGCGGCGCTGAAGTCTTCGGTGGGCACCATATTGCGCAGCACCGCCTGCGTGGCCGGCATCATGAACGCGCGCGCGCTGCCGAACAGGACCAGGATGGCGAACACCGGCCAGACGATCGACAGTCCGGACCAGGTAAAGGCCAGCAGCATCAGCGCACACGCCAGTTGCGCAGACACGCACAGGGCGATGATATTGCGGCGGTTGTAGGTATCGGCCGCGTGGCCGGCGAACAGGATCAGGGCGAGGAAGGGCGCGAACTGGGCCAGGCCGATCAGGCCCAGGTCATACAGGCTGCCCGTCATCTGGTAGACCTGCCAGCCGATGGCCACGCTTTGCATCTGGACGGCGATGGTGCCGAGCACGCGCGCACCGAGGTAGAACGAGAAATTGCGGTGACGCAGGACGGCAAAGCCGTTGGATGAAGTCATGGAGGCGGGCTGGGGTAAAATGATGCTTACGGGAACTGATCTCCCATTCTGCCCGATGTTGGCAAATCCTGCCCATGCACACCACGATTTTCGATACACCGGTCGTCAATACGCTCACGCGCGGCGCCTCGCACGCGCTGCTGCGCCTGTGCGGCTGGCGCGCCGAAGGCTTGACGCCGGAACAGCTGGCGGCACAGCCGAAGTTTGTGCTGATCGCGGCGCCCCATACGAGCAACTGGGACTTCCCGTTCACGCTGATGCTGTGCTTCGTGCTGCGCATGCGCGTGTACTGGATGGCCAAGGCCAGCCTGTTTGCGTGGCCGATCGGCTGGCTCTCGCGCTGGCTCGGCGGCATTGCGATCGACCGCAGCGCGTCGAACAACACGGTGCAAGCGACCATCGACGCGTTTGCGCGGCATGAACGGTTGATCGTGATCGTCGCGCCCGAAGGCACGCGCGGCAAGGTCACGCACTGGAAGACGGGCTTTTACCACATGGCGCACGGCGCCGGCGTGCCGATCGCGATGGCCTACCTGGACTTCAAGCGCAAGCGCGGCGGCATCGGCCAGATGTTTGTGACGACGGGCGATATCGATGCCGACATGGCCCAGATCCAGCAGTTCTATCGCGGCATCACTGGCAAGAACAGCGACCAGTTCGATGCCGCCAGCATCCGCTAGGGTGGGCGCGGGCGCCCACGCGTGACGTGGCCAACGTGGTGCACACGTCATGGGTGGGCACGTGTGCACCCTACTTCTTCACGAACCGGAGGGCGAACTTGTCGTCCGGCTTGCCGTCCATTTTGAAGAAGGGCTGGTCGCGCGGGTCTGCCGGCACGCGCAGGAAGTCGCCCTTGCCATCGACGACGAAACCGGCCTTGGTCACTTCGTCGATGACGGCTTTTTCGTCGATGCGGTGCAAGGTGTTGGTGGCCGTCAGGCCGCTGCCGTCCTTGGCCGCGTTGTCGATAATGACGAAGTAGCCGCCCGGCTTGAGCGCGTCGTAGATGCTCTTGTTCATCGCGGTGCGGTCGGCCGGCGTGTTGACGATGTCGTGGTAGTTCATGTTCAGCGTCACCAGGTCGAGCTGGGCGCCGGCCGGCGTTGGTTTTTCAAACGGCGCCACCAGCGGGTGCAGGTTCGGCTGCGGGTTGGCGGCCAGGCGGGCCAGCAGCTTGGGCGATTCCTTGCCCGACTGCGCCCACACTTCACCGCTGCTGCCAACGGCCAGCGCCAGCAGTTCGGAGGTGGAACCGGCGCCGGCGACCATGTCGAGCACCTTCATGCCTGGACGCACGTGGGCGAATTCGAGGAACTCGGCCGGCTTGCGCTTGGCGTCGCCCTTGCGGTCGTCGTCGGTGCGCGCCGGGCTGGCGATGGCGGCCTTGTAGGCGGCGGCTGTGGCGGCGTCGGTTGCGGCGCTGGTGGCAGCGAAAGCGGAGGAAAGCGCGAGGGCCAG
This sequence comes from Pseudomonadota bacterium, assembly GCA_040390345.1. Taxonomy (GTDB): domain Bacteria; phylum Pseudomonadota; class Gammaproteobacteria; order Burkholderiales; family Burkholderiaceae_D; genus Telluria_A. The sequence goes on along the minus strand of JAZJYP010000229.1, from coordinate 294 downwards.
GATGGCGAGCGCGAAGCGGCTATTCTTATGCATATGATCGACCTTCAAAGTGAGGTTACGGGGGAACGCAGGACTGGTCTCCTTGCCCGCGTTGCCCGATAAAATACCTCAAATTGAAGAATCGTGGTGAAGCGCTTAAGACTGGGCTAAATCTGCCTCGGTGGTGAAGGCGTCGGCGAAGAATTCTTCGGCCGGCAAAGCGCACTTGGCAACGTAGTCGCGCTTGGCCGAATCGACGACGATAGGCGCGCCGCAGGCATAGACCTGGTGGCCCGACAGGTCGGGCAGGTCGTC
>JAZJYP010000228.1:0-3838 GCA_040390345.1 Pseudomonadota bacterium | reverse complement strand
TGACCAACCTGTTCCCCAACCTGTCGGTGCTGGAGAACGTGCGCCTGGCCGTGCAAAGCCACGCGCACCTGGGCATGAACATGTTCTCGGTCTGGTTCGGCCACAAGGCGTTGATCGAGCGCGCCGAGCATTACCTTGAACGCGTGGCCCTGGCCGGCCGGCGCGACACCCCCGTCGGCACGCTCTCGCATGGCGACAAGCGCAAGCTCGAAGTGGCCATCCTGCTGGCCCTCGAACCCGAGGTGCTGATGTTCGACGAACCGACCGCCGGCATGAGCGTGGACGAAGTGCCGGTGGTGCTCGAGCTGATCCACCAGGTCAAGGCGCTGGGCAACAAGACCATCCTGCTGGTCGAGCACAAGATGGACGTGGTGCGTTCGCTGGCCGACCGCATCATCGTGCTGCATAACGGGACGCTGGTCGCCGACGGCAATCCGGCCGAAGTCATGGCATCGGCCATCGTCCAGGAAGCTTATTTGGGAACACCGCAACATGCCTGACGCACTGCTTACCCTCTCGGGCGTACACACCCACATCGGCCAGTACCACATCCTGCAAGGGGTGGACCTGGTGGTGCCGCGCGGCGGCCTGGCGGTTCTGCTGGGCCGCAATGGCGCCGGCAAGACGACGACGCTGCGCACCATCATGGGCCTGTGGAAGGCCAGCGCCGGCAACGTCACTTTCGATGGCCGCGATATCAGCGCCATGGCGACGCCCGATATCGCGCAACTCGGTGTCGCCTACGTGCCGGAATCGATGGCCGTGTTTTCCGAACTGAGCGTGCGCGAAAACCTGTTCCTGGCCGCGCGCAGCGGCGCGCTGGACATGGAGCGGGTGGAGTGGATCTTCCGCTTCTTCCCCGCGCTAAAAAAATTCTGGAACTACCCGGCCGGCAATCTCTCGGGCGGACAAAAACAGATGGTGGCCATTGCGCGCGCCATCGTCGAGCCGCGCAAGCTGATCCTGATCGACGAGCCCACCAAGGGCCTGGCGCCGGCCATCATCCAGAGCCTGGCCGACGCCATCAAGGAACTCAAAGCGCTCGACACCACCATTTTGCTCGTCGAGCAGAACTTCAGCTTCGTGCGCCAGCTCGGCGACAGCGTGGCCGTGATGGACGATGGCCGCGTCGTGCACACGGGCGCCATGCGCGCACTGGTCGACGACGATGCCCTGCAACAGCGCCTGCTTGGCCTGTCGCTCGACTCCCACCAATAAGGAAGCGCCGTGACGACCTTGCCTGCCACCCCGCGCGACATCGCCCCGCTCTTGCTGGTGCCCGCCCTGATGCTGTTGATGCTGCCGCTGGTGGGCAGCCTGCCCACCTGGGTCACCCTGAGCGTGGCCGGCCTGGCCATGGGCATGATGATCTTCATTATGGCCAGCGGCCTCACGCTCGTCTTCGGCCTGATGGACGTGCTCAATTTTGGCCACGGTGCCTTCGTGTCCGTGGGCGCCTACGCGGCGACGATGGTCCTCATTCCCATGCACGGCTGGCTCGAAGCCGATTCGCTGGGCATGAACCTGGCCGTGCTGGGCCTGGCCGTGGGCGCGGCGATGGCGGCAACTGCCTTGCTTGGCTGGGCCTTCGAGCGCGTCATCATCATGCCGGTGTATGGCCAGCACCTCAAGCAGATCCTGATCACGATGGGCGGGATGATCGTGGCCGAACAACTCATTAGTGTCATCTGGGGCGCCGAGCAGATCGCGATGCCGCTGCCGGCAAGCCTGCGCGGCGCCATCGTCATCGGCGACGCGGCGATCGAAAAATACCGCTTGCTGGCCGTCGTCGTCGGGATCGTTGTATTTGCAACGATGTTCCTGGTCCTGAACCGCACCAAGATCGGCCTGTTGATCCGCGCCGGCGTCGAAAACGGCGAAATGGTCGAGGCGCTCGGCTACCGCATCCGCCGCATCTTTATCGGCGTGTTCGCGGCCGGTTCCGCATTGGCCGGCCTCGGTGGCGTGATGTGGGGCCTGTACAAGGAGACGCTGACGGCGGGCATGGGCGGCGAGACGATGGTGATGGTGTTCATCGTCATCATCATCGGCGGACTCGGTTCCGTGGGCGGCTGCTTCATCGGCGCACTGCTGATGGCGCTGGTGGCCAATTACGCCGGCTTCCTCGCGCCGAAAGTGGCGCTGGTGTCGAACATCATCCTGATGATCGCCATCCTGCTGTGGCGCCCGGCCGGCCTGTTCTCCATCGCGCGGCGCTAGGACTGACCATGCTCACCAAACTGCTCTCTTCCGACCTGCCGCGCAGCCGCGCGCTGGGCATCGTGCTGCTGCTGATCGTTTTCGGCCTGGCCTTCGCGCCCTTCCTCACCAGCGGCGCGCGTCCGCTCAATACCGCCGCCACGATCTGCGTCTACATCGTTCTGGTCGCGTCCTACGACCTGCTGCTTGGCTATACCGGCATCGTCTCGTTCGCCCACACGATGTTCTTCGGGATCGGCGCCTACGGCGTGGGCCTGGGCATGGCGGCCGGCGCGCCGTGGATTGGCGTCGCGCTCGCGCTGCTGCTGGCGGTGGTGCTGGCCCTGGTGATCGGCCTGTTCGCGCTGCGCGTACGCGCCATTTTCTACGCAATGATCACGCTGGCTGTCGCTTCCTCGTTCGCGGTGCTGGCATCGCAGCTGTCGGACCTGACCGGCGGTGAAGACGGCAAGACCTTCGAAGTGCCCGACCTGCTCTCGTCCGGTGCCGACTTCGGCAGCCTGTTCGGCCGTACGCTCGATGGCAAGGTGCTGACCTACTACATCGTGTTTGGCGCCAGCGCGCTGCTGTTCCTGTTCATGCTACGCATTGTCAATTCGCCGTTTGGGCGGGTGCTGCAGGCGATCCGCGAAAACGAGTTCCGCGCCGAGGCGCTCGGTTACCGCACCGTGGTCTACCGTGTGTGGGCCAATGTGCTCGCCGCGATCGTCGCCGCGATCGCCGGCGCGCTGATGGCGCTGTGGCTGCGCTATGTGGGCCCGAAGACGATGCTCAGTTTTGAAGTAATGACCGACATCCTGCTCATCGTCGTCATCGGCGGCATGGGCACGATGTATGGCGCCGTCGTGGGCGCCGCCCTGTTCATCCTCGCGCAGAACTACCTGAAATCGCTGATGGGCCAGGCCTCGTCCTTGTTGTCAGATGTGCCGATGCTGGCCACCGCCCTGCACCCGGACCGCTGGATGCTGTGGCTCGGCGTGCTGTTCGTGCTGTCGATCTACTTTTTCCCCACCGGCATTGTCGGCAGGCTGCGCAATAAAAAATAGCCGGGCAAGGCACGCGGGTTCGGGTGGCAGTGACGAAAAAAAACCGGGCTTCGGCCCGGTTCAGTGCTACTTGGCGGCGAGCGCCTTGTTGAAGGCAGCGACGCCGCCTTCGATTTCGGTTTTCGCCTCGTCCGGGCCGCCCCAGCCTTCGATCTTGACCCATTTGCCTGGTTCGAGATCCTTGTAGTGCTCGAAGAAGTGCTGGATCTGGCGCAGGCGCAGTTCGTTCATGTCTTCCGGCTTTTGCCAGTGGGTGTAGATCGGCAGGATCTTGTCGATCGGGACCGCCAATACCTTGGCGTCGCCGCCGGCTTCGTCGGTCATTTTCAGCACGCCGATGGCGCGGCAGCGCACAACAACGCCAGGGATCAGCGGGAACGGGGTGATGACGAGCACGTCGCACGGGTCGCCGTCATCGGCGATGGTGTTCGGCACATAGCCGTAGTTGCACGGGTAGTGCATGGCGGTGCCCATGAAGCGGTCCACGAAGATCGCGCCGGACTCTTTGTCCACTTCGTACTTGATCGGATCGGCGTTCATCGGGATTTCGATGATGACGTTGAAATCGTTCG
>JAZJYP010000227.1:0-2568 GCA_040390345.1 Pseudomonadota bacterium | reverse complement strand
GGGGTCAGAGTCGAATTAATTCGAGATTCATGAATTAATTCGACTCTGACCCCAATTTATTGACTCCGACCCCAATTGCTTGCTCTGCCCTTATAATCAATGTCTATGAAGGTATTTCGCGGACTTCCGAACGACAGGGCACGCGCCCCCTGCGCTCTCACAATCGGCAACTTTGATGGTGTCCACCAAGGGCACCAGGCATTGTTGGCGCGCGTGCGCGCGGCCGCCACGCGCCTGGACCTGGAAGCGGCGGTGATGACGTTCGAACCGCATCCGCGCGAATTCTTCGCCGAACGCATGGGCGACCTGTCCAAGGCGCCCAACCGCATCGCCAACCTGCGCGACAAGCTCGAATCGTTGGAAAACAGCGGCATCGACCGCGTCATCGTCGAACACTTCAACGCCCATTTCGCGGCCATGTCGCCCGACGAATTCACCGAACGCGTGCTGGTCCAGGGCTTGCACGTCAAATGGCTGATGGTGGGCGACGACTTCTGCTACGGCGCCCGGCGCGCCGGCAATGTCGCCATGCTCACCGAGGCAGGCCGCCACTTCGGCTTCGAAGTCGACACCCTGCCCACGGTCATGCATGCCGAGCAGCGCGTGTCCTCGTCGGCCGTGCGCGCCGCCCTCGCCGTGGGCGACTTCACACGCGCCAAACACCTGCTCGGCCACGGCTATGCCATGTCTGGCCACGTCATCCACGGCGCCAAGCTTGGCCGCACCCTGGGCTTCCCGACCCTGAACCTGCGCGTGGCCCACCGCCCCGCCCTGTCCGGCATCTTCGTCGTCCAGGTGCATGGCCTGGCCGAGGGCCCGCTGCCCGCCGTGGCCAGCCTGGGCGTGCGCCCCAGCGTGGAACAGGCCGGCCGCATGCTGCTCGAGGTGCACGTGTTCGACTACGCACAGGCCTGCTACGGCCGCATCGTGCGCGTCGAATTCCTCGAAAAGATCCGCGATGAAGAAAAATTCATCGACCTGCCAACCCTGACCGCAGCGATCGAACGCGACGCCGCCTACGCGCGCAGCTATTTTGCACAAAACACCCATCTCTGAAGAACGCCATGTCCGACAACAGCAAACCGTCCAAAAAACCTGACAGCAAATACCCGGTCAACATGACCGACACCCCGTTCCCGATGCGCGGCGACCTCGCCAAGCGCGAACCGGGCTGGGTCAAGCAGTGGCAGGACAAGAAGATTTACGAGCGCGTGCGGCGCGCCTCGGCCGGGCGTCCGAAGTTCATCCTGCACGATGGCCCGCCATACGCCAACGGCGACATCCACCTTGGCCACGCCGTCAACAAGATCCTCAAGGACATGGTCGTCAAGTCGCGCACCATGGCCGGATTCGACGCCCCCTATGTGCCGGGCTGGGATTGCCATGGCATGCCGATCGAGATCCAGATCGAAAAACTGCACGGTAAAAACCTGCCGACGGCCGAAGTGCTGACCAAGGCCCGCGCCTACGCGATGGAGCAGGTCGAGCGCCAGAAGAAGGACTTCATCCGCCTGGGCGTGCTCGGTGAGTGGGACAACCCTTACCTGACCATGGCCTACCGTAACGAGGCCGACGAACTGCGCGCCCTCGGCACGCTGCTCGATAAAGGCTATGTCTACCGCGGCCTGAAACCGGTGAACTGGTGCTTCGACTGCGGCTCGGCCCTGGCCGAAGCGGAAGTGGAATACCAGGAAAAGCGCGACCCTGCCATCGACGTCGGCTTCGCCTTCGCCGAACACGACAAGCTCGCCACCGCCTTCGGCCTGGACAAGCTGCCCACGCAGGACGGCTTCATCGTCATCTGGACCACGACCCCATGGACCATCCCGTCCAACCAGGCCTTGAACGTCCACCCTGAAATCGTCTATTCGCTGGTCCAGACCGAGCGCGATGGCAAGCCGCTGCTGCTGGTCCTGGCCCAGGACCTGGTGGTCCAGTGCCTGGCGCGCTACAAGCTGGAGGGCGTCACCATCGGCAGCTGCCACGGTTCTGCCCTGGCCGGCATCGGCTTCCGCCACCCGCTGCACCGCAAGGACGCCTTCTACGACCGCCTCTCGCCGATGTACCTGGCCGACTACGTCACCACCGAAAGCGGTACCGGCGTGGTGCACTCGGCCCCGGCCTATGGCCTGGACGACTTCATCTCCTGCAAGATGCACGGTTTGAAGGACGACGAGATCCTCACGCCCGTCATGGGCGACGGCAAATTCGCGTCCACCCTGCCCCTGTTTGGCGGCATGACGATCTGGGAAGCGTCGCGCCCGATCTGCGACGCCCTGCGCGCCGAAGGCGGCCTGTTCGAAGTGAAGATGTTCGACCACAGCTACATGCACTGCTGGCGCCACAAGACACCAATCGTCTACCGCGCCACCTCGCAATGGTTCGCCGGCATGGACACCCATCCGAAAGACGGCGGCAAGACGCTGCGCGAAACGGCGTTGGAGGGCATCGCCAACACCAAGTTCTTCCCGGACTGGGGCCAGGCGCGCTTGCACGGCATGATCGCCAACCGTCCCGACTGGACCTTGTCGCGCCAGCGCCAGTGGGGCGTGCCGATGGCCTTCTTCA
>JAZJYP010000226.1:18595-24220 GCA_040390345.1 Pseudomonadota bacterium | reverse complement strand
ATGCTGCTGCCCGGACCGGAAGCGACCCAGCTCGCCGTCTACATCGGCTGGCTGCTGCACAAAACGCGCGGCGGCATCATCGCCGGCGTGCTGTTCGTGCTGCCTTCCCTGCTGCTCCTGATCGGCCTGTCCTGGATCTACCTCGGCTACGGCACCGTGCCCGCCATCGCCGCCGTCCTGTATGGCATCAAGCCGGCCGTCGTCGCCATCGTGCTCGCCGCCGCCTGGCGCATCGGCACGCGCTCGCTGCGCAATGGCGCCCTGATGGCCATCGCCGCTGCCGCATTCATCGGCATCGCCATCGCCCACCTGCCCTTCCCCCTCATCGTCGCCAGCGCCGCGCTGATCGGCCTGGCCGGCGGGCGCCTGTGGCCTGCCCTGTTCCGGGTAGGCGGCGCCCACCCGGGCAAAAAGGCTTCCTACGGCCTGGCCCTGATCGACGACGACACCCCCACGCCGGCCCACGCCCGGCACTCCTGGCTCCACCTGGCCAAGGTCGTACTGGCCGGCTGCGGCCTGGGCCTGCTGGCCTGGTGGGCCGCCAGCGCCAGCAACACCCTGGCCCAGATGGGCTGGTTCTTCACCAAGGCCGCCATGCTCACCTTCGGCGGCGCCTACGCCGTGCTGCCCTACGTCTACCAGGGCGGTGTCGAACACTTCCACTGGCTCTCAGCCGCGCAGATGATGGACGGCCTGGCCCTGGGCGAAACCACGCCCGGCCCGCTCATCATGATCGTCGCCTTCGTCGGCTTCGTGGGTGCCGGCCTGGCGGGCGCCTGCGTGGCCGCCTTCTTCACTTTCCTGCCCTCCTTCATCTTCATCCTGGCCGGCGGGCCGCTGGTCGAATCGACGCGCGGCAATGTGCGCCTGACCGCGCCGCTCACGGCCATCTCGGCGGCCGTCGTTGGCGTCATTGCCAGCCTGGCCCTGTTCTTCGGCCAGCACGTCATTTACACGGACGGCCGCTGGGACCTGTGCGCCGCCGCTATTACGCTGGCGGCCAGCGTGGCACTGATGCGCTTCAAGGCCGGCACCATCAAATTGCTGTTCGCCTGTGCGCTGGCGGGCCTCGTGCTATCGTACTGGCATGGCTGAAAAAATCATTCTGCTGAACGAACTGCGTTCGCCTGCCCCCCGTATTCCCGATGCGCTGGAAGCGCCCACGGGCCTGCTCGCCGACGCGCTGGCGCGGCCCCTGCACGACCTGCGCATCTCGATCACCGACCGCTGCAATTTCCGCTGTGTCTATTGCATGCCGAAGGAAGTGTTCGACAAGGACTACGCCTACCTGCCACACAAGGACCTGCTCAGTTTCGAAGAAATCACGCGCCTGGCCACGCTGTTCGTGGCGCACGGCGTCGAGAAGATTCGCCTCACCGGCGGCGAGCCGCTGCTGCGCAAGAATATGGAAGACCTGGTGGCGATGCTGCGCGCGATCCCCACGCCCTCGGGCCGTCGGCTCGACCTGACCCTCACCACCAATGGCTCCCTGCTCGCGCGCAAGGCGCAAGCGCTCAAGGACGCGGGCCTGGACCGCGTCACCGTCTCGCTCGACGCCCTCGACGACGCCATCTTCAAGCGCATGAACGATGTCGACTTCGCCGTCGCCGATGTGCTGGCCGGGATCGACGCGGCGCACGCTGCGGGGCTGGGCCCGGTCAAGGTCAATATGGTCGTCAAGCGCGGCCTGAACGAACAGGAAATCTTACCCATGGCGCGCCACTTCAAGGGCACGCCGGCGATCTTGCGCTTCATCGAATTCATGGACGTGGGCGCTTCCAACGGCTGGAACATGGCCGACGTCATTCCCTCGGCCGAAGTGGTGCGCCTGATTGGCGCGAGCATGCCGCTCGAAGCGATCGGCGCCAACTACACCGGCGAAACGGCGGCACGCTGGCGCTACGCCGATGGCAGCGGCGAGATCGGTCTCATCTCGAGCGTCACGCAAGCGTTCTGCAAGGACTGCACGCGCGCGCGCCTGTCCACGGAGGGCCAGCTCTACACCTGCCTGTTCGCCACCAGCGGCCACGACCTGCGCGCCCTGCTGCGCGCCGGCCGCAGCGACGCCGAGATCGCCAGCGCCCTCGCCCACCTGTGGCGCGCCCGCAGCGACCGCTACTCCGAAACCCGCACACTGCTGACCAATTCGAACCAGAAGCGCGTCGAAATGTCATATATCGGAGGTTGATCTTCATTCGCCCGGTATATATCATTGAGATATACCAGTGCTTCAAAGGGAGGCAATCATGGCCATTGCAAAAGTCTTCATGTCGGGACGCAGCCAAGCGGTGCGGCTCCCCAAGGAGTTTCGCGTCAATACCACCGCCCTCACTATTGAAAAAGTGGGTGAATCGCTGGTGCTGACTCCAATCAACGCTGGCTGGGACGATTTTTTCGCAGCATTGCGCGAATTTGGCGAGAATCCGAACATCGAGCGAGAACAGCCGAGGGAACAACAGGAGCGAGATTGGTGGCCTGAAGAATGAAATACCTTCTCGACACGAATATTTGCATTTATTTGATCAATCAGCGACCCAAGACTGTACCGGAGAGTTTTAATCGCCATGCCTTGAGCGACATTGTCATTTCCAGCATAACCGTGGCAGAGCTTGAATTTGGCGTGGCCAAAGGGACGTCCATCAAGTACCGAAAGGCACTCAATAATTGGCTCCCCACATTTGCGAAAAGCGCTTTTGATGCTGCCGCTGCTCGCCATTATGGACCATTGCGCGCCGCACTCGAAGCCAAGGGCACGCCAATCGGACCACTCGATACATTGATCGCGGCACACGCACTCTCCCTGGACGTGACGCTGGTGACAAACAACGTCCGCGAATTTTCCCGCGTGCCCGGACTCCGCATCGAGAACTGGACAACTCCATGAACGAAGAAATCACTGGCCTGATCCTGGCCGGCGGGCGCGGCATGCGCATGGGTGGCGTGAACAAGGGCCTGCAGCCCTTCCGCGGCGCGACGATGGTGTCGCACGTGTTCGAACGGCTCGCGCCCCAGGTCGCCGCCGTGGCCATCAATGCCAACGCCCAGTTCGACCAATACGAAGCCTTCGGCGTGCCAGTCTGGCCGGACGACACGGGCGGCTTCGCCGGGCCGCTGGCCGGCCTCGAAGCGGGCCTGCGCCGCTGCACCACACCCTACCTGCTCACGGCCCCCTGCGATTCGCCTTTCCTGCCCACCGACCTGGCCAGCCGCCTGTTCGACGCCGTGCAGGCGCATGGCGCCGACCTGGCCCTGGCCGTCACGGAAGAAGCGGGCCGTCAGCCCCATCCCGTCTTCTGCCTCGTCAAGGCGAGCTTGCTGCCGGCGCTGGAAGCCTACCTGGCCGGCGGCGGGCGCAAGATGGATGGCTGGTACAAAAACCTGAACGTGGCCGAGGTCCTGTTCGAGGACGCCAGCGCCTTCCGCAACATCAACACGCGCGACGAACTGCAGCAAATGGGCACGCGCACGCTGCACGAAGTGGCCAGCTGCCTGGACGGCTACGATCCGGACGCTCTGCCCGTCAGTAGCGCCCAGCGCATCATCAATGACTTCATCACGCCCATCGACGCGGTGGAACAGCTGGCACTGCGCGCGGCGCTGGGGCGCACGCTGGCACGCGACGTGGTCTCGCCAATCAATGTGCCGGCCCACGACAATTCGGCCATGGATGGCTACGCCCTGCGCGGCGCCGACCTGCTGGCCGGCGCGCCCACCACGCTTACCGTCATCGGCACCGTCTACGCCGGCCGCCATTCGGATGCCCTGCCCCTGCCCGGCCAGTGCGTGCGCATCATGACGGGCGGCGTGATGCCGGCCGGCTGCGACAGCGTCATCCCACAGGAACTGGTGGCCGCTGTCGCCGGCGACACCATCACCATCGCGCCGGGCACCATCGGCACAGGCGACAACCGGCGCTTCATGGGTGAAGACCTCAAGGCCGGCAGCGCGGCACTGCGCGCCGGGCGCGTCATCCGCCCCGCCGACCTGGGCTTGCTCGCCTCCCTTGGGCTGGCCGAAGTGGCCGTCCAGCGCCGCCTGCGCGTGGCCTTCTTCTCCACCGGCGACGAATTGCGCTCGATCGGCGAGCCGCTCGACGCCGGCTGCGTCTACGACAGCAACCGCTATACCATCCACGGCATGCTCACCCGCCTCGGCTGCGACATCATCGACATGGGCATCGTGCGCGACGACCCGGATGCGCTCGAAGCGGCCCTGCGCAGCGCCTGCGAAAACGCCGACGCCATCGTCACCTCGGGCGGCGTCTCCGTCGGCGCGGCCGACTACACCCGTACCATCATGGCGCGCCTGGGCGACGTCACGTTCTGGAAGGTCGGCATGCGACCCGGGCGCCCGCTGGCCTTCGGCAAGATCCATTCGCAGGGCCACAGCGCCTTCCTGTTCGGGCTGCCGGGCAATCCGGTGGCGGTGATGGTGTCCTTCTATTTCTTCGCCCGCGAGGCGCTGCTGCGCATGATGGGGGCCGATTGCCCCCTGCCCCTGCTGCGTGTGCCTTCGCGCAGCGCCATCCGCAAAAAGCCGGGCCGCACCGAATACCAGCGCGGCATCCTGGCGCGCGGCGGCGACGGCAGCTATGCCGTGGCCATCACCGGCTCCCAAGGCTCGGGCATCTTGCGCTCGATGGTCGAGGCAAATTGCATGGTGGTCTTACATGATAATCAAGGGAATGTTGCTGCTGGCGAAATGGTTGACGTATTGCTCTTCGATGGATTGGTGTAATATTGGCATTGTTCTAAGATTCGTAGCATTCCTACTACAAATCACGAATCGATATATTTCTTTTCGTAACGAACAATTTGTTTTGTGCTAACATGCATTTATTCCCACACCATTTCCCATCAGGCCATGAAAACCGAGACCAAGATTGCAGCAGCATTCAAGTGGCTCACCCGCAGCATGTTCGGGTTGTCCCTGCTCGCCGGCCTGTTCACGTCGGCGCCGCAACTTGCCTATGCCAAGTCCGAAGCAAGTGCCCAATTCCTCGATAAATGCGATTGGGCCCGGCCCGGCGTCAACCCTTTCCTGGGCGACGTGGTCGGCGCTGTCGATGATTACACCGACATTCCCGCGCCCGTGCGCGAACGCCTGAAGGCGCGCATCCGCGACCGCAACTATGACGAAATCGTCACCATCGGCCGCGACGCCATCGTCGGCGATGCCACCTACGACGCGCGCATCAGCGCCATGCACTTCGGCGGCAACAAGGTCTGCCGCCAGGTGACCCGCGCCGCCTGGTCCGACAAATTGACTGAACGCGGCATGGTCTTCTGCGAACAGGGTCACTGCCTGATGGTGCCAACGGTGTGCCGCAACGTCGCGCGCATCAAGCGCCTGGCCGAACCCAAGCACGCCATGAGCGGCCTGCATGCGGCCGACGGCGATGATGTTGCAGACGACGCGCTGGCCTTCGGCGGCGGCATCGTCGGCCCCATGCCGGTGTATCGCTCGGCCTTTAACAGTGCAGCGTCGAACGTGAACTTCCATTCGTCGCTGAGCCAGTTTGCCCAGCCCAGCTGGATCGGCAGCCGCAGTTCGACGTTCGGTTCCTCGATGGGCGGCTCGCCATTCGGCGGCTCACCATTCGGCGGCTCACCATTCGGCGGCTCT
>JAZJYP010000226.1:13317-18575 GCA_040390345.1 Pseudomonadota bacterium | reverse complement strand
ACAGCGCGGCTAAAAAGCACGGGCGCCGCGGCGCCCTTTTTTACGTCTCGGCGTCGGGCGCGTCGATTTCGGGCCCGAGCAGCAGCTGGGCCGCTTCGCCCGGCAGGGCTTCCACCGATTTGAGCTTGCGCGCCATCTGGCGCGAACGCACTTCGGCATTCTCGATATTCTTCGCCGCCCGCTCCAGCGTCAGCTTGGTTTGCGCCAGCACGTCGCCGAATTTGCCGAACTCCGTCTTCACCGCCCCCAGCACCTGCCACACTTCGGACGAGCGTTTTTCCAGCGCCAGCGTGCGGAATCCCATTTGCAGGCTGTTGAGGATCGCCGTCAAGGTCGATGGCCCGGCGATCGAGACGCGCAATTCGCGCTGCAAATCGTCGCCCAGGCCGGGCCGGCGCATCACTTCGGCATACAGGCCTTCGGTGGGCAGGAACAGGATCGCAAAATCGGTCGTGAGCGGCGGCGCCAGGTATTTGTCGGCGATGGTTTTCGCCTCCAGGCGCACGGCGCGTTCGAGTTCGCGCCCAGCCACGGCCACGCCATCGGCGTCGGCGCGCTCGGCCGCTTCGACCAGGCGCTCGTACTGCTCCTTGGGGAATTTGGCGTCGATCGGCAGCCACAGGGGCGCGCCGCCCTCGATCACGCCGGGCAGCTTGACCGCGAATTCGACCCGCGCCCCGCTACCGGGAATGGTCTCGACGTTCTTCGCATATTGTTCCACCGTGAGCAGCTGTTCGAGCAGCATCTCCAGCTGCACCTCGCCCCAGGTGCCGCGCGTCTTGACGTTGGTGAGCACGCGCTTCAAGTCGCCCACGCCAATGGCCAGCTGCTGCATCTCGCCCAGGCCCTGGTGCACTTTCTCGAGCCGGTCCGAGACCGTGCGGAACGATTCGGCCAGGCGCGTCTCGAGCGTGGCGTGCAGTTTCTCGTCGACGGTCTTGCGCATCTCTTCGAGGCGCGCGCCATTATCGGTTTGCAGGTCGCGGATCTTCGCTTCCAGCGTAGCGCGCACTTCGAACATGCGCTGGTTGATTTCCTCGCGTCCCGAAATGCCCTGCAGGTGCAATTGCTGGCGCATCGCTTCTAGCTGCTGCACGGTGGCGCCCTGGTTTTGCGCCAGGCTTGCCGCGATTTCCTGGCGGTTGGCCTGGGCCGTGGCCTGCAATTCCTGGCGCAGGCCGCGCTCGACCTTGTCGAACTGTTCGGGGGAATGGCGTGCGCGCAGCAGTGTCGCCACCTGCAGCGCCACGATCAGGGCGCCGCCGCCGGCGAGAATCAGGTCGGTGTCGGTCATCAGTCGGCCTTGTTGCGCATCCAGTCAGCCGTCTGGTAGAAGGACTCCATCAGGCGCAGGCGCAAGCCTTCGTCGATGCCCACGTCCTCCATCGCCCAGGCCATCGCCCGCAGCCACTGGTCGCGTTCGACCGTGCCGATGCCGAACGGCAGGTGGCGCGCGCGCAGGCGCGGATGGCCGTGGCGCTCGACAAACAGGTCGGGCCCGCCCATCCAGCCGGACAGGAACATGAAGAGCTTCTCGCGCGAGCCTTCGGTCGACGGCGGATGGAGGGAGCGCAGCTGGGCAAACTCCGGCTCCAACTCCATCAGGTCATAAAAACGGTCGACCATCTCGCGCACGCGCGCTTCGCCGCCAATCACATCGTACAAAGTTTGAGGTTCTGTCATGGACGCTATCTTAGCGCAACCAGGGCCAGGCGCGAGCGGCGGCTCGACGACCAGTTTGGCAAATCCACTTCCTCGCGCATGTCGGCGCAGGCCTCGAGCAGGCGCGCGATGTCCTCGTCGCCCATGCCGGCGTTGAGGGTCAGGCGCACCAGCGAACGGTTCTTCGGCGTGGCCGGCGCGCAGAACACGGCGCCGTACACGCCACGTTTCTCGAGCGCCTTGCGCAGGGCCAGCGTCTTCGGCTCCGGCCCTGCCTCGAGTGCGATGATTTGTTCGCTGCCGTCGTCGATGTTGTAGCCCAGCGCGCTCAAGCCGGCACGCACTTTGGCCGTTACCTGTCGCAGGCTGGCCCGGCGCCCGTCGGCGGCGCGGATGAAATCGAGGGCGGCGTCGAACCAGGCCAGCTCGTGCCCCAGCAGGCAGGAACTGAAAATCGCCGGACGCGAAGCGGACAGGAAGTAGCCCTTGAACTGGCTCGAACAGCTCAGGAAACCGGCGCGGCCGGCAAACGCCTTGGCCAGCGAGGCCGTGCGAAAGTGCACGCGCTCGGTCAGGCCCATCGCCACCACCAGGCCGGCGCCGCCGGGGCCGTGCGTGCCCAGTGAATGCGATTCGTCCACCACCAGGATGCTGCCGCTGCGTTCGGCCAGCTCCACCACCGCGTGCAGCGGCGCCACGCTGCCGTTGGTGCTGTACAAGGCGTCGATGACGATCACGCCGCGCCCGTGCTTGTCGATCTGGCGCGCCAGGTGCTCGACGTCGTTGTGCAGGAAGGGCACGCCCAGCGCCTGCGCCGACTGCACCCCTTCCCACAGCGAGGCGTGCGCCATCATGTCCCGGTAGACCGGCACGCCTGGCTCGGCCAGGCTTTGCAGCAAGCCCACATTGGCGGCCCAGCCCGACTGCGCCAGCACGCCATCTTCGGCGCCCATGTAGGCGGCCAGCTTCGCTTCGAGCCGGTGCTGGGCGCTGCCCGCCTGCAGGAACACCGACGACATCAGCATGCCGCTGCCGCAGGCCTGCAACTGGCGCGCCTGGGCGCCAATCAGGGCCGCTTCGCCGGCCACGCACAGGTAGTCGTTATTGGCCAGCATCAGCGGGTTGGCGCCGGCCGGCGCCCACACATGCATGTGTTCGCCGCCGAGCAGCTTCTGCACGCGCGTGACGTAGTGCTCGTCCATGCGGCGGGTGACGAAATCGGGCAGGCGTTGCTCGGCGCGCTGGGGCAGGAAGGCGGTGGCAGTCATGATTTCTCCTTGGAAAAAAAATAATCATTCTGTCCCTGCGTTTATTGCCAATGCGATAAGCACGCGCACGTTTGATCCACGTCAAACGGGCGCAGCCGAAATTGCGACACGATCAAGTCCAACTTGATGAGAATCAATTTCCAGACACCCAATTTGAGCGGACCTTGCGCCGCCGCAATATGCCCCAAAGGATTGCCGATGTGGATGCGAATACACGAGTGGCTGATGCAGCAGGAACAGCGGCACACGCACTTCTCCACGCGCTACGTGCTGTTGGCCTGGTGCGCCTGCATCGGCCAGCCCCTGTACTACCTGATGTGGACTTACCTGCTGCCGCAGGCCTACGACAGCCTGGCGCTGCGCCTGCTCGGCGTGCTCGTCTGCCTGCCCGCGCTGCTGGCGCGCGCGCTGCTCAAGGGGCGGTGGCTGACGCCCTACCTGTTTGGCGCGGCGACCTTCGTGCTGCCCTTCCAGTTCTGCTTCCTCTACCTGATGAACCACGGTTCAGCCGTCTGGAGCGAGTCCTTGCTGGTGGCGGTGATTGTGCTATTCCATTTTGAAATGGGCTGGGCGGTGTGTTCGTATGCCATCGGCATGCTCTCGGCCGCCCTGCTGTTTGCCCTCGTCGGCGATGTGCGTTTCCTCATCAGCCCCACGGTGCTCGAGCAGGTGCCGATCCACGCCTTCACCATCATCGTCGTGTCGATCGTACGCATCAGCCGCCGCCTGCTGGTGCAGGAAAAGCTGGCCGGCGTGGCCCAGGGCCTGGCCGCCGTCGCGCACGAACTGCGCACGCCACTGGCCAGCGTCGATGCCAATGCACGCGGCATGCACCGCCAGCTGGTGCGCGGCCAGGCCAACCCCAAGGCCAGCGGCGACGCCATCGGCCGCATCCAGTTCGAAGTGCGCCATATGAACCACCTGATCGACCTGTTCCTGCTCTCGGCCAGCGCCGTCAACACGCGCCTGGCGCCGACCGAGATGCTGTCGATGGGCGACGCCATCGAGGCCGTGCTGGCGCGCTATCCCTTCCCCTCGCAGGCCCAGCGCGACAAGGTCCGTGTCGAGCTGCGTCACGACTTCCGCTTCGCCGGCCAGCAGCAGCTGTGCGTGGTGGTGCTGCTCAATTTGCTGCGCAATGCGCTCAAGGCCGTCCACCGCGCCGGCAAGGGCCAGGTGCGCATCCGCGTCGATGGCGACCGCGACCGCCCGCGCCTGCTGTTCATCGACAGCGGCTGCGGCATCGGCCCGGGCCAGCTGCCGCATATCTTCAAGCGCTTCTACAGCTATCCGCCCGGCGCCAGTTCCGGCATTGGCCTGGCCCTGTGCAAGGACATCATCGAAGCCTGGCTGGCCACCATCCGCTGCGTCTCGCGCGAATCGGCCGGCACCATCTTCATCCTCGAATTCCCGGCCACCGCCTGTATGCCCTCACCTTCCAACTGCGCCCACTAGGCCTCCCATGACCCTGCCCATCTACCGCCACCCCAGCCTCACCGTCCTGGTCGACGACAGCGATACCTTCCTGCGCAGCCTCGCCTTCCAGCTCGACCCGGAACTGGCCTGCAAGGCCTTCCACAACGCCCACGCCGCGCTGGAGTGGCTGCGCCAGCGCCTGGCACCGACAGAAGCGCCGGTCGCGCCGCACATCGACGGCATCGCCCTCGACATCGAACAGATTCGCCGCATCAGCGGCTGCGTCACGCGCTTCCTTACGCCTTCGGTGCTGGTGGTCGATTATTCGATGCCGCAGATGAACGGCGTCGAGTTCTGCCAGGCCTTGCGCGGCCTGCCCTGCAAGAAGATCCTGTTTACCGGCGCTGCCGACGAAAAAGTGGCGGTCGATGCCTTCAACCGCGGCCTGATCGACCGCTACATCAAGAAGAGCGACGACGACGCGCTCGAACGCCTGGAGGCGGAAATCATCGCCATGCAGGCGGCCTATTTCGAAGGCCAGTCCGATCCGCTGCGCGAACTGCTGGCGGCCCACAATTTCGGCTTCATGAGCGATCCGGCCGTCGCGCGCCTGGTGCGCCAGTTAAGCAGCGCGCACCATATCGTCGAACACTACCTGCATCCAAGCCCCGCCGGGATTGCGCTGCACGACCGCGCAGGCCACGTGCGCCTGCTGGCGATCGAAACGGAAGGGGGCATGCTGGCGCACTACGAAGTCGCGCGCGACAACGACGCGCCGGCGGCGCTGCTGCTGGCACTGGAAGAGCGCCGCGTGGTGCCCTGCTTCCCCAACGACGGCATGTATTCCAACGCCTGCCATGACGACTGGCACCGCTACTGCCTGCCGGTCCAGCGCTGCCAGGGCGACCAGTT
>JAZJYP010000226.1:0-13270 GCA_040390345.1 Pseudomonadota bacterium | reverse complement strand
GGGCCCTGTTCGAGCAGCCCAATGCCGGCATGTCCTTCTACGACTTCATCCAGGACCATACCGCATATTGAAGCAACGTCCGCGTGGGCACCCGTGCCCACCCTACGGGATCGGCGGTACGCGCGAGTACACCACGGAATCGGTAGGGTGGGCACAAGTGCCCACGCGGAACTTAACCTTCACGAAGAGTCTGCAATGGCGGCTGGCGCAGCACATTGCGCAATCCGAGTGCGCCGCCTGCGATGGCGCAAACGGCGCCGGCCAGCAAGCCGGCCGCCCACACCGTGGGGTCAAACGTCCAGGGGAACTTGAACTGGTAGGTGGCCAGCGCCCAGCCCAGTGCCGCCGCGCCGCTGGCCGCCAGCACACCGGACAAGCCGCCCACCAGCGCGAATTCGATCCACTGCGCCTGCGACAGCTCGCTGCGCGTGGCGCCGAGCGCGCGCAGCAGGCCCGATTCGCGCGTGCGCTCGTCGGTCGACCCCATCAGGGCCGCATACAGCACCAGCACGCCCGAGGCGAGCGTGAAGGCGAACAGGAATTCGACCGCCGTCACCACCTGGTCCAGCACATCCTGCACCTGCTTGACGATGGCCGACACGTCCACCACCGACACGTTGGGGAATTCGCGCGTGAGCGCATTGCCCAGGCCCGCCCCGGCCGGCGGCAGGTGGAAGGCCGTCATGAAGGTCTGCGGCGTGTTGGCCATCGCCTGGGGATTGATGATGACGAAGAAGTTGGCCCGCATCGAACCCCATTCCAGCTTGCGCAGGCTGGTGACCTTGGCGTCGACGTTCTGGCCGGCGATATCGAAGCGCAGCGTGTCGCCCAGCTTCAGGCGCAGGGTCTTGGCGATGCCCTGCTCCACCGACGCTTCCGCGCTGCCCGGCTTGTCTTCATACCATTTGCCGGCGATGACGGTATTCGTCGCCGGCATGACCTTCATGGTCGAGAGGTTGAATTCGCGGTCGGCCAGGCGCTTGGCGTCTTCTGCCGGATAGGTCGTGGCCGTGATGGCGGCGCCGTTGACGGCGGTCAGCCGGCCGCGGATCATCGGGTACAGCACCAGCTCCGGCACCTTGGCCGCGCGGATGCGCTGTTCCACCGCGTCCTTCTGGTCCGGCATGATGTTGATGATGAAGCGGTTCGGCGCATCGGCCGGCGTGGCACTGCGCCAGGCCGTCATCAGGTCCGCGCGCACCACCGTCAACAGCAGCAGGGCCATCAGGCCCAGTGCCAGCGACACGATCTGCACGACGGTAGCGCCGGGGCGGCGCTGCAGCGAGGTGATGGCAAAGCGCCAGCCCTGGTGCGCAAAAGCGCCGCGCAGCGTCTTGAGTGTTTTCAGCGACAGCCAGCCCACCAGCGCGAACAGGCCAAAGCAGGCGAGGAAGCCGCCGGCGATGATCAGGGCCAGTTGCAAGTCGCCCGTCTGCCACAGCAGCAGGCCGACGAAGGACAGCGTGCCCAGGGCGTAGGTGGCCAGCACCATCGGCTTGGGGCCGCTCGCTTCGCGCCGGATCACGCGGTTGTGCGGCACATTGCGCAGCTGGAGCACGGGCGGCATCGCAAAGCCGACCAGCAGCAGCATGCCCGTTGCGAGGCCCTGCAAGGCGGGAAGCAGCGCCACCGGCGGCAAGTCGCTGATGACCAGTTTGCCCAGCAGCTCCAGCAAGACGTAATGACCGGCGAAACCGACGGCGACACCGATCATGCTGCCGGCCAGGCCCACCAGCACGAACTCCACCAGGTACAGCACCGTCACCTGGTTTTGCGTCATGCCCAAGCAGCGCAGCATGGCGCAGGCGTCCATATGGCGCAGCATGAAACGGCGCGCCGCCATCGCCACCGCCACCGCCGCCAGCAGCGCAGAGAGCACGCCCACCAGCGACAGGAAACGGTCCGCGCGGTCGATTGTGGTGCGCATGTCCGGCCGCCCCGATTCGAGCGATTCGATGCGCACACCCTTGACGCCTTCGTCCATGCGCGCCTTGATCCAGGCCTCGTAGGCCGTGACGGCTGCCGTGTCGTTATGCGACGGTGCCGCCACCTGCATGCGATACGTCACGCGCGAGCCATTGTCCACCAGTCCCGTCGCAGCCAGGTCGGCCATCGCCAGCATCACGCGCGGCGCAAAATTGATGAAGGACGGCCCGCGGTCCGGCTCGGACGCGATCAACTGGGTCACCGTGAACTGCTTGTCGCCCACCTTGATCTGCCCGCCCACCCTGGCCTTGAGGGCGGTGAGCACATTCACATCGACCCAGACCGTGCCGGGCGCCGGCGTGGTGTGCGTTGGCGTGCCGCTGCCTTCGCTGGCAGCAATCATGCTGGTGGTGAGCTTGAGGTTGCCGCGCAGCGGGTAATTGGGCGTGACGGCTTTGATGGCGGACAGCTGCGCCACCGACTGCGCACCGGCGCCGGCTTGCACCATGCTCGGGAAGACCACCGTGTCGGCCAGCAGCAGGCCGCGCTTTTGTGCCTCAAGGCGCCAGGCAGCAGGTGTCGGCAAGTCGGAGGTGACGAGCAGGTCGGCGCCGAGCAGCTGGTGCGCGTCGCGCTCGAGCCCGGTGCGCATGCGGTCGATGAAAAAGCCCACCGCCGACAGCGCCGACACGGCAACGACGAGGGCCACGAGCAGGAAGCGCAGTTCGCCGGCGCGCCAGTCGCGCGCCGTCATGCGCAGGGATTGGGAGAGGAGGTTCAAACCTTGTTCGCTTCAAAGTAGGCGTCAACTTCGGCGAGGAAACGCGCCTTGGTGTCCGCGGGGAGGAAAGAGGCCGTGAAGCCATTGCGCGCCAGCCGCTGCGCGTGCGCCAGGCCCAGGGGCAGTGCATCGAAACAGGCTTCGAAGTTGGCATTCATATAGCCGCCGAAATAGGCCGGATCGTCCGAGTTCACTGTCGCCAGCAGGCCCGCATCGAGCAGGTCCACCAGGTTATGGTGGCGCATCTGGTCGAACACGCGCAGCTTCACGTTCGACAGCGGGCACACCGTCAGGGCGATCTGTTCGCGCGCCAGGCGCGCCACCAGGGCGGGGTCTTCCAGGCAGCGCACGCCATGGTCGATGCGCTCGACCTTGAGCACGTCGAGCGCGCTGTAGATATAGGCCGGTGGTCCCTCCTCGCCAGCATGCGCGACGACGTGCAGGCCCAGCGCGCGGCAGCGTGCGAACACGCGCGCGAATTTCTCGGGGGGATGCCCCACCTCGGACGAGTCGAGCCCCACGCCGATGAAATGCTCGCGGTAAGGCAGTGCCGCCTCCAGCGTGGCGAAGGCGTCTTCCTCGCTCAGGTGGCGCAGGAAGCACAGGATCAGGCTGGCCGAAATCGGGCCTTCGCGGCAGGCGCGTGCGATGCCGCCGATGACCACGCCCATGTCGACGCCGCGCGCCGTATGGGTCTGCGGATCGAAGAACAGCTCGGCGTGGCGCACATTGTCGGCCTGGGCGCGCACCAGGTAGGCCGCCGTCATGTCGTAGAAATCCTGCTCCTTGAGCAGCACGCTTGCGCCCGCATAATAGATATCGAGGAAGGACTGCAAATCGGTAAAGGCATAGGCCGCGCGCAATGCCTCGACCGAGCCGTAGGCGAGCGCCACGGCATTCCTTTGCGCCAGCGCAAAGATCAGTTCCGGTTCGAGCGAACCCTCGATATGGATATGCAATTCCGCTTTGGGCATTTGCCGCACGATGGTGCGCAAGGTGTCATTCATCAACATTTTGTCCTCCAGGATGAGCGAGAGTGTAGCGCAAGCGGCGGGGCCGCCAGTACGTGCAAGCAATTGTGTTACATGCTCCCACTTTTTCAGGCAAGATCGTGAGGCGATTTTCGCCAGAACGCATATCATTTAAACGCCCAAAAACGGCAATAAAAAGGCGCCGGTGAATTGGCATTAAATACATATAAATCAACAACTTACAAGCGTTACATTCACTCACATTAACATGCTTTGACTTCCGGAACTATTAAGCACATAATCAATTTCACAGGCGTAAAACGACCTTGCAATCGCTGCCAAGAAAACCGGATCCCAACCGGAAAAATAATAAATCTCCAGGCAAGGAGCACCCCTCGGGTAAGACGCCATCAGTGACACGTGTATTTTCTGAAAAGGACATTCAAATGACCATTTTTGACAACTACGCAGCACGCTACGAGCGTACCCGTGAAGAAGAATATTCCCTCACCGAGTACCTGGCCTTGTGCAAGAAAGACCGGCTCACCTACGCCAGCGCCCCCGAGCGCATGCTGGCCGCCATCGGTGAACCGCAGCTGGTCGACACGCGCAATGACACGCGGCTGTCGCGCATCTTTGCCAACAAGGTCATCAAGATCTACCCCGCCTTCCGCGAATTCTACGGCACCGAAGAAGTGATCGAGCAGGTCGTCTCCTTCTTCCGCCACGCCGCCCAAGGCCTCGAAGAGCGCAAGCAGATCCTCTACCTGCTCGGCCCCGTCGGCGGCGGCAAGTCGTCGATCGCCGAAAAGCTCAAGCAGCTGATGGAGCAGGTGCCTTTCTATTGCCTGAAGGGTTCGCCCGTCAACGAATCGCCGCTGGGCCTGTTCAATGAAGACGAGGATGGCGTCATCCTCGAAGAAGATTACGGCATCCCGCGCCGCTACCTGCGCACCATCCCCAGCCCCTGGGCCGTCAAGCGCCTGCACGAGTTCAATGGCGACATCAACCAGTTCCGCGTCGTCAAGCGCTATCCCTCGGTGCTCAAGCAGATCGCCATCTCCAAGACCGAACCGGGCGACGAGAACAACCAGGACATCTCTTCGCTGGTGGGCAAGGTCGACATCCGCAAGCTCGAAGACTATGCCCAGGACGATCCGGACGCCTACAGCTATTCGGGCGGCCTGTGCCTGGCCAACCAGGGCCTGATGGAATTCGTCGAAATGTTCAAGGCGCCGATCAAGGTGCTGCACCCGCTGCTCACGGCCACCCAGGAAGGCAACTACAAGGGCACCGAGGGCTTCGGTGCGATTCCCTTCGACGGCATCATCCTGGCCCACTCGAACGAATCGGAATGGAAGACCTTCCGCAACAACCGCAATAACGAGGCTTTCCTCGATCGTATCTATATTGTCAAGGTCCCGTATTGCCTGCGTGTGACGGACGAGATCAAGATCTACGACAAGCTGATTCGCAATTCCTCGCTCGAGAAAGCGCCTTGCGCACCGGGCACCCTGAAGATGATGGCGCAGTTCGCGATCCTGTCGCGCCTGAAGGATCCGGAAAACTCCTCGATCTTCTCGAAGATGCTCGTCTACGATGGCGAAAACCTGAAAGACACCGATCCGAAAGCGAAGTCGATGCACGAATACGTCGATTACGCCGGCGTGGACGAAGGCATGAACGGCCTGTCGACGCGCTTCGCCTTCAAGATCCTGTCCAAGGTGTTCAACTTCGACACCACCGAAGTGGCGGCCAATCCGGTGCACCTGTTGTATGTGCTCGAGCAGCAGGTCGAGCGCGAGCAGTTCCCGCCCGAGACCGAGCAGCGCTACTTCTCCTATATCAAAGAGCACCTGGCGCAGCGCTATGTCGACTTCATCGGCAAGGAGATCCAGACGGCTTACCTGGAAAGCTATTCCGAGTATGGCCAGAACATCTTCGACCGCTACGTCACCTTCGCCGACTTCTGGATCCAGGACCAGGAATTCCGCGATCCGGACACGGGCGAATCGTTCGACCGCGATTCCCTCAACAACGAGCTGGAAAAGATCGAAAAGCCGGCCGGCATCAGCAACCCGAAGGATTTCCGCAACGAGATCGTCAACTTCGGCTTGCGGGCCCGCGCCACCAACGGTGGCAAGAATCCGGCCTGGACCAGCTACGAAAAGTTCCGCACCGTGATCGAGAAGAAGATGTTCTCCAACACCGAAGAGCTGCTGCCTGTCATTTCCTTCAATGCCAAGGCGAGTGCCGAAGATGCCAACAAACACGCCGACTTCGTCGCCCGCATGGTCGAGAAGGGCTATACGGCCAAGCAGGTACGCCTGCTGTGCGAATGGTATCTGCGCGTACGGAAGTCGTCGTAGGGAACGCGGCGTATGATGTAAGTGCGACGACAAACAGCAGGAGGGCCTTTTGACCTACCTCATCGACCGGCGTTTGCAGGGCAAGAACAAATCTGCAGTGAACCGCGAGCGCTTCCTTCGGCGCTACAAGGGCCAGATCAAGGATGCCGTCGGGCGCGCCATCAAGGGGCGCTCGATCACCGACATTGAAAATGGCGAGAAGGTATCGATTCCCGTCAAGGACGTGAACGAGCCCCATTTCGGCCACGCCCATGGCGGCGTGTGGGAAACCGTCAACCCCGGCAACAAGGAATACCTCAAGGGCGACCAGTTCAACCGGCCCAAGGGCGGCGGCGGTGCCGGGCGCGGCAAGGCCGGCAACAGCGACCAGCTCTCCGAAGACGATTTCATCTTCGAACTGTCGCGCGAAGAATTCATGAACTACTTCTTCGAAGACCTGGAATTGCCGAACATGGTCAAGACCCAGCTGACCGCCACCACCGAATTCAAGAACCAGCGCGCCGGCTACAACATCTCGGGCACGCCCTCGAATATCCACGTGCTGCGCTCGCTGCGCGGCGCCCTGGGCCGGCGCATCGCCGTCGGCGGCGGCTCGCGCAAGGAGTTGCTGCGTGCCGAGCGCGAACTGCTTGAACTGGTCGAGGAAGGCGTGGCGCTGGAAGACCCGCGCTGCATCGAACTCAAGCGCCTGATCCACCACCTGCACACCAAGCTGATCGCCATCCCCTTCATCGACCCGTTCGACCTGCGCTACAGCAACCGCATCAAGGTGCCCAAGCCGATGACCCAGGCCGTCATGTTCTGCGTCATGGACGTGTCCGGCTCGATGGACGAGAGCCGCAAGGACACGGCCAAGCGCTTCTTCATCCTGCTCTACCTGTTCCTCAAGCGCGCCTATGACAAGATCGAGGTGGTGTTCATCCGCCACCACACGGCGGCGGCCGAGGTCGACGAGAACGAGTTTTTCCACTCGCGCGAGTCGGGCGGCACCGTGGTCTCGTCGGCCCTGAACCTGCTCACCAAGATCATCGGCGAGCGCTATGGCAGCGGCGAATGGAACAGCTACGTGGCCCAGGCCTCGGACGGCGACAACTGGGACAACGATTCGGTGCTGTGCAAGCAGCTCCTGATCAACACCATCATGCCGTCCGTGCAGTACTACACCTATGTCGAGATCACCGACGGCCCGCCGCAGAACCTGTGGGAACAGTACGCCGAGGTGATGGACCACCACCAGAATTTCGCGATGCAAAAGATCGTCACGCCGGCCGATATCTATCCGGTGTTCCGCGAACTGTTCAAGAAGCAGCCCAAGTAAGCCCATGCCAAGAGAACCCGCCAATCCCCGCGCCCTGCCCGAACAGTCCGAGTGGACCTTCGACCTGATTGAACACGCGCACGAAGAAATCAAGCGCGTGGCGAAGAACTTTGGCCTCGACACCTACCCGAACCAGCTCGAAATCATCACGGCCGAACAGATGATGGACGCCTACACCTCGGTCGGCATGCCGGTGTCCTACAACCACTGGTCCTTCGGCAAGCACTTCCTGTCGACGGAAAAAAGCTACAAGCGTGGCCAGATGGGCCTGGCCTACGAGATCGTCATCAACTCCAATCCCTGCATCGCCTACCTGATGGAGGAGAACAGCCTGACCATGCAGGCGCTGGTGATCGCGCACGCGGCCTACGGCCACAACTCCTTCTTCAAAGGCAACTACCTGTTCCGCACCTGGACCGACGCCGACGCCATCGTCGACTACATGGTGTTCGCCAAGAACTACATCGCCGAGTGCGAGCAGCGCCACGGCATCGACGCGGTCGAGCTGCTGCTCGATTCCTGCCACGCGATCCAGAACTACGGCGTCGACCGCTACAAGCGGCCGGCCAAGCTGTCGATGATGGAGGAACGCGCGCGGCAGAAGGAACGCGAAGCCTACGTGCAGTCGCAGATCAACGACCTGTGGCGCACCCTGCCCCGGCGCGAGGAAGAGGAAGAGGAAAAAGCCGCGCCGCGCTTCCCGCCGGAGCCGGAAGAGAACCTGCTGTACTTCATCGAGAAGTACGCGCCGCTGCTGGAACCGTGGCAGCGCGAGATGGTGCGCATCGTGCGCAAGATTTCGCAGTACTTCTACCCGCAGCGCCAGACCCAGGTGATGAACGAGGGCTGGGCCACCTTCTGGCACTACACGATCCTGCAGGAGCTCTACAAGGAGGGCATCGTCGGCGACGGCTTCATGATGGAATTCCTGCAAAGCCACACCAACGTCGTCTACCAGCCGCCGGCGACCAGCCAGTACTACAACGGCATCAATCCCTATGCCCTGGGATTTGCCATGATGAGCGATATCCGCCGCATCTGCGAGAACCCGACCCCGGAAGACCGCGAATGGTTCCCCAACATGGCCGGGACCGACTGGCGCGTCGCGCTCGACTTCGCCATGCGCAACTTCAAGGACGAGAGCTTCATTGCCCAGTACCTCTCGCCCAAGCTGATCCGCGACTTCCACTTCTTCGCCGTGCTCGACGACGACAAGAATGAAAAGCTGACCATTTCGGCCATCCACGACGAGCGCGGCTACCGCTATGTGCGCCAGCAGCTGGCCGAGCAGTACAACCTGGGCAACCGCGAACCGAATATCCAGGTCTGGTCGGTCAATACCCGCGACGACCGCGCCTTGACCCTGCGCCACACCCAGTTCCAGCGCCGGCCGCTCAATCCCCTGGCCCAGGAAGTATTGAAGCACGTGGCCCGTTTATGGGGTTTTGATGTGCATCTGGAAACGGTTGACCCGCAAGGAAACGTCGTTTCCACCCTCGAATGCAAGCGTGAGAAGCGCAATCGCGGTGCTTGATCATCGCAATCGTGATATCAGCCATCACCCAAACATATAGCCCACGGCCGTATTTGCATGCGCATGCATAACTTCCACCCCTTCGCAGAGGTTTTTGCTACCTTGATGTAGTTATTTGACCAGCATTTCGCAGAAAAATAGATAATTTGTGGAAGTTTGGTGTTGAGCGAAGGAAATTCTGAAAAAATCGGCCGCTGCCGCACTTCGCACGACGGCATTTCGGATGGCGAAACGAATGCCGGTCGCGGCGTGCTATTTTGTCAGCAAGTGGAGCGCCTATTGTGCCTGTTTCGCCCGTAAACAGGCCGAATTCAACCCGATTCGATGTCAAAAAAAGTAGGTGAAAAAAAGGGACTGTGGTTATAATTCTTCGATGTCCCGGATGCGTCGCGCCGTACTGTCGCGTTTTGTGGGTTTAGTAGCAGCACAAAAAAGAGTTGGTATTGGAGAAAGCAGGCATGAATTTTTCGCACGAGAAAGAACCCGGGAAGAATTTCACTGGCATTGCCATCGTCGTGCTTTTGCACGCCATCGTCGCCTACGGGATCGTGACCGGTCTTGGCAAGCGAATGGTCACCAAGATGGCAGAAGCGGTGGAAACCAAGATTATCGATGAGGTGAAACCGCCTCCACCGAAAGAAGTTCCTCCCCCACCTCCGCCGCCGGAAATGAAGGCGCCGCCACCACCGTTCATTCCTCCTGTCGAGGTGAACGTGCAGCAGCCTGCCCCAACGACGAGCACGATCGCCGTGTCGTCGACGGCCAAGCCGGCAACGAACGAGTTGCAAAAAGCACCCGATACCACCAAGCAGGCGCCACCGGCCAAATCGGTGCACATCGCCGCCGTGGCCGACTTCAATACCTGCGCCAAGCCGGAATGGCCGAAAGCGTCGCTGCGTAATGAAGAGACCGGCACGGTTACTTTGCAATTCCTGATCGGAGCCGACGGCCACGTCGCCGACTCCAAGATCGTGAAATCCAGCGGCTTTAGAGATTTGGACAAGGCCGCGGTAGTCGGCATCTCTAAGTGCCGCTTCAAGCCAGGCATGACCGACGGTAAGCCGGAACAAGCATGGATGACGATGCAGTACGTCTGGACGCTGGAATAAACCGAGACAGCCATACCGTCTCAACCTGTAAGGCTCGTTGTCACTTGTTCAGCGAACTGATTATTTTAAATTTTGGAGGAAGCATGTTTAAGAATACCCGTTTGTCCGCTGTTTTGGCGGCTGTTCTGTTCTCGGTTACGGCAGCGACCGCGCTGGTGTCCGCACCAGCCTACGCCGACGCGCCTGCATCGGCAGCAGCTTCGGCCCCGGCGGCCAGCGCACCGGCAGCTGACGCAGCCCCTGCTGCTCCAGCGGTCAAGCCAGGCGAAAAAGAAGCCGTCGACAATCCATACGGCTTCGAAGCTGTCTGGAACGGCGGCGTCGTCTCGCGCGGTACCCTGATCATCCTGTCGCTGATGTCGATGGGTTCGTGGTACATCATCATCACCAAACTGCTCGACCAGATGAAGATCTTCAAGCAGTCGAAGGAAACTTCGGCCAAGTTCTGGAAAGCCAACTCGATCGCTGCCGGTTCGGCCCAGCTGAAAGAAGGCTCGCCATTCCGCTTCATCGCTGAAACCGGCACCAAGGCTACCCAGCACCACGACGGCGCCCTGCTCGAGCAGATCGACCTGTCGACCTGGGTGACGATGTCGATCCAGCGCGCTGTTGAAAAAGTGCAATCGCGTCTGCAAGACGGCCTGTCGTTCCTGGCAACCGTGGGTTCGACCGCACCGTTCATCGGTCTGTTCGGTACCGTTTGGGGTATTTACAATGCACTGATCGCCATCGGCATGTCGGGTAACGCATCGATCGACAAGGTGGCAGGTCCCGTCGGCGAAGCGCTGATCATGACCGCCTTCGGCCTGTTCGTCGCCGTTCCAGCCGTGCTCGGTTACAACTGGCTGGTGCGTCGTAACAAGTCCGCCATGGAAGACGTGCGTTCCTTCTCGGCTGACGTGCACTCGGTGCTCGTTTCCGGCGCCATGTCCACCAGCGAAGCTGGCCGCGCTGCTGGCGCTAAAAAGATTGGGTAATTAATCATGTCGATGTCAGTCGGCTCCGATAGCGGAGATGAAGACCAGGTAATGTCAGAAATCAACACGACGCCGCTCGTCGACATCATGTTGGTTCTGCTCATTATCTTCTTGATCACGAGCCCGGTTGTGCTGAAGCTGCAGAAGATCAAACTGCCGGCCGAAGTGAACCAGGTCATGATCCCTAAACCAGAGAACGTGAATATCGTTGTCAACAAGGATGGTGATTTCTACTTCAACCAGACGCGTATGGCCGATACCACCGCCCTGTTCGAGTTCTTGAAAAAAGAATCGGTGAAACTGCCGCAGCCTGCTGTGTACGTGCGTGGTGACCAAGAAACCAAGTACGAATTCATCGGCAAGGTGATCTACACGGCACAACGTGCTGGGATCCAGAAGGTGGGCTTCATTACGGAACCACCGGACAAGATGTAAGGGAACGGGGGCCCACGGGCCCTCCCCTTCGGTCCCAATATGAGAAAGGATTTACCATGAGTATGAATGTCGGTGGTGGCGGTGGCGGCGCGTCGAACGCGGTGCCTGAGCCAATGATGGAAGTGAACATGACGCCCCTGATCGACGTGATGTTGGTCTTGATCATCATGTTGATTATCACGATTCCAAAGCAAAACCACTCGGTCAATCTGAACATGCCGGTCGGTAACCCACCTCCGCCTACCAAGGAACCAGTCGTGATCACGATCGACGTGGACTTTGATGGCACGATTCTGTGGGATAACACCATTGTTCCAGATCGCCCAACGCTGGAAGCCAAGCTGACCGCAGTTGCAGCCCAGGCCGATCAGCCGGAAGTGCATTTGCGTCCGAATAAGTTGGTGTCTTACAAGTTTGTTGCAGGTGTAATGGCTTCGGCCCAGCGTCTTGGCGTGACCAAGATCGGTATGGTCGGCAACGAGCAGTTCCAGTAAGCGCTATTGCTAATTCCGAATACGGCAGGGACTCCCTGCCGTTTCGCTTTTGAAGAAAGTATTCCCATGACCAAACTTCGTCTTGCTCACATCGGCCTCGTCATGGCCGCCCTCGGCTTTACCGCCGCCGCGCCTGTCCTGGGCCTCTCCCCCGCCGCCTACGCCGCCGAAACGGTGCGCCCGGAAGTGGGCACGCCCTTGCAGGCAGCCCAGCAATTGATGAAGTCCGGTAAGAATAAAGAAGCGCTGTCCAAGCTGCGCGAACTCGACAGCGTTGGCGGCAAGACCCCCAACGAGGTCTACCTGATCGAACGCGTGCGCGCCGCCGCGGCCGCCGCTTCGGGCGACAACGACGCCGCCATCAAGGCCTTCGAAGCCCTGCTCGCCTCGGGCAAGCTGCCGGCCGCCGAAGCGTCGAAGTTCAATGAAGGCCTGATCGGCATGTATATGCGTGCCAAGGACTACAACAAGGCCAATGGCGCGATCCAGCGCGCGATGAAGGAATCGAACGATCCGAAGCTGCGCGCCTACCTGATCCAGAACCTGTACAACCAGGGCAACACGGCCCAGGTGCAGGCCGAAGTGCGCAATATGGAAAAAGCTGGCCAGACCCCGTCGGAAGACCTGTATGGCATGCTGGCCAATATGCAGAACAAGGCCAACGACAAGAACGGCTACGTCAACACGATCGAAAAGCTGGCCGCCAACTACCCGAAAGAGCGTTACTGGGTTGACCTGTTGAACCGCGTGTCGGGCAAGACCGGTTTCTCGGGCCGCCTGACGGTCGACGTGTATCGCCTCAAGCTGGCCAATGGCCTGATCAAGAAGCCGGGCGAGTACATGGAAATGGGCCAGCTGGTGCTGCAGGCGAAAGCCCCGGCCGAAGCGGTCAAGCTGGTCGACAAGGCCTACAAGGCCGGCGCCCTGGGCACCGGTGCCGACGCACCGCGCCACCAGCGCCTGAAAGACCTGGCCGACAAGGAAGCGGCCGAACTGGTCAAGAACGCCGGTACCATCGAAGCTGCCCTGACCAAGGACAAGGACAACGACGGCCTGATCAACCTCGGCTACGCCCTGGTGCAAGCCGGCCAGACCGACAAGGGCTTGAAGCTGATGGAATCGGCGATGAAAGCGGGCAGCCTGAAGAACGCCGAAGAAGCCAAGCTGCACCTCGGTGAAGCCTATGCGGCCGCTGGCAAGAAGTCGCAAGCGATCCAGATGCTCAAGACCGTGGGCGGCAGCGACGGTTCGGCCGACCTGGCCCGCTACTGGATCATGGCGATCAACCATCCAGCGGCTTAAAATCTGCCTTGGTACACCGGCTCGCGCCGGTGGCCGCAGTCATTGGGGTCGGGG
>JAZJYP010000225.1:0-3922 GCA_040390345.1 Pseudomonadota bacterium | reverse complement strand
ACCGCCGCATGATCAATGCAGACGACAAGCTCAAAGCTGTCTTCGGCGGCAAAGCCCAGGTGTCGATGTTCGAAATGACCAAACTCATTTCCGACCACCTGAAATAAGCGGCGCACGCAAGCCCAAGCCGAATCAAAAAAAGGCCCCGACGATTCTTCGTTCGGGGCCTTTTTGTTTGTGTTCGCTTAGCGGTATTCCCAGTTGCGCCACGCCGAGAGCACGGCGTTCGGATATTCGGGCCGCCCGCGGCTGCCATTATAGCGGCCCAGCGCGAGGTACAGGTTGCCCGCTTCCATATCGAGATACATGCGCAAGATCGCGCAGCCATAGCGCAAGTTGGTCTGCATGTCGAACAGGCGGCGCCGGTTCGAGTCGCCAATGACCTGGGTCCAAAATGGCATGACCTGCATGTAGCCGCGCGCGCCCACCATCGAGACGGCGTATTTGCGGTAGGCCGATTCGACCTGGATGAGACCGAGCACGAGGCCCGGATCGAGGCCGGCGCGGCTCGCCTCGTACCACGCCGTCTGCAGGAACTCGCCGCGCGTTTGCGCGTCCGGCAGCTTGCGCTTGAGGCGTTCGGACATCGCGGCGAACCATTGCAGGTAGCGCGCGCGCGCCGCGTCGTCGCGAAACACCGGCTGCGGCGGACGCGTGTCCTTGATGGCATTGGCCAGCGCAAGGCGCACGGAGTCGGCCAGGGCCTCCTCTTTCTGGTTGCCCGCGCAAGCATGGACGCAAACGAGTAGGGTGGGCACAAGTGCCCACGCGAACGCGCGCATCATGCCGGCGCCCGCGTGGGCACAGCTGCCCACCCTACGCCAAAGATGTGCCCCGCCGATCACTGTGCCAGTTTGCCTTTGATGAAATCCACCATGCCGGCCACGGGAATGGCCGACGCCTCGCTGTCGCGGCGTCCCAGGTATTCCAGGTTGCCTTCCTTGAGGCCGCGCTCACCGACGACGACGCGGTGCGGCACGCCAATGAGCTCCCAGTCGGCGAACATGGCGCCCGGACGCAGGCCGCGGTCGTCGATGATGACGTCCACGCCCGCCGCCATCAGGGCCGCGTACAGTTTTTCGGTTTCCTCCTTGACCATCTCGCTGCGGTCCATGCCCATCGGGCACAGCACCACTTCGAATGGCGCAATCGAGGCCGGCCACACGATGCCCTTGTCGTCGAAGTTCTGCTCGATCGCCGCACCCAGGATGCGGGTCACGCCGATGCCGTAGCAGCCCATCTGCAGCGGCGCGGGTTTGCCGTTTTCGTCGAGGAAGGTGGCCTTCATCGACTCCGAATAATTGGTCCCGAGCTGGAACACGTGGCCCACTTCGATGCCGCGCTCGATCGCCAGCACGCCGTTGCCATCGGGCGAGGCGTCGCCTTCGACCACGTTGCGCAGGTCGGCCACCAGCGGCTCGGCGACGTCGCGGCCCCAGTTGGCGCCCGTGTAGTGGAAGCCTTCGGCATTGGCGCCGCACACGAAGTCGCTCATATTGGCCACCGTGCGGTCGGCCACGACTTTCACCGGCTGCAGGCAGCCGATCGGTCCCAGGTAGCCGGGGATGGTGCCGTAGCAGGCCAGGATTTCCGCTTCGGTGGCGAAGCGGTGCGCGGCCAGGCCGGGCACTTTGCCCACTTTGACTTCGTTCAGTTCATGGTCGCCGCGCAGCAGCAGCATCCAGTTTTCCAGCGTGAGCTTGCCGTCGACTTCCTTCTCCACCGTCAGGGCGATGGTCTTGACGGTTTGCTTGAGGTCGATCTTGAGCAGTTCGGCCACCTGTTCGCACTTGGTGGTGTCGGGCGTCGAGGTTTTCACCAGCGCCTGCGTGGCCGCGCCACGATTGCCGATGGCCAGCGCCTCGGCCGCTTCCATATTGGCCGCGTAGTCCGAGCTTGGGCAGTAGACCAGCGCGTCTTCGCCGGTGCTGGCGATGACGTGGAATTCGTGCGAGCCGGAGCCGCCGATGGCGCCATTGTCGGCCGCCACGGCGCGGAACTTCAGGCCGAAGCGGTTGAAGATGGCAGTATAGGCGTCGTACATGACCTTGTAGGACGTCTGCATGCCGGCCACGTCGCGGTCGAAGGAGTAAGCGTCCTTCATCGTGAACTCGCGTCCGCGCATCAGGCCGAAACGGGGACGGCGCTCGTCGCGGAACTTGGTCTGGATCTGGTACAGGTTGACCGGCAGCTGGCGGTAGGACTTGATCTCGGCGCGCGCCACATCGGTGATGGCCTCTTCCGAGGTCGGCTGGACCACGTAGTCGCGGCCATGGCGGTCTTTCACGCGCATCATTTCAGGGCCGAACTTGTCCCAGCGCCCCGTCTCTTGCCACAATTCGGCCGGCTGCACGAAAGGCATCAGCATCTCGATGGCGCCCGCCTTGTTCATCTCGTCACGGATGATCGCTTCGACCTTGCGGATGACGCGCAAGCCGGTCGGCATGTAGGTGTAAATACCCGAACCGAGACGTTTGATCATACCGGCGCGCATCATCAGCTTGTGGCTGACGATTTCCGCGTCCGATGGTGCTTCCTTGAGAGTTGAAATAAAAAATCGTGAGGCACGCATATCGATGAATTCTTTTTAAAAAGAGAGGGTTATAATCAACCTAATTTTAAAGGATTAGCTGGGCTGATGCGTCCAATCTTTATACAAATGGGTCCGTTTCAGAGGCTTCCCGCCGTTTTCGTATGCCGAAAACCTGGTGGGCCGCCATATTTGTGGGCAAAAATGTAAGAAGGCGCACACCGGCAGAAAGTTTCGAGGTGGCTTATGCTCGACCGTGAAGGGTTCCGCCCCAACGTCGGCATCATTCTGCTGAACGCTCATAACGAGGTTTGGTGGGGAAAGCGGGTGCGCGAGCACTCGTGGCAGTTCCCGCAAGGGGGCATCAAATACGGGGAAACGCCGGAACAGGCGATGTACCGCGAGCTGGAGGAGGAGATCGGGCTGCGCGCCGAACACGTGAAAATCGTCGGCCGCACCCGTGACTGGCTGCGCTATGAAGTGCCCGACCATTTCATCAAGCGTGAAATCCGCGGGCATTACCGTGGCCAGAAGCAGATCTGGTTCCTGCTGCGCATGTGCGCGCGCGACAACGACGTCAACCTGCGCCTGACCGACCATCCCGAGTTCGACGCCTGGCGCTGGCATGAATACTGGGTGCCGCTGGACGTGGTGATCGAGTTCAAGCGCGACGTCTACCAGCGCGCGCTGCAGGAATTGTCGCGCTTTTTGACCTGGCCCGCGCATGGCCATGGCCACGAACGGCGCCACAATGCCCGCTACCTGCGCCAGCCACATGCCCCGCGCGCCCCGGCAGCGGAACCGGCCGCCGTGCCGGCCGCCGCCGAACCGGCGGTGCTGACGCCGGAAAAAGAGTAGCCTCCCACCGCAGGGCGCTTCGCACAAGCGCCCTGCTTTCACTTGCCGCCATGTTTACACCCTCTTCCCACGACGTTCGCCGCTTCTTCTGCGAAGCCTTCCGCAAGCAGCGCGCCGGCGAGATCCTCGACCCGATGGAAGCGATCGCCGCCGGCTGGATCGCCGAGCACCCGGAATATGACGATGCGCTGGCCGACGCCGAAGCCGCCGTTGCGCGCGATTATTCGGTCGAAGGCGGCCAGGCCAATCCCTTCCTGCACTTGTCGATGCATCTGTCGATCGCCGAGCAGGTGTCGATCGACCAGCCGGCCGGCATCCGCGCCGCCTGCCAGGGCCTGGCGCAGCGCAGCGGCTCGCTGCACGAAGCGCACCACCAGATCATGGAATGCCTGGGCCAGATGGTGTGGACGTCCCAGCGCAACGGCACACCACCGGACGGCGCCGCCTACGTCGAGTGCGTGCGCCGGCGCTGAATTGGTGGGTGACGCGCTGCGCGCTGACCCACCCTTGTATTATGATTTCAATGAATTCAAC
>JAZJYP010000224.1:28311-42195 GCA_040390345.1 Pseudomonadota bacterium | reverse complement strand
AAGTCGGGCAGGCTTTCCATGTCAAAGTCGAAGGCATGGTTATGCAATACCCGGTACAGCGGTATCGGTTCGCGGTCGATGGTCACGGCCAGCCGCTCGCCGGTCTTGAGCACACTGAGGGCGTCGAGGATGCGCACCATCGGCTCCGGCGGCTCGAGATTACAGACATTGATTGCTACATCGCTCATGGAAGCTGACCCCTTCATGCGATCGATTGTGGCACGCGCCCGCCGGACAAATCCTTGATTCAGGTCAATACCGGCGCAAAGCTAGTCCCAAAGGACTAGCTGCAATCGCCCGTTTGCAGCGATGCGTTTTCCGTTTGCGCTCCCTACAATGAAGCCTTCATCCCTCAATGGAGTGCCCATGCGTTCACTGGCGGCCAAGAACCGTGAACTGGCGCTGCTCTATGACAGCGCCGCCTTCCTGCAAACGCCGCTGCCGATCGAGTGGCTATGCCAGGGCTTCATAGAACGCCTGAGCGTCTACTTCAAGGCCGACGCGGCATCGGTGCGCATGCTCGACCCGGTACGCGGCAACCTGCACATGGTGGCGCACAGCGGCCTGTCCGAGGAACTGGTCGCCGGCGAACAATGCCTGAAGGTGGGCGAGTGCCTGTGCGGCGAAGCGGTGGAGCGGCGCGAGGCGGCCGTGCACTTCCTCAAGCGCATCGAAGGCGGCCAACAGCTGCGCTGCCAGCGCGAAGGCTTTGCCACCGTATCGGTATTTCATATCGAAGCGCGCGAGCAGCATATCGGATTTTTCAACCTACAGTTCCGCACGGAGCGCGCTTTCACGGCCCACGAACATGCGCTGCTCGGGACCCTGGGCCACCTGCTGGGGTTCGCGATCGAAAACCAGCGCCTCAATGCGCGGGCCCGTGAAATGGCGGTCTCGGAAGAACGCAACCTGGTCGCCCAGGGCCTGCACGACAGCATCGCGCAGGGCCTGAACTTCCTGAACTTGCAGGCGCAGATGCTCGAGAGCTCGATCAATGCGGGGCGCCTGGACGAAGCGGCGGCCCTGGTGCCGGCCCTGCGGTCCGGCGTCAAGGAAAGCTACGAAGACGTGCGCGAACTGCTGCACAACTTCCGCAACCGCCTGGCCGAGGAAAGCCTGGTGGAGGCCCTGCGCGCGACGGCCCTCAAATTCGAGCACAACACCGGCATTGCCGTCGACTTCAAGGCCGACCAGGATGGTGCGCCGATCACGCGCGAGCAGCAGTTGCAGATCCTGTTCGTGGCGCAGGAGGCGCTGTCGAATGTGCGCAAGCACGCCATGGCCACGCGGGTCGACTTCATCATTGAAGACGGCAAGGCCTTCACCATGACGATCCGCGACAACGGCGCCGGTTTTGATCCTTCCGTGAACAGTGGCGGCGGCCACGTTGGCCTGGTGATCATGGCCGAGCGGGCCGCGCGCATTGGTGCGGCCTTTGCCGTTCGCTCAGGCAAAGGGGAGGGCACGGCGCTGTCGATTGTGCTCAAGCACCCGGCGCGCCGCATTGCCTGAGCCGCGCCTACTTGCAGGAGCCGGCGCCACCACAGCCACCGCAGCAGCCACCGCCCGACTCCTTTGCCGCCCCGGCCTGGTAGCCGGTGCGCTCGAGCAGCGCGTGCAAGTCAGCGCTGCTGAACGCGGTTTCGTCATACGACACCTGCATGCGCTTGGCCGCAGTGGAGATGCGCACACCGGTCACACCGGGCGCATTGGCGACGGCATTGGCGAGGAAATTGGCCACCGCCTGGTTGTCCATGGCAGGAATGTGGAAGGTTTCGGATTGCATGGTCGCGCTTTCTGTGAGAAGGATGGACCGAGCTTAAATTTGGCGCGCGCAAGCGTCCACTGGCGAACGGCAATTTCTTGATCTGGATTGGCTTGAGCGTGATTTAAAGTGGTAAACTAGATACATGTTAATGAGGAGGACCTGCCGTGAGCCTGATTTCGATCGATGAACCCGTCTCCGCTCCCCACGGCGGCGCTGCCTGGGCGCTGGGGTTTCGCCCGTTTTACCTGGGTGCTTCCGTGTACGCCGCCCTGGCCATGCCATTGTGGATAGGGAAGTACCTGGGATGGTGGACCGGCCTGGCCCACGTGGACGCCCTGTGGCACATGCACGAAATGGTGTTCGGCATGGCGCTGGCCGTGGTGGTGGGCTTCCTCTACACGGCGGCGCGCAACTGGACCGGGCAATGGACCCCGCGCGGCGGCCACCTGATGGCGCTGTTTGGACTATGGCTGGCCGGGCGCGTGGCGATGCTGGTCGACGCTTCGGCACTGGCCATCGCCATCGATGTGGCTTTCCTGCCCTGCGCCGCCTGGCCACTGCTGCAGGTCATGCGGGCCAGCGGCAACCGCCGCAACTACTTCCTGCCTGCCTTGCTGATGGTGCTGGCCATGTTGAACCTGGCCTTCCATGCAGCCCGCTTTGGTGCGCTGCAGGTGTCGCCGGTGAGCCTGGCGCAGGCGGCCATCTTCATCATCGTCGTCATCGAATCGGTAATTGGCACCCGCGTCATTCCCATGTTCACCCGCAATGGCGCGCCAGGCGCCAACCCGCTCGTCGTCACCCGGCGCGACCGGCTCGGGCTGGCCCTGATGGCCGCTGCCGCCGCCGCCTGGCTGCTGCCCGTACCGGCGCTGGTGCAAAGTACGCTCGCCGCCGGCGCCGCCGCCCTGATTTTTGTGCGCCTGGCGGGCTGGCAGCCGCAAGCGACCTTGCGCGTGCCACTGCTGTGGATCCTGCACCTGTCATATGCGTGGATCGGCATCGGGTTTGCCCTGCTGGCCCTGGCCGCCCACGGCATCGTCACGCCCAGCACGGCCTTCCATGCACTGACAGTCGGTTCGATGGCCGGCCTGATCATCGGCATGATGACGCGCACGACGCTCGGCCACACCGGGCGCATGCTCAAGGCCGGGCGCCCTGAAGTGCGGATGTATGTGCTGATCCAGGCCGGCGCGGTACTACGGCTGCTGGCCGGCGTCCAGGCCGGCCTTGTGCGCGATACGGCGCTTACGCTGGCGGCATTGGCCTGGACGGCGGCCTTCGCCCTGTTCGCAATCCACTACGGACCCTACTTGCTGGCGCCGCGGATAGATGGAAAAGAAGGCTGAATGTGGCGTTTTTGCCATAAGCGCTTGCGGCCCTGTGCCGATCTCGTGGCAACTCTTTGTGAAATATAGCGAATTGTAACAATCCTCCTCCGTGCGCAAGTGTGGGCGCCTTTGAGCGGGCTAGTATGGCCCCCGCCACAGGCATGCATACCTGTCGTTCCACATGTCTGGTTGGTGTCAACCATCACAAAAGAAAGAGGAAGACATGGCAATATCACGGAGACTACTCGTACTCGCGGCGTTCGCAGCCGCTCCTGCCTTCGGTGCGCTCCCGGCGCCGAAGCAGGCCCCGGCGCCGCACCTGCGCCAGGCGCTGCCACCGAGCGACGACCAGGTCAAGTACGACCTCGCGCCCACGCACAAGCCACGCAACGACCTGCTGCCGAAGAAGCAGCAGCAACTGCAAGCGCTCACCGCCACGGCCGCCGCCAGCTGTTCCGACGTCAACCAGTTCGCCACGCATAGCGGCGCCGCACTGGCCGATTACGTCGCCACCTTGCCCGACTACGAATGCACTTACGCCCTGTTCTCGATCTCGTCGTCGATGGCGGCGACCGTCTATTCGAGCGCCAACCTGAACGCCGTCGCCGCGCGCTTCGTGCAGGAAGCCGGGCGCTACGACGCCAGCAATATGGCACTGGTGAACCTGGTGCTGTTCCTGCGCGCCGGCTATTACCTCGCTGCGGGCGGCACCACGCCGGCCTTCCCGGCCAGCCTGGCAACGACGCTGCGCACCCCGATCCATAGCCTGGTCGACGGCAGTGCCCTGTACCGCACCAACCCGGTGGCCAGCAACACGGCGCGCGAGACCTTCACCCTGATCACGAATATGCACGACGAGACGCTTTACCTGCCCAGCATCAAAGGCGTGGTCCAGCGCTTCACCAACAGCGGCGGCAGCACCGCCAACGCCGACGCGCTCAAGCAGGAGAGCGCCGCCGGCGGCCTGACCGGCGCGCTGACGGTCTTTTTCCGGGCCCACTCCAATCCCGATGCGGCCTTCCTGCAAACCGACCCTTCCTACCCGACCACCCTGAACAACTTCCTGGTGGCCGACAAGCAGTCCCTGCTCGGATCGAACGCCGCCTACGAACTGACCGACGTGGCCAACGAGACCTTTCGCTTCATGCAGTACAGCGCACTGAAAGCGACCGTCAAGCCGATGGTGCAGGCGACCCTGAACAGCAGCACCATGACGGGCCCCGACAATGACCTGTGGCTGGCCGCCGCTTCCGCCGTGAAGTACTACGACAACGCCAATTGCGCCCAGTACGGCACCTGCAATTTCGAGACCCGGCTGGCCGATGCGGTGCTCGCCGTCAGCTATGCCTGCAGCCCGACCATCAAACTGCGCGCGCAGCAAATGTCGTCGACCGACATCGGCCAGGTATGCAGCTCGCTGGCGACGGAAGAAGGCTATGCGCACACCATGCTGCAAACCCAGCGCACCCCGGTCGCCCACGACAACAACACCACGCTCGAACTGGTGGTCTTTGACGACTACACCAACTACAGCAAATACGCCGGCATCATCTACGGCATCAGCACCGACAACGGCGGCATGTACCTCGAAGGCGAGCCCGATGTGGTGG
This sequence comes from Pseudomonadota bacterium, assembly GCA_040390345.1. GTDB lineage: Bacteria > Pseudomonadota > Gammaproteobacteria > Burkholderiales > Burkholderiaceae_D > Telluria_A. Next base: position 37,486 of record JAZJYP010000224.1, on the reverse strand, counting down.
GCAACCAGGCCCGCTTCATCGCGCACGAAGCATCGTGGCTGCGTCCGACCTTCAAGGTGTGGAACCTCGAGCATGAATTCGTCCACTACATCGACGGGCGCTTCGACATGTACGGCGACTTTGCCGCCGCCACCGCGCAGCCGACCGTGTGGTGGATCGAAGGGATCGCCGAATACCTGTCGCTGAAGAATAACAACCAGGTGGCGATCGATGCGGCCCGCACGCGCCAATACCGCCTGAGCGAGATCTTCGGCAACACTTACGATATGAACGACTACGTCAACCGCGCCTACCGCTGGGGCTATATGGCCACCCGCTTCATGATGGAGAAGCACCGGGCCGACATCGACACGATGCTGCCGCGCTTCCGCCTGGGCGACTACAACGGCTACTCGTCGATGATGAGCATGATCGGCACGCGCTACGACAACGAGTTCACGGCCTGGGTCGATGCCGCGACGACGGCGGGCGAGCCGCCCGTGCCGGTCGATGACGTGCTGTCGAAGTTGCCGGCCTGCTCGTCGAGCAGCCAGTTGGGCAAGAACTGCGCGATCCGCAACCTCGCGTCAAGTTCGCGCGCCTACCTCTACCTGATGCTGCCGGCCGGCGCCAAAAACGTCAAGCTGATGAGCGGCGGCGGCAGTGGCGACATGAATCTGTACGAGGCGCTGGACCGCTACCCGACCACGAGCTCGTATGACGCCGCCTCGACGGCGACGGGCAATACGGAAGCCATCAGCATCGCCGCGCCGGTGTCCGGCCACTGGTACTACCTGGTCCTCGAGGCCAAGCAGGCCTTCAGCGGCGTGTCGGTCGGCGTCACCTACGATTAAGCGCGCAACCGCCGGGGTGCCGTCGTCTCGGCGCTCCGGCCCTGTGCCGTTGCATGGGTGCGGAAAGCGTCGCGCACATCGCTGCGCAGCGCTTCATCGTTCCAGGGTTTGGTTAGGAAGGTGTGGATCACGCCGCGCTCGAGCGCTTGCGTCACGCTGACCAGGTCCGAATAGCCCGACAAGATCATGCGCACCGTGTCCGGATAGTGCTCGTGCACGCACGCGAGGAATTCTATGCCATGCATTTCCGGCATGCGCTGGTCGGACAAGACCACCTGGACCTCGTTGGCCGACAACAGCGCGAACGCCTCATTGGCGCTGTTCGCGGTGAGCACGTGGTAGCCGTCCGGCCGGAACAGGCGCCGCAGCGCCGAGAGGATGTTCGGTTCGTCATCGAGCAACAGCAAGGTGCGCTTGGCGGCATGCTGCGGCACCGGTGCAAAGAAGTAGTAGCCGCCCGCGCGCTTCGCCCGGGCCGCACTGGCGAGGCTGAGCAAATTGCCGGGCAACGTACCATGCCCCGGGAACAGGCTGATGCCGATGCTGGCCGGCGCGTGCACCGCGCAGGCGGCGAGCAGCCGGCGCGACAGCACAGCCAAAGCGTCCGGGTCGACAAAACCCTCAATCAAGATGGCGTACTCCGCGCCGGCCAGGCGCGCAATCAGCGTCCCCTGGTCCAGGGTGTCGGCGAGAAGGCGCTCGACTTGCTCAAGCTGCATGCTGCCAGCGTCGTCCGGCCGATCCAGTCCCAGTACAAGGACGGCTACTTGCCGCCCGCAAGGGGCCGCCCGCAGGGTCGCCTGCAGCAGCGATTCGCAAAACTGGATGCGCTTGGTTGGTACAAACATGACAAAGCTCCATACTCGGGTGCCAAAAAGGCAAACCGCTAGGATGGGGCGGAAGGGGAGAACAACAGCGCAGGACGCAGGAGTCAGGCGTCCCCGCCAGTATATGCCAGATTAGCGTTTCTGTGCGTACGGCAACATTAGTGTCTGATTCCAGCGACAGGAAACGGTCTTCCTTTCGTCGCCGCGGCGGCTCTCCGCCTCTTGCCGTTCGAGCATGGCGCGCCAGTCCTGCTCGTCCAGGCAGGGCAAATCCTTGAGGCGGGCGCCGCCCGCCAGGCCCGCATAGACGGTGGCGAACTCGGTCATCACGGCCACGGCCATGGCGCGCACGGTCGCGCCCAGGCTGTGCGAATCGGACAGGTTGGACTGGGCGATCTGCATGGCGCTGGTAAAGCTGGTCTGGCTGTAACCGCCCAGGTGAAGGTAGAGGCTGCGGAAATGCGCGCTGCCCAAGCCTGCCGCCAGGGCACGCTCATCCCAGCTGTGCCCGGCCTGCCATTCGCCGCGCAGCAGCTTTTTCTGGTCCGCTTCGGCGTAGTGCGCCAACAAGGGCGAACCCTTGAGCCATTGCTGCAGTTCCTGCATTTCCTGCTTCTCTGGCGGACCCGGTTTCTTCAGCTTCTTGCCTTCGGCCATGCCGTTCAGGCGCCAGGCATTGAAGCGGAATTTGGCCAAACCGGCATCGCCGCTGCCAAACAGGAAGTGGAAATGCAAGTAGCTGTCGATCGCGGCCCGCGCCAGCACCGCGCAGGAAGCCTGGTCGGCCTCGAGCTTGAGCAAGGACTGCAGGTGGCGCAACAGCTTGAGCGCCAGCACGTGCCGGTAATACAGCCACTCCTCGCCGGGCGCGATGGCGCGATCGGCCGTCGCCCCGATCAGCCCGGCGACCACGTCGAGCATCGCAGCAAAGGGCCTGGCATAGTCAGGCATCGAGTCAAGGCGTCGCATCGGTTCGCTCCCGGTGAACAAGGCCTTCATCGTACACCAGCTTTTAGCGTTCCGGCATCACCGTGCGTTTGCCGAACCACATCCGGCCAAGCAAGCCGTCCTTGAGCCCGACATGGTGGTACAGGGCGGCCACCAGGTGCACGCCGATCAGCAGCACCAGCAAGCCGGCCAGCACCGAGTGCAGGCGGAAGGACGGCAGCAGGTCGAAACTGGCGGGCAGGGCGCCGCCGGCATAGGCGCCGCTGATCAGGTAGCCGGTGAAGAAGCCGCTCGCGATCATCAGGAAGATGATGGCATAAAAGCCGCGGTGGCCCAGTGCCGCCATCTTGTCGAGCTTGGGCGAACCGGTTTGCGCTTGCGGTGGACGCGCGCTGCGCAGGCGGATCGCCAGGCGCAGCAGCATCAGCGGCAGCACCAGCATGCCGCCCGCCATATGCCACTTCAGGATGTCGAGCTTGTGCGGTTCGGTGTTGGGCATGTCGTCCAGGACGAAGAAGCCCAGGCACAGCAAGCCGAGGATCATCAGTGCGACGATCCAGTGCAGGGCCACCAATACCGGCTGGTAGCGCGTAGCGAGGGCGCGGCTCACGACAGGCCTCCCACCACGCGTTCGAGTTCGGCGAAGAACTTCTGCCAGCCATATTTGGCGCCCTGGAAGGCTTGTTCCTGGTCCGGACGGAAACCGGACTGCTCCATGCGCAGCACGGTGCCGGCGCCGCTGGGATCGAGCGTCCAGGTGACGACGCTTTCGAGGCCCATTGCCTCCCAGCCGTAGGACAGTTCCTTGTGCGGTTCGACCGTCAGCACGGTCCCTTCGACCGAACCCCAGTCGGCACTGAAGGTGAAATGGTGGCCGACGATGGGCTGGAAATCATTCTTCATCAGCCAGGCTTCGAGCAGCGGGCCCTGGGTGAGGGCGCGCCAGATCTTTTCAGGGGCGTGGGGCAGCGTGCGTTCCACCACCACGGTGTTGGTCCCTTGTGCGTGATTCATTGGTCCATCTCCTTTAATAGTTGTTCCAGTTGGTCGAAGCGGGTGTTCCAGAAGCTTGCGTAGAAATTGAGCCAGTCGACCAGGGGAGAGAGCGCCTTGGGCACGGCACTGTAATACGTCTCGCGCCCGTCGCGCCGCCCCTGCACCAGGCCCGCCTCCTTGAGCGCGCCCAGATGCTTCGAGATGGCCGGCTGCGACACGCCGGACGGCTCCGTCAGGGCATGCACCGTCAGCTCCCCGCAGCGGCTCAGGCGTTCGAAGATCGCGCGGCGGGTGGGGTCGGACAGGCTCTTGAAGATCGCTGTCGGTTCGGCGTGCATGGCAATTTCCCGTTCGAGTGGCATGAACGAAGCATAACCAGATGGTTATGAATAGTCAAGGGCCACACGCACGGACGAAGCGCCCGCCGCTTATTTGGCAGGGAAGGAGGCGAACAGCTTGGCAAAGGTGCCGGTGGCCTGGTTCAGCACCGCATCGGCCGCTTTGCCATACAGGGCGTTGGTGGTCACCGCCGCGTGCACGGCGCCCTTGCTGGCGGCACCAAGGAAGCCGAGGATATGCATGACCATGCCATTGTCGTTTTCCTCGATGACGATGTCCGGCGCGATGGCAATGGTGTTGACGTTCTTCGACAACGCGTTGAAGGCACGCATCTCGGCGTCCGGCGGCGGCGCCACATCCTGGGGCAGCTCGTGGGGGGGGATGACGCACTTTCATGATCCGGTAGCGCAGCGATGCTGTCAAGAAATCAACGGCGCAGTAGGCATTCTCGCAACAGGCTTTATTCAAGGAACACAGACGCGTAAAATTCTCGCCTCGCCAGCCACATGGAGCCAACGATGACCATCGATCTCAGCCAGACCCTGTATCACGGAACCCGCGCCGACCTGCAAACGGGCGACCTGATCGCCACCGGTTTCACCTCGAATTACGGACGTGGCAAGAGCTCGACCTGGGTCTACCTGTCGGCCACGCTGGAGGCGGCAACGTGGGGCGCGGAACTAGCCCAGGGCGCGGGCCGGGAACGCATCTATATCGTCGAGCCCACCGGCACGGTCATGGACGACCCCAACCTGACGGACAAGAAGTTCCCCGGCAACCCGACCAAGTCCTACCGCACCCGCGAGCCCTTGCGTGTCACCGGCGAGGTGCTGGAATGGCAGGGGCATAGCGCCGCGGCATTGCAGACGATGAAGGAGCACGTCGCACGCATGCGCGAGCTGGGCATCGAGGCGATGGACGACTGAGCCGCTGCGGTGTGCTAACATCGGGACACCATGAGATTGTCACAACCGACGCGGATGATCGCGGCCATCGTTATGTTTTTCAGCCTGCTGTTTGCGCAGCTCGCCGTGGCGGCCTATGCTTGCCCGGTGCAGGAGCGCGCACCGACGATGGCAGCGTCCGCATGCGCGGACATGAACATGGACATGGGCAGTCCCGCGCTGTGCGCCGCGCATTGCGAGCCGGGCCAGCAGTCGGCCGACATCTCCGTCGCGCCGGCGGTGCAAGCCTTCGTGCCGTGCAGCCTGGAAGTCGTGCTGGTCCCCATCGAACGCGCCACGCTCGCGCCTGGGTCTTCACATGTTGCGCCCCTCCTGACCCACGCCACATCGCCGCCATTGGCGATCCGGCACTGCTGCTTCCGCATTTGATCCTCCAGAACGCCTGATTCGTCACCGCCACACGCGCGGTGTGGTTCATCGCATTCTGGAGAGATCATGTTATCCCTGTTTACCGCGCGGACAGCGTTCGCGTTTGCGCTCCTTGGCGCCATCCATGGCGCATTCGCGGCGCCGCAGCCCTTGACGCTTGGCCAGGCCCAGCAAAGGGCGGTGGCGCGCTCGCGCCAGCTCGGCGCGCAAGACCAGGCCTTCGCCGCCGCCCGCGAGATGGCCGTCGCGGCCGGCCAGCTGCCCGACCCGGTGCTCAAGGCCGGCATCGACAATCTGCCTGCCACTGGCCCCGACCGTTTCAGCCTGGGCAGCGACTTCATGACCATGCGCCGGATCGGCTTGTCGCAGGAGTTGACGCACGCCGACAAACTGCGCTGGCGCGCCGAGCGTTTCCGGATTGAAGGCGAGAAGTCACTGGCACAAAAAGACGTGGTCCAGGCCGCCATCGAGCGCGATACCGCCATCGCCTGGCTGGAGCTGTACTACACAGGCGAAATGGCCAGCGCAGTGGCTGCCCAGGCAGTCCTGTCGCAACATGAAATGGAAGCCGCGCAGGCAGCTTACCGTGGTGGGCGCGGCAACCTCGGCGACATTTTCGCAGCCAAGTCCGCCTTGCTCGCGCTTGACGACCGCGCGAGCGACATCAAGCGCCGCCAGCGCGCGGCCCAGACCATGCTGGCCCGCTGGACCGGCGAGGAAACGGCGGTATCCGGCACACCGGACATCGACCATCTCGGCCTGGACCTGGCCACGCTCGACACTGCGCTTGCCCACCACCCAGGAATCGCTGTGCTGAGCAAGCAGGAAGACATCGCCCGCGCCGACGCCAGCCTGGCGCGCGCCAATCAGCGCAGCGACTGGAGCATCGAGGTCGCCTTCCAGCAGCGCGGATCGGCCTACCCGAACATGCTCTCGGTAGGCATCTCGGTGCCACTGCAGTGGGACCGGAAGAACCGCCAGGACCGTGAACTGGCTGCCCGGCTTGCCCAGGTCGAGCAAACCAAGGCCGAGCGCGACGAGGCGCTGCGCGAACATGTCGCCGAGACGCGCAACATGATCATCGCGTGGGAAAGCGGCCGTGAACGGATCGCCCGCTATGCCCGCGCAGCGTTGCCGCTGGCGTCCGAGCGCAGCCAGGCGTTGCTGGCCGCCTACCGTGGCGGCAAAGCGCTGCTGGCCGAGGTGCTGGCGGCAAGGCGCGCCGAAGCCGAGCTGCGCCTGCAAGCGCTGGAACTAGCGCTGGAAACCGCACGTCTTTGGGCACAACTCAATTTCCTTGTCCCCGACCAGGCATCCAAATGAAGAACAAGATCATTCTCACGGCAATCGCCGTCATTGCCATCGCGGCCGGCGGATATGGGGCCTACTGGTTTGGCATGCAGCAGGGCATGCAGTCCAAGCCAGCATCGAGGCAGCCGCTGTACTGGCACGACCCCATGGTGCCCGGACAACGATTCGACAAACCCGGCAAGTCACCCTATATGGATATGCAGCTGGTGCCGGTCTACGCCGGTGCCGAGGCCGATGACGGCGCCATCGCCATCAGCCCGCAGATCCAGCAGAACCTGGGCGTGCGCACCGCGGTGGTCACGACCGGCAGCTTGCCTTCGGGTGTCGTCGCGGTCGGCAGCGTCGCCTACAACGAGCGCGACGTGGCGCTGGTACAGGCCCGCAGTAACGGGTTTATCGAACGTTTGTATGTGCGCGCCGCGCTCGACCCGGTGAAACAAGGTCAGCCGCTGGCCGAGCTGTATGTGCCCGACTGGGTCGCGGCACAGGAGGAATTCCTTGCTGCGCGCCGCATGCAAGGCGACGACAGCGCGTCCCTCGTCGACGGCGCGCGCCAGCGCATGCGCCTGGCCGGCATGAGCGACGGCCAGATCCGCCTGATCGAATCGAGCGGCACGGTGCACCCGCGCACCACCGTGACGGCGCCAGCGGCCGGCGTGGTCGCCGAGCTTGGCGCCCGCGAAGGCATGACCGTTGCATCAGGCGCGCTTCTGTTCCGTATCAACGGCATTGGCACAGTATGGGTCAACGCCGACCTGTCCGAAAACCTGGCCGCCAGGGTGCGCCCTGGCGACAGCGTCGAAGCGCGCGTGGCTGCGCTGCCAGCCCACGTTTTCAAAGGAAAAGTCGGTGCCGTGCTGCCGGAAGTGAACGCCGCCACGCGCACGCTCAAAGCGCGTATCGAATTGGCGAATGCTGGCGGACAGCTGGTCCCCGGCATGTTTGCCACGGTCAGCTTCGCGTCCGTGCGTGACGCCAACGCCTTGCTGGTGCCAACCGAGGCAGTGATCCAGACCGGCACGCGCAACGTGGTGATCCTGGCGCTCGATGGCGCGAAGTTCAAACCGGTTGATGTTCAACTCGGTCGTGAAAGCAATGGCCAGACCGAGATCCGCAAGGGCCTGGCCGCCGGGCAGAAGATCGTCCTGTCAGGCCAATTCCTGCTCGATTCCGAAGCCAGCCTGAAGTCAACAACGACCCGCATGGGCGATGCGCCGGCGGGAGCGGTGAAATGATCGCAAAGCTGATTCGCTGGTCGATCGCCAACCGCTTTCTGGTCCTGCTGGCGACCGTGTTCGTGACTGGCTGGGGCCTCTGGTCGCTGGCGCGCACGCCGCTCGATGCGATCCCGGACCTGTCCGATGTGCAGGTGATCATCCGCACGGCCTATCCGGGCCAGGCGCCGCAAATCGTCGAAAACCAGGTGACCTATCCGCTGACGACGACGATGCTGTCGGTGCCGGGAGCGAAGACGGTACGCGGCTATTCATTCTTCGGCGACTCCTTCGTCTACATCCTGTTCGAAGACGGCACCGATCCCTATTGGGCCAGGTCACGCGTGCTCGAATACCTGAACCAGGTGCAGGCACGCCTGCCGGCCCAGGCCAGGACAGCACTGGGCCCGGACGCGACCGGTGTGGGCTGGATCTACGAGTATGCGCTGGTCGACCGCAGCGGCAGGCTCGACCTCTCGCAGCTGCGCGCCTTGCAGGACTGGTTCCTGAAGTTTGAACTCAAGGCCGTGACCAATGTCTCCGAGGTGGCCAGTGTTGGTGGGATGGTGCGCCAGTACCAGATCGTGCTTGACCCTGACAAGCTGCGCGCCTATGCCATCCCGCATGGCAGGGTGATCGAGGCCGTGCAGCGCGCCAACCAGGAAAGCGGCGGCTCGGTGCTGGAATTGGGCGAGGCCGAATACATGGTGCGCGCATCGGGTTATTTGCAGTCGCTCGACGACTTCCGCAAAATCCCCCTGATGTCCACCGATGCGGGCGTATCGGTGCGCCTTGGCGACGTGGCACGCGTGGCGCTCGGGCCGGAAATGCGGCGCGGCATTGCCGACCTCGATGGGGAAGGGGAGGTCGCCGGTGGCGTGATCGTGATGCGCTCCGGGAAGAACGCCATGGAGACCATCGCGGCGGTGAAGGCCAAACTCGCCAAACTGAAAACCAGCCTTCCCGCGGGCGTGGAAATCGTCCCGGTGTATGACCGCTCCAAATTGATCAAGCGCGCGGTCGACAACCTGGAACACAAGCTGATCGAAGAATTCATCGTTGTCGCCGTCGTCTGTGCGATCTTCCTGTTCCATCTGCGCTCGGCGCTCGTGGCCATCGTGTCACTGCCGCTGGGGATACTGATTGCCTACATCGTCATGTCCTGGCAGGGGGTGAACGCCAACATCATGTCCCTGGGCGGCATTGCGATCGCCATCGGTGCCATGGTCGACGCAGCCGTGGTGATGATCGAGAACGCCCACAAGCATCTGGAGCGCTGGGATCACGACCACCCCGGCGAACGCCTGGTCGGCCCGGAACGATGGGCGGTCATCACCTCGGCGGCGACCGAGGTCGGACCGGCCCTCTGCCTC
>JAZJYP010000224.1:0-28301 GCA_040390345.1 Pseudomonadota bacterium | reverse complement strand
ATCGAGAACGCCCACAAGCATATCGAGGCCTGGAATCACGCCCATCCCGGCCAGGCGCTGGCGGGGGAAACCCATTGGCGGGTGATCGGCGACGCGGCGGCCGAAGTCGGCCCGGCACTGTTCTTTTCGTTGCTGATCATCGTGCTGTCCTTCATTCCGGTGTTCACGCTGGAAGCGCAGGAAGGACGCCTGTTCGCGCCGCTGGCATTCACCAAGACCTATGCGATGGCGGCGGCGGCCGGCCTGGCTGTCACCTTGATTCCAGTCTTGATGGGTTACCTGATTCGCGGCCGCATCCCCAGCGAACATGCCAACCCGCTGAACCGCTGGCTGATCGCACTCTACCGGCCTTTGCTGGAAATCGTGCTGCGCAGCCCCAAGGCTACCTTGGTTGCGGCGGGGCTGGTCGTGCTGGCGACGTTCTGGCCGATGTCGCGCCTGGGCGGTGAATTCATGCCGCCACTCGACGAAGGCGACCTGCTGTACATGCCGTCGGCGCTGCCCGGCATCGGTGCCGGCAAAGTCGCGCAGTTGCTGCAACAGACCGACCGGCTGATCAAGACCGTACCGGAAGTGCAGAGCGTGTTTGGCAAGGCAGGGCGTGCCGAGACCGCCACCGATCCGGCACCGCTCGAGATGTTCGAAACGACAATCCAGTTCAAGCCACGCGAGCAGTGGCGGCCCGGCATGACCACCGACAAACTGGTGGCCGAGCTTGACCGTGTCGTCAAGGTGCCGGGACTGTCGAATATCTGGGTGCCGCCCATCCGTAACCGCATCGACATGCTGGCCACGGGCATCAAGAGCCCGGTCGGCGTCAAGGTGGCCGGCCCAAGCCTGAAGGAGATCGACCGTATCTCGGCGCAGATCGAACGGCTCGTCAAGCGCGTTCCCGGCGTGTCGTCGGCCCTGGCCGAACGCCTCAACGGCGGGCGCTACGTCGATATCCACATTGACCGCGACGCGGCGGCGCGTTATGGCCTGAACATCGCCGACGTGCAAAGCGTTGTGTCGAGTGCCATCGGAGGCGACAACATCGGCGAGACGGTCGAGGGCCTGCAGCGCTTTCCGATCAATGTGCGCTATCCGCGCGAGGTCCGCGACTCCGTTGAGAAATTGCGTGAACTGCCGGTGCTGACCGAGCGCGGCGCGCAGATACGGCTCGGCGACGTCGCCACGATCGGTATCGCGGACGGCCCGCCGATGCTCAAGAGCGAGAATGCGCGCCTGTCGGGCTGGGTCTACGTCGATATCCGCGGCCGCGACCTTGGCTCCGCAGTGCGCGAGATGCAGCAGCTCGTCACCAGGGAAGTGATGCTTCCGGCCGGCTATTCGGTGTCCTGGTCCGGGCAATTCGAATACCTCGAACGCGCGAGCGCCAAGCTGAAAATCGTCGTGCCGATGACCTTGTTGATCATCTTCGTCCTGCTGTACCTGACCTTCAAGCGCGTCGACGAGGCGGCGCTGATCATGTCGACCCTGCCGTTTGCGCTGGCCGGCGGTATCTGGCTCCTGTGGGCCCTGGGGCACAATGTGTCGGTCGCCAGCGGTGTCGGCTTCATCGCCCTGGCCGGGGTGTCGGCCGAATTCGGCGTGATCATGCTGCTGTACCTGAAGCACGCATGGGAAGCGCGGCTGGCGAAGGGCATGCAAGGCGAGGCCGAGCTCATGGACGCCATCCGCGAAGGCGCCGTGCTGCGAGTACGTCCCAAGGCCATGACGGTTGCCGTGATCATCGCCGGCCTGCTGCCGGTAATGATCGGTTCGGGCACCGGCTCCGAAGTCATGCAGCGTATCGCGGCGCCGATGGTCGGTGGCATGATCACGGCGCCATTGTTGTCGATGTTCGTCGTGCCGGCGTTGTACTTGCTGATACGGCGCCGGGGCCTGCGTGTCAAGGGGGTTGGCGCCTAGCTACCGTGTCAGCGCAATTGCAGCTCCCAGTATGCGACATCGATCCAGCGGTCGAACTTGCGACCAACGTTCTTGAAGTGCGCGACTTTCTCAAAGCCGAGGGCTTCGTGCAGCGCAACACTGGCAAGGTTTGGCTGCGCGATGCCGCCGAGGATCACTTTTACTCCCATGCTGCGCAAGGCGTCGAGCAGCGCCCCGTATAGCGCCTGGCCGATGCCCTGGCGCGCGCTGTCGGCCCGCACGTAGACTGTGCTCTCGACGGAAAAGCGGTAGGCGCTGCGCGTCCTCCATGGTGTTGCATAGGCATAGCCACGCACCTGGCCGTCCTGTTCGAAGACATACCAGGGCAGGGCGGCGCTGTTCGTCGCGATGCGCTGCGCCATGTCCTCCGCCGTCACCGGCACTTCTTCAAAGGTAATGGTGCTCTGTTCAATGTAATGGTTATAGAGGGCGGCGATCTGGCCGGCGTCGGCGGGGGTGGCGGAACGGATCATTGAATGTTTTCAGATTTTGGTCATGAGCTTGCTGATCTTGGCCAGCTGGCGCTCGTTGCGCTCACTATAGCGATCGGTCAGGTAGTCGGTGCGGCCACGCAGCAGCAGCGTAAACTTGAACAGTTCCTCCATCACGTCGACCACGCGGTCGTAGTAGGCCGACGGCTTCATGCGGCCAGCCTCGTCGAATTCCTGGTAGGCCTTGGGGACCGACGACTGGTTCGGAATGGTGAACATGCGCATCCAGCGGCCCAGCAGGCGCAAGGTATTGACGACATTGAAAGACTGCGAGCCGCCGCAGACCTGCATGACCGCCAGCGTGCGTCCCTGGCTGGGACGCATCGCGCCCTGTTCCAGCGGAATCCAGTCGATCTGGTTTTTCATGACAGCGGTGACGGCGCCATGGCGCTCGGGGCTACACCAGACCTGGCCTTCGGACCACAGCGAGAGCGCACGCAGTTCGACTACTTTCGGGTGGGTGTCGGGCACGCTGCCCGCCATCGGCAGCTCGGTCGGATCGAAAATCTTCACTTGAGCGCCGAAGTGTTCCAGGATGCGTGCCGCCTCAAACGTCAGGAAGCGGCTGAACGAGCGTTCGCGCAAGGAGCCATAGAGCAGCAGGATGCGCGGCGGATGGGTCAGCGCGCCGATCGGTTCAAGCTTTTCAAGGCTTGGCGTATCGAGTTGCGCCAATTTGATGTTTGGCAGGGCGTCAGACATGGGTGGCCTCGGCCCGATAGAGCCAGCAAAAAAGCAGCGTGGCGCACGTCGCACCAGCCAACTGCGCGGCAATGAAGCCGGGTGCGTCGCCAGGGCGGATGCCGGTGAAGGTATTGGTGGCACTGCGCGCCAGGGTCACGGCCGGATTGGCAAACGATGTCGAGGACGTGAACCAATATGCCGCCGTGATATAGGCGGCGACGGCAAACGGCGTCGCGCCCGGGCGGCTGCGCGAGACGCCAATGATGACCGCGATCAGGCCGAAGGTCGCGACAAACTCGCTCCACCATTGGGCGGCGCCAGTGCGCACATGCTCGGAGGCGAAAAAGAGCGGCTCGCCAAACATGCCGTGCGCGGCAGCGACGCCGGCAAAGGCACCGGCACATTGCACGGCAATATAGGGCAGCACCTCGGACGCCGGCATATGCTTCTGCCACGCTTCGGACAGGGTCACGACGGGATTGAAGTGGGCACCGGAGATGGCGCCGAACATCAATATCAGCGCAACCAGCCCGGCGCCGGTGGCGAACGCATTGGCCAGCAGCGCAATGGCGACGTTGCCACCGGCCAGGCGTTCGGCCATGATGCCGGAACCGACAACGACGGCGAGCAGCAGCGCCGTACCCAGGCCTTCGGCGACAAGACGTCGTGCAATCGTCATGGCCGCACACCGCCACTCTCGCCGAGGACCGTGCAAGGCTGGCCAGCGCAGCAGTTCTCGCTGAGGAAGCCGATCAGGGAATTCATGACCTCAAAATTGGCCACGTAGATGACGAAGCGTCCGTCCTGGCGCGCCACGATCAGCCCGGCGTGGCTCAATTCCTTGAGGTGGAACGACAACGAAGAAGCGGCGATGCCAAGGTGTTCGGCGATCCTGGTGGCGGCCATGCCGGCAGGTCCAAGCGTGACCAGCAGGCGGAAAACGGCCAGCCGGGATTCCTGCGCCAATGCCGCGAGGGCGGCGAGCGCTTTCATGGTGTCCATGGGGTGCTCCGATCTATTGAATACGACGATTCTATAATAGTCGAAGTATGGAAGTAAAGCGCAGATTGACGATCCGCGTGTTCAGCTCGATGCGCTCGCATTGAGCAGGTGGGCGATCGAAGCGGCATCGAGTCCGGCCTCGAGCAGGATCTCGGCGCCGTGTTGACCGCGTCCCGGGACCACGCCCGGCCTGGACGCGCAGGCAGAAAAGCGCGGGGCAGGGCGTGCCTGCAACATGCCGTCGTGCTCGAAATAGATATCGCGCGCCACCATGTGCGGGTGGGTCAAGGCCTCGGCCGGCGAGAGCACCGGTGCGAAGCAGGCATCGCTGCCTTCCATCAGGTTCACCCAATGGGCACGGGGCTGTGCGCCAAAGATGCCTTCAAGGCGCGTGCGCAGCCTGGTCCAGGTGCGCGGGTTGTAGGGATGGTTGAAATCGGCCTCGCCGGCCAGTCCCAGCTTGGCGAACAGCAGGGTGCTAAATTGCGGCTCCAGTGCGCCAATGCTGATGTAATGGCCATCGGCGCACCGGTAGCTGCCGTACCAGTGGGGGCCATCGAGCATCCCACGGCCGCGCGCCATCGGCTGCTGGCCAGCGGCATGCGCCGACAACAGCAAATTCATCATATTTGCGCTGCCATCGACGATGGCGGCATCGATGACCTGGCCCGTTCCGTGTGTGCGCGCGTACAGCACGCCTGCCAGCACGCCCATTGCCAGGTACAGCGCGCCGCCGCCCAAATCCCCCACCAGCGTGGGTGGCGCCATCGGCGCGGTACCGGGCGTGCCGGAGAACCACAGCGCGCCGGACAGTGCGATGTAGTTGATATCGTGGCCCGCTGCCTGCGCCAGCGGACCTTGCTGGCCCCAGCCAGTCATGCGGCCGTACACCAGGCGCGGATTGCGCGCAAGGCAGGCGTCCGGGCCCAGGCCCAGGCGTTCCATCGCGCCAGGGCGCATGCCTTCGATCAGCACGTCGGCCCCCTCGACCAGGTTGAGCGCCGCCTCCATCGCCAGTCGATCCTTCAGGTCCAGTGCCAGCGAACGCTTGCCGCGGTTGATGATTGCGTTCCTGCCGAGGTGGAGTGGATCGTCACCCTTGCCGGCGGGACGCTCCACCAGCGTGACCTGCGCGCCCATGTCGGCCAGCAGCATGCCGCAGAACGGCGCAGGACCCAGGCCTGCGATTTCAAGGACGCGAACGCCATCCAGTACACCCATGCTCTTCTCCATTGTGTTCATTCATCCCGCCTTGTTGCAATAATCAAATCGGCCGCCTTTTCCGCAATCATGATGGTGGGTGCGTTGGTGTTGCCGCTCACTAGCGTCGGCATGATGGACGCATCGACCACGCGCAGGTTCGCCATGCCGTGCACGCGCAAGTCCGGTCCGACCACCGCCATGGGGTCGACGCCCATCTTGCAAGTTCCGGCCGGATGGTAGCCGTTCCCCAAACGCTCGCGGCAGGCCTGCAGCAAGTCCGCGTCGCTCACGCGCTCGCTGCCTGGCGCCAGTTCGCGTTCGTGGTAGTTCGCCAGTGCCGGTGCGGCCAGCCAGCGCCGCGCCAGCCGGATGCCATCCAGCAGCGACCTGACGTCGTCCGGATGGGTGAGCAGGCGCTGGTCAATCAGCGGTTGCGCATACGGGTCGCCGCTCTTCAGCGTGACGCTGCCGCGCGACTTCGGCCGCAGCACATACACGTGCATCGAATAGCCAAGCTGGCGCAGCAGCGACACATCACGGCCCGAATCATCGAACAACACCGGCACAGCGTGGTACTGCACGTCGGGAATAGACTGTGCGGCGCTCGAACGCAGCAGCGCGCCGACCTCGGTGGCCGATGCGCGCAGCAGGCCCTCCCCACGGCGCCAATAGGCCCAGATCGCCCTGGCCATGTGGATCACACCGCCCAAGGTCAGGCTCAGTCCGCAGTGTTTGCGGGCCGCGCTCAGCACGCAGGCATCGACGTGCTCCTGCAGGTTGGCGCCCACACCGGGAAGCGCATGCGCTGGGACGATGCCGTGCCGGGCCAGTTCCACTGGATCACCGATGCCGGACAACTGCAGGATCTGGGGGCTGCCATATGCGCCCGCCGAAAGAATGACTTCGCGCGCCGCAGTGACCAACTGCGCCTTGCCGCCGACGTCAAAGTGCACGCCGCGCGCGCTTTTCCCTTCCAGCGCCAGGCTCGTCACGTGCGCGTTGGTGATCACGGTAAGGTTGGGGCGCTGGCGCGCTGGTTCGAGAAAGGCCGTCGCAGCGCCGCAGCGGTGCCCGTCCTTGATGGTGAACTGGTAAGCGCCCGCGCCTTCCGGCTGCGCGCCATTGAAGTCGTCGGTCATCGGCAGGCCAACTTCACGCGCGCCTGCCAGCATGGCCTTGCTGATCGGGTAGTGCAATTCGCTGTCGGACACATGCAAGGGCCCGCCACTGCCATGCACTGCGCTGGCACCGCGTATATTGTGCTCCGAGCGCTTGAAGTAGGGCAGGACGTCCGCATAGCTCCAGCCCTCATTGCCCAGCGCAGCCCATTCGTCGTAGTCGCGCGCCAGTCCACGGATGTAGACCATGCCGTTCACAGCGGAGCTGCCGCCCAGGCCCCTGCCGCGTGGCAGGAACATCGGACTGCCGCGCCGCACCTGCGGATCGGACTTGGCCTTGAAGCGCCAGTTATACTTCCTGCTGAACATGAAATAGCCGAAGGCGCCCGGTGTGCGTACCAATACGGAGCGGTTCTCGCCACCGGCCTCGAGCAGGCAGACCTTGACCGCCGGGTCGGCGGACAGGCGGTTGGCCAGCACGCAGCCGGCCGAGCCGGCACCGACAATGACATAGTCGAACATGGGTATTCCTTTGAATAGATTGCCAGGCGAGTATGGCGGCAATGCGCCCGGCCGGCAGGTCAACTCCTGCAGTTCGCAGGTCTGTATGTTGAACGCACAGGCGGACTGGAAGATTCACTGCGATGACCTGCTGCGCCGAAACGGCCGTCCTATCATGTCAGCTATTTACAGCGCGGAGCCGCCAAGATGACCAATACGACCGACCACTTTGCCGCATCGCTGCTGGCAGCATTGGCGGCCGGGCCGGCTGCCTCGGCACCGCCAGAGCGGCCGAATATTGTCGTGCTGGTGGCCGATGACTGGGGTTTTTCCGACGTCGGCGCCTATGGCAGTGAGATCGCCACGCCGAACATTGACGCGCTGGCGCGGCGCGGCGTGCGTTTCTCGAATTTTCACGTGGCAGCGTCCTGCTCGCCGACCCGCGCCATGCTGCTGACGGGCGTGGACAACCACCGCAACGGCCTTGGCAATATGCCCGAGACCATGCCCACCGTCCACCTGGGCCGCCCCGGCTATGAGGGGGTACTCAATGGACGGGCCGTGACCCTGGCCAGCATGCTGCGCGACCAGGGCTACCACACCTATATCACCGGCAAGTGGCATCTCGGCAAGACTCCGCAGACACTGCCGAATCGGCGCGGCTTCGAGCGCTCCTACATCCAGGCCGACAGCGGCTCGGACAACTGGGAGCAGCGGCCCTACATCTTCTTGTACGACAAGGCCAACTGGTACGAGCAGGGCCAGCCGGCCCAGCTCCCCAAGGACTACTATTCGTCCACCTTCATCGTCAACAAGGCGCTCGACTACATCGCGCAGGGCCGTGCCGACGGCCAGCCCTTCTTCGCTTACCTTGGCTTCCAGGCCAACCACATCCCGCTGCAGGCACCGCAAACCTATATCGACAAATACCGCGGGCGCTACGATGCCGGCTGGAGCGCACTGCGCCAGTCCCGCAGCGAGCGCGCGGGCGAGCTGGGGCTGATACGGCCCGCCACACCCATGGCGGACATGGCCAGCACGGCGGACTGGCGCGCACTCACGCCCGGGCAGCAGCATTACGAGGCGCGCCGCATGGAAGTCTACGCCGCCATGGCCGAGGCCATGGACGCCGAAGTGGGGCGCCTGGTCGCACGTCTGCGCCAGAACGGCCAGTACGAAAACACGGTGTTCGTCTTCCTGTCGGACAACGGCCCCGAACCGACCGATCCGGCCAGCGTGCTGGCGATCCGGCTCTGGCTGGCGGCGAACTATTCCAGCGCCATCGAGCGCATGGGCGGGAAGGGCGCTTATGCCAGCCTGGGGCCGAGCTGGGCCAGCGCAGCTGCTTCACCGTTGAGCGGCTACAAATTCTTTGCCGGCGAGGGCGGACTGCGCACGCCGCTGATCATTGCCGGTTTGCCGGGCATACGCCCCGGCACCATCGCACCGTCCTTCGCGCACGTCACCGACATCATGCCCACGCTGCTCGCGGCGGCCGGCATCGCGCCACACCTTGGCAGCTACCGGGACGCTGGCGTGGAGCCCATCATCGGCCGCAGCCTGGTGCCGGTCCTGCAGGGCGCGGCGCAACGCACGCATGCGCCGGGCGAGGCGATCGGCTACGAACTGTCCGGGAATGCTGCCCTGTTCAAGGACAGCTACAAATTGATGCGCAACCTGGCGCCTGCGGGCGACGGCCGCTGGCATTTGTACGACATCGAAGCGGACCCGGGTGAAACACAGGACCTCCAGCAGGCCCTGCCCGGAAAATTCGCAGAATTGCAGGTCGACTACGCAGCCTATGCCAAGGCCAACGGCGTGCTGCCCATGCCGAAGGGCTACGATTATTTGGCGCAAGGCCAGCTGTATGCAGTGCAGCATGTCCTGTTGCCCAGGCTGAAGGCAGCCGCACCAATCGTGGCGGCGGGTGTTGTTCTGCTGGGCGGGATCCTGTACTGGCGGCGCCAGCAGATAAAACGCAGGTTGACAGCACCCGGGCACCGCAGTACAAGAGTCTATTGAATTCTTGCAAGGACAAATCTATGCGGGAAGCGAAACCGGCGGCGGCCAGCGCTGGGGCCCAGTTCACGACCATTGGCAGCTATGGCCTGGCGGTGGCGCGCGCGCTCGACGCCTGCGGCGTGGACAGTGCGCGCATCTTCGCGGCCGTCGGCATCGAAGGGGAATTGACGAACGATCCGATGATGCGCCTGCCGACCGAGACGATGACGCGTTTGTACCGGGCCTGCGTCGACGTCACCAACAATCCCTATTTCGGATTGGCCGTGGCACGCCACATCCATATCTCCAACCTGCACGCCCTGGGTTACGCGCTGGCGGCCAGCGCGACGCTGTTCGATTTCTGCCGACGCCTGGAGCGCTATATGCGCCTGGTGTCGCAGGTGGCCGAAGTGAGCCTGGCCGAAAATGGCGACGAAGTGACCCTGCGGCTACGACACGTGGTGCCGGTGTGCGGCGAAACCGAGGACTGTTTCCTGGCCTTTCTCGTGCTGACGATGCGCCAGCTGCACAAGCCCGGATTCAATCCGCTGCGCGTGGGCTTCAACCACCCGGTGCCGCTGGAAGGCGGTGCACCATACGGGACGCTGTTCCGCGCGCCAGTCATGTTTGACCATGGCGCGAGCGAACTGGTACTGGCGCGCGACGCGCTGCACACGCCACTCGTCGGTTCCTGTCCTGAACTTGCCCACGTCAACGACAAGATCATCATCGGCTACCTGGCAAAGCTGGACAAGAATGATGTCATCACCGGCGTGACCCAGAAGATTATCGAACTGCTGCCGGACGGCGAATGCAACCGCGAGAAAGTGGCGTCGGCCCTGTGCATGAGTCCCGCCGCCCTGCACCTCAAGCTGACCCAACGCGGCACGCACTTCCAGGAACTGCTCGACAAGACACGCATGGAACTGGCGTGCGGCTATTTGCAGCAGGCGGCACGTTCCGTGACCGAAGTGACCTTCCTGCTCGGTTTTGCCGACACCAGCAATTTCACGCGCGCCTTCAAGCGCTGGACGGGTGTCTCGCCCACCGAGTTCCGTCAGCAAGCCTGAGCGCCCCCTACCTTTTTAGCGGCAGCACCAGTTCGAAGCCCGGTGCAAAGCTGTCCTGCAGGGCGAGCAGCTCGCCTAGCGCCGCCGGATCGCCCTCGACCTTGATCAGGCCGGCCATCATCGCTTCCCTGGGTGCCAGTTGCCGGGACAGGATACGGTCCAGCGTGGCGCGGCTCAGCGCCAGCGTGGCATGGGCTTGCGGGGCCGGCGGCGCCACGTTCCAGGTCAGTGCGCAGTTCTCCAGGTTCAGTACATAGTTCTTGCGGCCCTGGTCGGTGAAGGTCCAGTTCAGCATCAGGTGCTTGCCTTCGGCCTTGGGCGCATTTAGCCGCACGCCCATGAAGTCGAAGATATTCTCCAGTGACAGCGCGGCGATGGTGTCCGGGCTGCCCGTGCGAAGAGGCGATGGCACGGTCTTGCCGGCGCTGCGCAGTTCCATCGCCGCGCTGAGGTAGGCGTTGCGTTCGACTGCCGATTCGGACTGGTAGCCCAGTTGCTCCATGGCCGCGGCAGCGAGCTCGCGGGCTGGGGCGTTGGCCGGCTCGGCGTGCACCACGTGGTCCATGGCCTGCGCCACCCAGCGGTATTCGCCGCGCGCGAAGTCTGCCTGGGCCTGCTTGATGATCTGGTCGGCACCGCCGCCATAGGCGACAAACTTGCGCCCGTAATCGACCGCGCTGAGCGCATCCATATGGGCCGGGTTGCCGTCGTACCAGCCCATGTATTGCTGGTAGACCGCCTTGGCGTTGCGCTGGATGGAGCCGTAGTAACCGCGCAGATACCATTCGCCGGCCAGGCTGGCGGGCACGCTGGCGCGCAGGGTCTCGGCGATCTCGACCGGCTTGAAGCCGTGGTTGGCCAGGCGCAGCGTCTGGTCGTGCAGCCAGGCATACAGGTCGCGCTGCCTGGACAGGTAGCTGGCCACACGCTGCTGTCCAAACACCGGCCAGCCATGTTGGCCCACAAGCACCTCGGTGCCGGCGCCGAAGCGTTGCAGTGCGCCATTCAGGTATTGCGACCAGGCGTGGCCGTCGCGGATTTCGGCGCCACGCAGCGTGAGCAGCTGGTGCTGGGTGGGCAGGGCCAGTTCGCCGGTGTCGAGCACCTTGTGGCGGGGGAAGTAATGCACCATCTCGGCTGGCGCCTCGGTGCCTGGCGTGAGCATGTTGACGATCTCGACGCCATCGATGAATAGCGTCTCGAGCGGCTGGCTGATTTCGCGGGTCGGTGGAATCAGCGTGATCGTACCGTTGGGCAGCGCCTTGGCGCCACCCAGGTCGACCTGGCCCTGCGCGCCTCGTGGCAGCGTGGTGCCGAACTGGTATTCGCTGCGCCGGCTCATGGCGTTGCCCGCCATGACGTTCTCGGCCACAGCGCTCTTCATGAAGCCAGCCGGGGCGATGATCTGCACCTTGCCGGCCCGGACATCGGCCTCGCTGACGATGCCTTTCACACCGCCGTAGTGGTCCACATGGCTGTGGTTGTAGAACACCGCCAGCACCGGCTTGCGCGGCCGGTAGCGGTAGTACAGTTCCAGGGCGGCGTGCGCTGTCTCGGCGGTCATCATCGGATCGATCACGATCAGGCCTGTCTTGCCTTCGACGATGGTCATATTGGTCAGGTCCATGCCGCGCACCTGGTAGAAGCCTTCCGTGACGCGGTACAGGCCGTGGCGCATGCTCTTGCGCGCCTGTTCCCACAGCCCGGGGTGGACCGTTGCGGGAGCCGGCGCGTCATTCAGGAATTCATAGCCCTTGAGCGTATAGACCACGCGGCCGTCCGCTGCGCGCGTCTCGGCGTCGGGGCTGCTGCCCAGGTAACCGCGTTCGAGGTCGGCTTGCAGGTCCGGATCGGGCGCCGGCAGCGCACGTGCGCTTTCCGCCTGCGCGGCAATGGTGGCGGGCGTGGCGGGCAGCGGCCCGGCAAGCGCCATTGGCGTGCCCAGCAGGGTCGCCAGCAGAAATATGGACTTGACGCGCATGGCTAGCTGACCTTTCTGGCCAGGCCTTGCCAGTACTTGTCGCGCACCTGGCGCCGCAGCACCTTGCCGACCACGGAAGTGGGCAGCGCATCGACCAATACCAGGGTCTTGGGCGTCTTGTAGCCACCCAGGGCACTCTTGACGTGGGCAATCAATTCCTGCGCTGTGGCCGTGCAGCCGGCACGCAACAGCACTTCAGCGTGGACGGCTTCGCCCCATTCGGCATGCGGCACGCCCACCACGGCCGACATCATCACGGCCGGGTGGCTGGCCAGCGCCGCTTCCACTTCCACCGCATAGACGTTGAAGCCGCCGCTGATGATCATGTCCTTGATGCGGTCGACAATGGTCAGGTAGCCGTCCGCATCGATGCGCCCCAAGTCGCCCGAGCGCCAGGCGCCGTCCAGGAATTCGGCGGCGCTCGCCTGCGCGTCGTTGTAGTAGCCCTTGATCACACCATGGCTGCGGATGCGGATTTCGCCGGTGTCTCCGGGCGCCACCTCCTGGCCGTCGGCATCGGCCAGGAACACTTCGACACCGGCGGTGACCTGGCCGGTGGATCCCAGGCGTGCCAATGCCTGCGGCGTGCCCGGCGCGTGGTCGGCCTTGCCGAGCGTGGCGACGAACATGATGGACTCGGTGGCCGCATAGCCTTGCACGAAGATCTGGCCGAAGCAGTCGACCAGCTCGCCCAGTTTCGACGGGCTCATGGGGGCGGCGCCGTAGATCAGCGTCGTCAGCGAAGAGAAGTCACGCGGGGCGGCGCGTTGCAGGTCGAGCAGGCGGTACAGTACCGTCGGCACCAGGAAGGAGTGGGTCACGCGTTCGGCTTCCACCACGGCGCGCCATTGTTCGAGGTCGAGCTGGTTCATCGTCAGATTGGCCCCGCCACCGAAGAAGGTGGGGAAGAAGGTGATCATGGTGCCATGCGACAGTGGCGCCACGTGCAGCAGGCGCGTCTTGCTGCTGAAGGCCATGTCGGTGTTGATGAAGCCGCCGTCGCGCGCGGCCGTGATATTGTCGATGCAGTACATCGCGCACTTGCTCTTGCCTGTGGTGCCGCCGGTGAAGCGCAGCATGAAGACATGCTCGGCGGTGTCGAGTTCGACGCCGGTGTCGGCGTCCGATGCCGCGTTCACGATGTCCCAGAAAGCGTGCACGCCGGGGCGCAGCGTGGCGCCGTCCTGCCAGTCCATCACCACGATTTCGCACCCATGTTCACGCAGCATGCCGTAGTAGGCGTCGAGCAGGCCGGTTTCGATGAATACGACCTTGGGCATGACCTGCAGCAGCTGGCGTTCGTGCTCCTCCATCGGGTCGCGCAGGTTGGTCAGTGCCACCGTGCCTTCTTGCTTGAGCACGGCCGGGAACATCATCAGGCTCAAGTTGTCATTTTCCAGGATCAGCATGAACTTCTCGCCCAGGCCGACCCGCAGCGTCGTGCGCAGGGCATGGGCGATGCGGTTGGTGAGCCGATGGTACTGGCCGTAGGTATATCGACGCTTGCGTTCGACGTTGACGATGGCTTCCTGGTCGCGGTAGCGCTGGGCCATCAGCCGCATGACGCGGCTAAAATTCATTTTCATGCAAGTCTCCTGGCGTGTTCGGCTTACCTGGCACGCAAGCGCGCTGCGCCGTCGAGGCGGATGGTTTCGCCGTTGACGTAGGCGTTTTCGATCAGGTAGGCGCAGGTGTGGGCGAATTCGCGCACGTCGCCCAGGCGCTTGGGCGCTTCCGTGGCGCCCTTCAGCGCATTGAGCACAGTCTCGTCCAGCGCGGCCACCATGGCGGTCATGAACAGGCCGGGCGCGATGGCGTTGACGCGCACACCGATCGCGCCCAGTTCGCGCGCGGCCGGGATGTTCATGCCGATCAGGGCCGCCTTCGAAGAACCATAGGCGGTCTGGCCGATCTGGCCTTCGAAGGCAGCACCGGAGGAGATGTTGATGACCACGCCGCGCTCCTCTCCCGCTTCGGCGTCGTTCTTCGCCATCTGCTCTGCGCACTTGGACATGACGTTGAATACGCCGTTGATGTTGACGGCGGTGATATTGGCAAACCTGGCCAGCGGCGCGGCCTTGCCTTCACGATCGAGGATCTTGAAGCCGTTGGCCAGGGCGGCGCCGTTGATGCAGACGTGGATGGCGCCGAAGTGCTCCATGACGGCGTTGACGGCATTCTGCACCGACACTTCGTCCGCCACATCGGTAGCGACGAACAGGGCGCGTTGTGCGCCCAGTGCCACGACGGCCTTCTGGCCGGCGTCGGCGTTCATGTCGAAGATGGCGACACGGGCGCCTTTTTCTTCGGCCAGGTAGTGGGCAGTGGCCAGGCCCAGGCCCGACGCGCCGCCCGTGATGACGACAACTTTGTCTTGAATACGCATGGTGTGCTCCTTGTTTAGAATGCGCTCACGCCGGTCAGGGCGCGGCCGATGATCAGTTGCTGCATCTGGGTCGTGCCTTCAGGGATGGGGGTGACGATCGCTTCGCGCGCCAGTTTCTCGACCAGGAATTCCGTGGTCACGCCGTTGCCGCCATGGATCTGCACCGCCTGGCGCGCCACCTTGACGGCCATCTCGCAGGCGAAATACTTGGCCATGGCCGCCTCCATTTCGGCCGGCACACCTTGCTCGATCATGTCGGCGGCACGGTAGACCAGCAGGCGGGCGGCATCGACGTTGGTGGCCATCTCGGCGAGCATGCCGGAAATTAGCTGGTGACCGGCGATCAGCTTGCCGTGCTGCTTGCGCTCACGGGCGTACTTCACCGCTTCTTCGAGTGCGCGGCGCCCGGTGCCCAGGCCCTGCGCGGCGACGAAGACGCGCGAGCGCTCAAACATCACCAGCGTGTTTTTCAGTGCTTCGCCTTCATTGCCCAACATGTTTTTGGCTGGCACGCGTACGTTGTCGAGGAAGATCTGCGCAGTCGATTGGCTGTTCCAGGCGATCTTCTTGATGTTGCGCACCTCGTAAGGATGCTCCTTGCGGTCAAGTAAGAAGTGGGTCAGGCCGCGACGCGGGTCGTCGCCGCTGCGGCAGGTGCACAACAGGATGTCGGAATACATTCCGTTGCTGATCCAGGTCTTCTCGCCATGGATGATGTAGTCGTCGCCATCGCGCCGGGCGCGCGTCTTGACCTCCAGTACATTGGAGCCAACGTCCGGCTCGGAAATGGCGACCGAGCAAAACAGCTCGCCGCTCAGCAAGCCTGGCAGGTAGCGCTCGCGTACTTCATCACTTGCCAGGCGCGAGAGCATCTGCGCGCCGAAGGAGTTGATCAGCACCGGCACCGACAGGTCGATGGAGGTGGCGCAAACTTCCTCGAACAGCTGGATCATCGTCATCCAGTCCATGCCCAGGCCGCCGTGCTCCTGCTTGACGGAGCCGGCAATCAAGCCGAATTCGGCCAGCTTGCGGGTGAAGCCGACCATCACTTCGCGCGGCATGAAAGTGTCGCGGTATTCTTTCTGGAAAACCGCGTCGACTTCGGCTGCCAGGTAGCGGCGCAGGCCGTCGACGGCGCCCTGTTGTTCTTCGGTGCGCGATACATAGCCCATGGTGTGCTCCTTGAATTATTGTTTAGCGAGGATGGTCACGCCGACCACCGCCTCTTCGATGCCGTACAGGCCACCACCGTTTTCCTGGATCGCGATGCGCGCTCCCTGCACCTGGCGCTGGCCCGCTTCACCGCGCAGCTGCGTCACCAGCTCGTGGATCTGGCCCAGGCCCGTGGCGCCGATGGGGTGGCCCTTCGATTCCAGGCCGCCGGACGGGTTGATCGGGATCCGGCCACCGATGCTGAAGTCGCCGCGTTCGGCGCACGGGCCGCCTTCGCCGAAGGGCACCAGCATCAGCGATTCGGCGTTGATGATTTCGCCGATGGCGGAAGCGTCATGCACCTCGGCCACGCAAATGTCGGACGGGGACACGCCGGCCAGTTCGTAGGCTTTTTTCGCTGCCAGGTGGGCGATGACTTTTTCCGGCTCATCCAGCCCGCGGCTGGTGCCGGTCTGGATCACGTTGGCCAGCACCTGCACGGCGCGGCGCGCGTCGCCTTTCAATCGCTTGAGACCTTCGGCGCTGCATAAGAGCACGGCGGCCGCGCCGTCGCTGATCGGCGAGCACATCAGGGTGGTGAGCGGATAGGCGATGGGTGGGGACCCCAGCACTTCCTCGATGCTGAAAGCCTTCTGGAACTGGGCCAGCCGATTGTGCACCGAGTGCGCATGGTTCTTGACGGCGACCGCGGCGATCTGGCGTTGCGTGGTGCCGTAGCGCTGCATGTGGTTGCGGCAGATGGCCGCATACACGTCCATGAACACGCTGTAGGGGCGCTCCGACATGGTGCCCGGCGGCGGCGTAACGCCTTCGCCCATGGCCAGCAGCGTATTTTTATTGGCATCGACGGTGGAGACGTCCCAGCCGCCGTCGAACACGGCAAACATCCTGGCCTTGTCTGCCACATGCATTTTCTCGGCACCGACGGCCAGCGCAATGTCGCAACTGCCTGCGCGGATGGCCATGGCCGCCAAGTTCAGGGCCGAAGTGCCGGAGGCGCAAGCGTTTTCCACGCTGAAGACGGGAATGCCTTCGATACCAGCACGACGCATGGCAATCGGGCCGGGGATGGCGGTCTGGCCCTGCAGGAAGCCATTGGTCATGGTGCTGTAGACAGCGGTGCCGATGTCGGCCTTGTCGCAGCCCGCGTCGGCCAAGGCGAGCGCAATGGCTTCGCCGGTCAAATCGTAGACGCTCGAGTCGAGCAGGCGGCCGAATTTGGTCATGCCCACACCGGCGATGA
Source organism: Pseudomonadota bacterium (assembly GCA_040390345.1). Taxonomy (GTDB): domain Bacteria; phylum Pseudomonadota; class Gammaproteobacteria; order Burkholderiales; family Burkholderiaceae_D; genus Telluria_A. The sequence goes on along the minus strand of JAZJYP010000224.1, from coordinate 11,513 downwards.
AGAGATCATTCATGGTGGTCCTTGAATTGCGGAGGGCTTAGCGGCCCTGGAAGGCCGGCTTGCGTTTTTCGGCGAAGGCTTGCAGGCCTTCTTGCAGGTCGGCCGAGCGCAAGTGCTCGCGCAGCATCACCTGTTCGTGCAGCAGGGCGTCGGCGCGGCGCTTGTCGGCCGAGTTGCGCGCCACTTCCTTCATGCGGCGCAGCGCGACGGGGCTATGCTGGGCGATCTTCTTTGCCAGCTTGAGCGTGGCCTCGGCCAGTTCGGCATCCGGATGCACTTCGCAGACCAGGCCGCAAGCTTGCATCGCGCAGGCGGACAGCGCCTTGCCGCTTAGCAGCAGGTACATGGCCATGTTCAGCGGGATCAGGCGCGGCAGCACGGCAGCACCACCGGCGCCTGGAAAGACGCCGAAGTTTGCGTGTGCGTCGGCGATCGTGGCGCTGTCAGCGGCGACGATGATGTCCGCGCACATGGCCAATTCCAGGCCGCCTGCCATGGTGACGCCGTTCAGGGCGACGATGACCGGTTTGGGGAAGTCGCGCAGCATGCCGAACACCGCGCTGCAGCGGTCCAGGAAGTCGGCATCGCCAGGGGGGAGGGCAGCACCGGCCAGCACTTCTTTGAGGTCGGCACCGGCGCAGAAGGCGCCGCCGGCGCCGGTCAGGATCAACACGCGCAGCGTAACGTCGGCGCAGATCCGGGCCAGGTGCTGCTCCAGTTGCAGCAGCATCGACAAATTCAGGGCATTCATTGCCCTCGGCCGGTTAAGCGTCAAGCATGCCACTGCGCCTTGCGTTTCATATGTCACTACGTCATCCATCGACTGGCCCTTTAAAAGTACGTGGTATAGGGCGATAGTAGGATGGCGGCCGATGCCGTACAGGTCATCGAAGTGAAAGCGCTGGTCTTGGACGCACCGGGAAGGAAAAGACGGGGATCAAGCGCACTGCCTGGTCCACTACAGATAAGAAAATTGTAGAGATAGCGATAAATCTTGTAGTAAACACGACTTAGTACTATGCTAAGCATATGACTACAGCAACCCCCACCTGGCTGGCCTTGATCGTCAGCCTGCCTACCAATAGCGCGACCGCCCGCATGCGCATCTGGCGCACACTCAAGGGCCTGGGCGGTTGCGCCATGCGCGATGGCGCCTACCTGCTGCCAGACCAGGGCGCGCTACGCCGGCAACTGGACGAACTTGCAGGCGAGACCATCCGCGAAGGGGGCAGCGCCTGGTTGCTGACCGTCCAAGCGGACTCGGAAGAGCAGGGCAGGATGTACCAGGCGCTGTTTGGACGCAGCGAAGACTATGCGGCCTTTTCCAGGGCGCTGTTTGCGGTCCGACAGGAATTCACGAGCGCCACACCCGCCGACCTCAATCGGGCCTTGCGCAAACTGCGGCGCGACTACGAAGCCATCCGTGCGATCGATTATTTTCCCGATGAGGCCAGTGCCAGCACCGAGGCGGCGTGGCTGGACTTTGTTTCCGCAATAGAAGCAGTACTGTCACCGGGCGAACCGCAAGCCGTCGATGGGGCGATCGCGCTGCTCGAGCGCGCCAGCTACCAGGCCCGCACCTGGGCCACCCGGCGCCATCTGTTGGTGGACAGGGCGGCCAGCGCCTGGCTGATCAAGCGCTTCATCGATCCACAGGCCAGCTTTCTCTGGCTCGACAGCCCGGCTGATTGTCCGCCCGATGCGCTCGGCTTCGACTTTGACCAGGCCACCTTTACCCACGTCGGGGAGCGTGTCACGTTTGAAGTACTGCGTGCCAGTTTTGGACTGGACAAGGACAAAGGACTGATGGGCCTGGGCGCCATGGTGCATGCGCTCGACGCGGGCGGCAGCTTCGTGCCGGAGGCGGCCGGGTTCGAGGCAATGCTGGGCGGCATACGGCAGCGCGTGAGCGATGACGACCATCTGATGCAGGAAGTCGGCGCCGTGCTCGATGCACTCTATCTCCACTTTTCCGGCGACCCACAGGCGGCGCGCGGAAAAAAGTAAGGAAATCACATGAACCAGCAGGCATCAACAACCACCCGTGCCGCTTACACCTTGTGGCAGATGGCGCTCTACATGCTGCGGTTGGGAACACTGGGGTTTGGCGGTCCCGTCGCACTGGTCGGCTATATGCACCGCGACCTGGTGGAAGAACGCCAGTGGATCAGCGAAGCGGACTACAAGGAAGGCCTGGCGCTGGCCCAGATGGCACCTGGCCCTCTGGCTGCGCAATTGGGCATCTACATGGGTTATGTGGACTATCGCATCCCTGGTGCGACGCTGGCGGGATTGGCGTTCGTGCTGCCGTCTTTCCTGATGGTGGTGGCCTTGGGCTGGGCTTACATGCGCTTTGGCGGACTGCCGTGGATGCAGGCGGTGTTTTACGGCGTCGGGGCAGCGGTCATCGCCATCATCGCCATCAGCGCGCGCAAGCTGACCATCAAAAGCGTGGGCAAGGACAAGCTGCTGTGGGCCATCTACCTGCTGCTCGCCGGCGTCACCGTGGTGACCGAATCGGAAGTGGCCTGGCTGTTCATCGCAGCGGGCATCCTGGTGTGGCTGCTGCGGGCGCCGCCGACATGGGCAGGGAAGGGCGGCATGCCAGCGATCGCACTGGCGCAGATGCCGGCCATGCCAGCCGTGGCGGCCGGCATCGACCTGGCGCTGTTGACTCAGATCGGCATCTTCTTCGCCAAGGCCGGCGCTTTCGTGTTCGGTTCCGGGCTAGCCATCGTCCCTTTCCTGTATGGCGGCGTCGTGACGGAGCACCACTGGCTCAACGACAAGCAGTTCGTCGACGCGGTGGCGGTGGCGATGATTACGCCCGGTCCCGTGGTGATCACGGTCGGCTTCATCGGCTACCTGATCGCCGGCTTGCCCGGCGCCTCGGTGGCCGGGCTGGCAACGTTCATACCGTGCTACCTGTTTACGATCCTGCCCGCGCCGTATTTCAAAAAATACGGCAAGGTGCCCGGCGTGCTGGCCTTCGTCGACGGCATTACCGCTGCGGCGGTGGGCGCCATCACGGGCTCCGTCATCGTGATCGCCCGTCGTTCGCTTGTCGATCTGCCGACGCTGGCGATTGCCGTTATGGCGGTCGTTTTACTCTGGAAATTCAAGAAATTGCAGGAACCAGTGATCGTCGCGGCGGCCGCCGTGGCGGGCCTGGTGATTTATCCGCTGCTGCATCATTGAAAGGAGATTGAAATGTCATCTACCCGTCGTCAATTCATCCAGGCCTCCGCCGCCAGCGCCGCAATCATCGGCGCACAACTACCCGATGCGGCGGCCAAAGAAGGCAGCCGCAGCATGGACCAGCTCACCGACGCCAGTGGGAAGTATGCGGTGGCCGCTTTGCCATTTCCCTACGACGCGCTCGAGCCGGTGATCGATGCCAGAACCGTCGAACTGCATTACACCTTCCACCACAAGCCGGCGGCGGCTGCGGCGAACAAGGCCGAAGAGGCGCTGGCCAAGGCACGCGAGAGCGGCGATTTCGCCCTGGTCAAGCACTACGAAAAGGAACTGGCCTTTCAACTGTCCAGCCACATCCTGCATACGATTTATTGGAGCAATTTGTCCGGCAAGGGTGGCATGCCGAAAGGGGAGTTGGCCAAGGCGATCGCCGCTGAATTCGGGTCCTACGATAAATTCAAGGCCCACCTGATCGCCGCCAGCACGGCGGTCGAAGCATCGGGCTGGGGCCTGCTGGGCTACCATGCCGCGACCAGGAAATTGATGGTACTGCAGTGCGAGAACCACCAAAAGCTGAGCGTCGCGGGCGTGCAACCGTTGCTGCTGCTGGACGTGTTCGAACACGCCTACTACCTGAAGTATCAGAATCGCCGCGCGGAATACCTGAACAACCTTTTCAATATCATCAATTGGGACAACGTCGCCGCGCGCTTCGACGCCGCGCGCGCCTGAAGAGAAGATGATGAAGTGGCTTGCCCGAGAACGGCCCAAGATCGGCCGCATGGCCTCTTTGCTGGTGCTGCCACTATTGCTGGCAGCAGCCACGCCGCTGCCGCTGAGCGTGGTCGCCGATATCCCGCTGCCAGGCCACACCACGCGCTGGGACTATGCCAGCCTCGACCCATCAACGCACCGTCTTTTCCTTGCCCACCTTGGCGACAGCGCCGTTACCGTGCTTGACACACAGAGCCGGCAAGTCATCGCAACGATCCCCGCCATCGAGGATGTGCATGGCGTGCTGGCAATCCCGGAGCTGGGCCGGGTTTATGCTACGGCCACCGGCGCCAATCAGGTGGTCGTCATTGATGCCCGTAGCCTGAAGGTGATAGCACGTGCGCCCACCGGCACCTATCCGGACGGCATGGCTTATGCGCCCGCCGTGCACCAACTCCATATCTCCGATGAACATGGCGGCACCAATACCGTCATCGACACCATCACCAACGAGCGCGTCGCCACCATCAAGATAGGCCGGGAAACAGGCAATACGCAATACGACGCCGCATCGCGCCACATTTTCGCCAACTCCCAGGCCAGCGGCGAATTGGTGGAAATCGATCCAGCCACCAACGCTGTCGTCGCGCGGATTGCCTTGCCTGGCGCACGCGGCAACCACGACATGTATATCGATCCCGCCTCGCACCGTGCCTTCATTGCCTGCGAGGGCAACGATAAATTGATCGTGCTCGACCTGGCATCGCGCCGCATCGCGCCGCATCGTGTCCACCTTTGACCTGGGCGGCGAGCCTGACGTGCTCGCTTTTGATCCGGCTGCCGGCTGGCTTTATGTGGCGGGGGAGTCCGGCATCGTCTCGCTCTTCAAGGTAGAGCCCGGCAAAGTGAGCAAGCTCGCCGAAGGCTACCTGGGGCCGAACGCCCATGTTGTGGCGGTCGACCCGGCAACCCATCTGGCCTACTTCCCATTGAAAAACGTAGGCGGACGCAGTGTTTTACGAGTGACGGCGCCACTGTCCCGGTGAGGCCGTAAGTCCTTCCAATCCACAATCGAAAGGTATTGCCATGCAACGTCAATTTATTGTAGCCACCTTCCTTGGCGCCATCGCGCTCTGCCAGTCATTGCCTGCCGCAGCAGAAGAGCCGTCCAGCCAACGCGATTTGCTCAAGGCGCTGTCAAGCGCCAAAGTCACGCTTCAGCAGGGAATGGAGGCATCAGCGAAGAGCGGCAAGCCAATCTCCGCCAAATACGAGCTGGAGAACGGCGCGCTCCAGTTGTCCGTGTACACCGCCAAATCCGGCACCTTCAATGAGGTCGTGGTCGATCATGGCAGCGGTAGAGTGGCCAAGGTCGAGCAGATCAAGGACGGTGACGATCTGAGCCACGCGCGCGCCCAGGCCGGCGCGTTGGCCAAAACAAAACATGCCTTGCGCGCCGCCGCAGACAAGGCTGAGCACGACAATCCTGGCTATCGGACGGTAAGCCTGACGCCTGCGTCGGAGGGCAAGCGTACCATCGTTCAGGTGGTGCTGGCCAAGGGTGAAGAAATGAAATCCGTTTCAGAAGCGCTTGAATAAGGACCTGTAGACACCCGTTTCGGCATTGTCGTTTTTGCATTACTGCCTAGAAGCACGCCAACGACAGAGCGGGTGCCAATAGAGTGGTCGAAATAGATCTTTTGGGTCATTTTGACCTTTATATCCACCAGGTGTATAGTGAATACACCGTGCGACGCCCTGATCGCAAGGGAGAGCTTGTCCCGAGAGTCGATTGTCGTTCCTCGCAAGCACGAGTGGGCTGGAATTCACTTCCAGTCCCGCTGACAAGGAGATGAAAATGAATGCAACTACCCTAATCACATTTAGTGCAAGGGATGCGAAGGCACGTTTCGGTGAGTTGTTGGATACAGCGTTGGGCCGCCCTGTTGGAATTACGAAACATGAACGTTTGACCGCTTATCTGGTTTCGAAGGTCGAGTATGAATCGATGATTGAGAAGCTTCAAGAACTTGAAGATAGGCTTTGGCTCATGAAGGCTGATGCCGCCCGCAAAGAGGGTTTTGTTGGGGCCGAAAATGTCGATGCGCTCCTGAACAAATTTGGGAACTTCGACAATGAAAAAACTAGCAATAACACATGATGCAGCGAAGGACTGGAAGCGCCTGGATGCAAAACAGTACAGGCAAATAGGGAAGGCAATTATGGGCCTTTTGGCCGATTCAAGGCCGCATGACAGCCAAGTTCTGAAAGGTGCCAAGAGCGGCGAGCGCCGCGTTGATGTGGGCGAGTACCGCATCATCTATTCGGACGACGACAATACTGTCTTTGTATTACTCATTGGGAAGCGCAACGGCGACGAAGTATACAAGAAGTGGGCGATTTCATGATCCCATAAGTTTGCTATAGAAAGCTGCATGAGTTTTTCGTGTGGCTCTATTCGATGGTCAATGGCGCGGCCATATCTCGTTTTTAAAACCATTGTATAAAAAGGCGGAAATGAGATCGGCGATTTAAAGGCGCTTGAAGAAGCGCTTAGGAGTAGCGGAGTAAGTGACACCGACATTGAGGTTCGAGAGCGGAACTACACGCCGAAGTCTTAAGAAATTCAAGTTGGAGAGGCAATCCAACAAGCGGTGTTCAACTAGTGCCATGGACACACGGGTTGAAATATTGCAAACCGTTTGCCCCAATATTGCAATCCGTTTGTCCCAATATGGCAAGCGGTCTGTCCGCACTCAAACCTCCCACCAATCCTTACCAATACAGAATTCAATAGCGCACCTGTGTGGCACCATCATTTTACATAATATAAATTATGCGTAATTCACCTATGGCTGTGGACTGGCTAGGATGATGCAGCCACCTTGGCCCGCGCTATGTGCAGCTTCTTGTAGCTGTCGATCAAACGCGCATGCCTGTCGAGGCCTTCGAGCTGCATGCTCGTTGGTGTCAAGCCAAAGAAACGCACACTGCCATCCATGGAACCGAGCACGGCGTCCATCCGGGCGTTGCCATACATCCGGCGGAAATTGACCTCGTAATCGTCGAGGTCCGAGTCTTCGTCGAGCTCCACTTCAAGCACCACATTCAGGGCCTGGTAAAACAAGCGGCGCTCGACGCTGTTGTCGTTGTATTGCAGGAACGCTCCGACGAGCTCATGGGCTTCTTCAAATCGCTGCAACGCCAACTGAATCAGCAACTTCAACTCCAGGACGGTCAACTGGCCCCAGTCCGTATTTTCGTCAAATTCGATGCCGATCAAGGTGGCAATATCACCGTAATCGTCAAGCTCATTGCTCTCCAGGCGTTCCAGCAACGCTGCCAGGCTGTCGTCGTCAAGGCGATGCAGATTCAGGATATCGGCGCGGAACAGGAGCGCCTTGTTGGTGTTATCCCAGATCAAATCTTCGACCGGATAGATTTCCGAATAACCGGGCACCAGAATCCGGCACGCGGTCGCGCCCAGCTGGTCGTACAAGGCCATGTAGACCTCTTTGCCCATTTCCTCAAGAATGCCCAGCATGGACGCCGCTTCGTCGGCATTGGAATTGGCGCCTTGGCCCGAAAAATCCCATTCGACCAAATCGTAGTCGGCTTTGGCACTAAAGAAGCGCCACGACACGATGCCGCTCGAATCGATGAAATGCTCGACAAAATTGTTGGGTTCGGTCACTGCGTGGCTGGCAAAGGTGGGCTGCGGCAGATCGTTCAAGCCCTCAAAACTGCGCCCTTGCAGCAATTCCGTCAGGCTGCGTTCGAGCGCTACTTCCAGGCTTGGATGGGCGCCGAATGAGGCAAATACGCCGCCGGTACGCGGGTTCATCAGGGTGACGCACATGACTGGGTAGACGCCGCCCAGCGAGGCGTCTTTCACGAGTACCGGGAAACCCTGTTCTTCCAGGCCCTGGATACCGGCCAGAATGCCGGGGTATTTGGCCAGCACGTCCTGCGGCACGTCCGGCAAGGCAATTTCACCCTCAATAATTTCGCGTTTGACCGCCCTTTCGAAGATCTCCGACAGGCATTGCACCTGCGCTTCGGCCAGCGTATTGCCAGCACTCATGCCGTTGCTGACAAAGAGGTTTTCGATCAAATTGGATGGGAAATACACGACCGCACCATCCGACTGGCGCACATACGGCAGCGAGCAGATGCCGCGTTCCACATTGCCGGAGTTGGTGTCGACCAGGTGCGAGCCATTGAGCTCGCCATCGGGATTGTAGATGTCGAGGCAGTATTCGTCGAGAATCTCCGGCGGCAGCGCATCGTCCGGGCCGGGCTTGAACCAGCGCTCGTTCGGGTAATGGACAAAGGCGGCGTTGGCAATGTCGTCGCCCCAGAAGCTGCCGGCATAGAAGTGATTGTTATTGATCCGCTCGATATACTCGCCCAGGGCCGAGGCCAGCGCGCTTTCCTTGGACGATCCTTTACCGTTGGTAAAACACATCGGCGAATGGGCGTCGCGAATATGCAGCGACCACACATTGGGAACCAGGTTGCGCCACGAGGCAATTTCAATCTTGATCCCCAGGTCGGCTAACACGCCGGACATATTGGCGATGGTTTGTTCCAGCGGCAAATCCTTGCCCACGATATAGGTGCGCGCATCGGCGTTTGGCTTCAAGGTCAGCAAGGCCTGGGCGTCGGCGTCCAGGTTCTCGACCTCTTCGATGACGAATTCCGGTCCGGCCTGCACGACCTTCTTCACGGTGCAGCGGTCGATCGAGCGCAAAATACCGAGACGGTCCTTGGCGGAAATGTCGGCCGGCAGTTCAACCTGGATCTTGAAAATCTGCTGGTAGCGGTTTTCCGGATCAACGATATTGTTTTGCGACAGGCGGATATTCTCGGTCGGTATATTGCGAGTTACACAATACAGCTTCACGAAATAGGCCGCGCACAGGGCCGACGAGGCGAGGAAATAGTCGAACGGGCCAGGCGCCGAGCCATCGCCCTTGTAGCGGATAGGCTGGTCGGCAATGACGGTGAAGTCGTCGAATTTGGCTTCCAGGCGAAGCTTGTCGAGAAAATTGACCTTAATTTCCATGGGGAGTTCCAATAATAGTGCGGCTCAAAACGAGTAGGCGCTATTATCCGCTTTTTCAACCGGCTTCCGGACAGCAATTCAAGACCATCCTGGCGCTTCACAGCCGGCCAGGACTCGGCGCCGCAATTCCGACGGCGACACGCCAAACCAACGCCGGCAACTGCGGGTGAGCACGGCCTGTTCGGCGTAATCGAGCATCGCGGCCACCTGCCCCATCTGCGGCGCCTGGACCTGACCGAATAAGCACATGAGCCGCTCGCGCCGTATGGCATCGGCAATGTCGTCAAACCGCACGCCCTCTTTTTTCAAATAGCGCTGCAGCGTGCGGGGATGCATGGCCAGTGCCGCGGCAATCTCGGCCTGGCCGGCTCGCCCGGTACCCAGCATGCGCCGCACCAGCACCCTCACCTGGTCCGCCACGAAGGAGCTACTCGAGCAGAAATGCTGGTCCAGGTAGTCTTGTGCCATTTGCAGCAGCATGCTGTTGTGTTCGGCCAGCGGCTCCTTCAGGCAAGTGGCGGGAATGCGCAATGCCGTCAGGCCTTGTTCGAATCGGCACGGGCAGCCCAGCGCCTCGGTGTAGCTACGCAGGGGGCCTTGCCGGGCATGGGGAAACTGCGCCAGCGTGGGGCGCCAGCGCCCTTCACCGAGCAAACGGATGCAATGGGCGACCACGCCGAGGCACAACTCCAGGTTCTGCATACAGGCTGGCAGGTCGGGTAAATCAAGCGCCACGGCCAAGTCAACGCTTTCGGGATGGCCATCCACTGGCAGGATATCGAATCGCACAGCCGGGCTATGCACGAACAGGTAGCGCGCCGCCACTTGCAAGGCGTCGGCCAGCGTCCTGGCGTGCCGAATCGCTACCGATACTGGCCCGAGCACTCCCAGCCCCTGCAAATGCGACAGGCGCAAGCCAAAATCGGCACACGCCGAAACCTGCGCCGTGTGTTCGAGCAGGTGGATCATGGACCGGTGTGGCAAGAGCGCGTCCGGGTCCTCAAGCTGTACTCGGGAGAGGCCCACGCGCACCAGTTCAGCTTCAGCATCGACGCCAAGCGAACGCGCCAGCGCTTCGTAGCCTTGCAAGCCGGCGGCGCGGATTTGATAGTTCATCGGAGTCGGCCATCACAAAATTGAATTGCCCTGATTGTCGCAAAATATCAAAACTCTGTCGCGTAAAATCAAGCCGCTTGCGCGAAAGACAGGCACTCTCCGGTCTGTCCGTTTAATTCTGCCGAGGAGCGAAAAGTGTCGATTGTGCTTGTGTTTTCCCTGATTTTTGGCTTGAGCTGTCTGTTTTTGGTGTGGCTGTTGTCCAAGGAGCCCAAATAATGGTCATGGGTCATTTGGCGACTGCCTTCGTGCCGTATCAGCGCTGCCGCGGCAACGCCAAGGCCACGCTGTGCGTCTTTCTTCTCGCTGCGGTCGGACTGGACTTCCTGATGCTGGCCCTGGTTGCCGCCGGCATTGAGACCATTACGCCGCCCGCCTTTGTCGACACGTCGTTTTCAAGCGCTCGCACCGCGATGGACTATTCGCACGACCTGGTGCCAGTTCTGGGCTGGGCACTGGCCTTTGCAATGGCTGTCTATGCGCTCAAGCGCGATCGCGTCGTTTCGGCCTGGTGCTTTGCCTTGGTCCTGTTGCATGACGCGTGTGACCTGGTGGTCGGCTTTGAACACAAACTCTGGAACGCCGACAGTCCGGCAATCGGCCTGAAGTTGTACACCAGCGCACCTGTTGCCGGCCTGCTGATCGAGACCGTGCTGTGTGCGGGCGTCGTGTGGTGGTTCGCCAGGCAGCGCGCGCTATGCGGTCATACGCTGTCACGGCGCGCGCACATTTCCCTCTATGCGCTGCTGGTCGGTGGCACGCTGGCCTGCCTGCCCATTGCCAACCAGTCGCTGGCCACGCTGCTGAAGCTGTAAATTCGAGAGAAGCCCATGTTCCGACGTGTATTGAGCGCGGGTATTGCGCTCGCCCTGTGCGCCCTGCCCCTGCATGCCATGGACGCCGGCCCGGCCTTGCCGGCCCCGGCGCCGGCATTCAAGGGCACGATCGGCGTGACTTTCGCCGACTCAAAAGCGGACTTTCCGCAGCCGGCCAAGGCGCCCAAGGGCGCGCCGAACGTCGTGCTGATCCTGCTCGACGACGTCGGCTTTGGCCAGCCCGGCACCTTCGGCGGTCCCGTGCCCACTCCCGCGCTCGACAAGCTCGCCAGCGACGGTCTGCGCTACAACCGCTTTCACACAGTCGGCGTCTGCTCACCCACCCGCGCCGCCTTGCTCACGGGGCGTAACCACCACCAGGTCGCCTACGGCACCGTCGCCGAACTGTCGACCGGCTTCCCGGGCTATAACAGCGTCTGGCCGCGCAGCACCCGCCACTGTGCGCGGGCGCCGATTGATCCGTCACGGCGCCCAGCAGCGGATTGAAGCAGAGCGCCGGCCGCGGCGTCAGGTTGGCCAACTCCCCGTGCGCATTCCAGACGAGGGCGCGATCCAGCAACCGCTTCGCCGCGTCGAAGTCG
>JAZJYP010000223.1:0-9246 GCA_040390345.1 Pseudomonadota bacterium | reverse complement strand
CTGGGCCCGTGTCCAAATGTCAGATGTGACCCCGACGTTTCCTCCGCTGGCAGCGCCGTGAAGCAAACAATGATGGAGCGACTAACATGAACGAACTGAGAATCAATGGCGAGCGCCTGTGGGCCTCGCTGATGGAACTGGCTAAAATCGGGGCCACGCCCAAAGGCGGCGTCAAGCGCCTGACCCTGACTGACCTGGACCGCCAGGGCCGCGACCTGGTCGTCGGCTGGGCGCGCGACGCCGGCATGTCGGTCACGATCGACCAGATCGGCAATGTCTTCATGCGCCGCGAAGGCAGCAATCCGGCGCTGGCGCCGATCATGACGGGCAGCCATATCGACACCCAGCCCACGGGCGGCAAATTCGACGGCAACTACGGTGTGCTGGCCGGGATCGAAGTCGTGCGTACGCTCAACGACCTGAAGATCAAGACCGAAGCGCCGGTGGAAGTGGCCTTCTGGACCAACGAGGAAGGCTCGCGCTTCGTGCCCGTGATGATGGGCTCGGGCGTGTTCTGCGGCGCCTTCACCCTGGAGACAGCGTATGCCGCCAAGGACGTCGAAGGCAAAACCGTCAAGGACGAACTGGCGCGCATCGGCTACATGGGCGACCAGGTGCCGGGCCAGCATCCGATCGGCGCCTACTTCGAAACCCATATCGAGCAGGGCCCCGTGCTGGAAGACGCCGACAAGGTGATCGGCGTGGTGCCGGCCGTGATGGGCCTGTCCTGGTATGACTGCGTCGTCACCGGCATGGAAGCGCACGCCGGTCCTACGCCGATGGGCTTGCGCAAGGATGCGCTGCAGGTGGCCACCCGCATCATGCAGGAAGTAGTGCAGATTGCGAACCGTTATCCGCCATACGGTCGCGGCACGGTCGGCATGGTGCAGGTGTTCCCGAACAGCCGCAATGTCATTCCCGGCGAAGTCAAATTCAGTATCGACCTGCGCAATGTGAACGACGAACTGCTCAATACCATGCACGAAGAGATGCTCGCCTTTGTCGAGAAAACGCGCCAGGAGACGGGCCTGGGCATCACGGTTGAGCGCGTGTCCTACTATCCGCCTTGCCCCTTCCATCCGGACTGTGTGGGCGCGGTGCGCAAGGCCACCGAGAAGCTTGGTTATTCGACCATGGACGTGGTGTCCGGCGCCGGCCACGACGCCATCTACGCCGCGCGCGTGGCGCCGGCCGGCATGATCTTCGTGCCCTGCAAGGATGGCATCAGCCACAATGAAATCGAGGACGCCAAAGCCGACCACCTGGAAGCGGGCTGCAACGTGCTGCTGCACGCCATGCTCGAACGGGCCGGCGTCGTCGCCGGTTAGTCGGTCGTCGTCTCGATGCGGTCGCGCCCGGCCGCCTTGGCGCGGTACAGGGCGGTGTCGGCGCGCGAGAGGGCGTTGGCGATATTGCCGTCGCCCGGACGCATGGTGGCGATGCCGATGCTGACCGTGACGGGGATGCTGCGTCCGCCCGAGCGCAGCGGTGCGGCGGCCATGCGCATGCGCACGCGTTCACCAAAGGCCGTCGCCTGGGCCAGCGAAGCGCCGGACAGCACGGCAGCAAATTCTTCGCCACCGATGCGGCCCACCGCATCGACCTTGCGCAACTCGAGGCGCAGGATGGCGGCAAAGTGCTTGAGCACGTCGTCGCCGACGGCGTGGCCATGGCGGTCGTTGATGTATTTGAAGTGGTCGAGGTCGAGCATCAGCACGGCCGAACCGCCATGGCCGTCGCGCTCGAGCCGCGCCAGCTCCTTCTCCATGCACATCATCAGGTGGCGCCGGTTCGGCACGCCGGTGAGGAAGTCGGTGGCGGCAGCTTCGAGCAGTTGCTGTTCAATGTGCTTGCGCTCGGTGATATCGGACACAAAGCCGTGCCACAGTGTGCCACCGTCGGGCAGGCGGCGCGGGCGCGCGTCGCCCTGGCACCAGCGCTCGCCCATTGGCAGCAGCACGCGAAATTCCAGGTGCCAGCGTTCCAGCGAGGCGGCCGATTCGGCCAGCGAGACGCGGTACAGGTCCAGGTCTTCCGGGTGGATAACACTTTCCACGACGCTTGCCGTGATGGCCGCACGCGCCGGCGTGGTGCCGTAAATATCGGTGATGCCGGCGCTGGCGTAAGGGAAGTGCGCCACGCCTTTGGCCGGTTCGCAGTACTGGAACACCAGGCCGGGGATTTCGTCGGTGAGGTTGGTGAGCAGCTCGACGTTTTGGCGCAGCTGTTCGGACAAGGCGATCGTTTCGGTGATGTCGGTGGTGATGCCGGTCATGCGCAGCGCTTTGCCCTGTGGGTCGCGCGCGGCGACCTTGCCGCGGCTTTGCACCCAGATATAGCTGCCGTCCTTGCAGCGCAGGCGGTGCTGCACTTCGTAGACGGGCGTGCGGTTTTCCATATGTGCGAGGATCTTGGCCTGGACCATGGCCAGGTCGTCGGGGTGGACGCGCTGGTAGCTGTCTTCGATCCGGTTCGACACTTCGTGCTCGGCGTAGCCCAGCATGGCTTTCCAGGCGCGCGAATAGCTGATCCGGCCGCTGGTGAAGTCGCGGTCCCAGATGCCGGCGCCGCTGCTGGCCACGGCAAGGGCCAGGCGCGCGGCAGGATCGAATTCGGTCTGGTCGTTAAAGCCGTCGTCAGCCATGGTGCGCTTGCCAGAAAGAGGGAGGAACGGTTACAACGATAGCACGTCTGCCCCTGCCGTCAAAAATATTCAGGGTGGTCTTTGGCCAGCCTGGCCTCAAACTGGTTCACGGCGTCGAACAAATACAACTTGGGCGCGATCCGGCGTCCGGCATCCCAGCTGCGCCAGGCGCGCGGCGTGTCGAAATTGATCATCGCATAGTCGCCCAGGTCCTTGTAGGCGCCGGCCAGCCAGGGGTTGGCATTGAGGACGGTGGCATACAGCGGGCCGGCGGACTTGGTCTCGCCCAGGCGCACCCGGTCGTTCGCCTCGAACAGGGCCAGCATGTATTGCTTGCCCTGGCTGCGAGGGCGCAGCGACTGCAGCACGGGAAGCGCCTGCTGCAGCTTCTCTTTGGAGTCGGCGCCAATGACGGCGTAGAACTGCTTGACCGCCGGGTCGCCCTGCAGCAGGGCTTTTTGGCCGTCGCTGAGCGGGGCTGGCGCTTCGCCGGTCTGGAGGGCGAACTCCATCAAACCGAGCGTGACGTCCAGGGCGCGTGCGTCGCCCCAGGCCTTGGCCATCTCATTTTTGAGCTTGTCGCGGGCGCTGGCCAGTCCCGTGGGCGGCGCGCTGGCGGCGCGGTCGAGGATCTGGTCCAGGTCGTCCGGCGCCGCTTCGGCCTGGCGCGCGTGGTAGGGCTTCAGGTCGTAGCTGGGCGCCGCGCTGTCGGCGCTCACCGAGAACTGGTAGCTGCGCGTGATCGCCTGGCCACCTTCGCGAAAGTGCAGCACCAGGCGTTCGGGAATACGCCGTGCGCTGGCCAGGCGCGCGAGCACCAGCGGATGGCCGCCGGCGGTATAGCGCAGGTATTGTACAAAGTTGGCCGCATCGGGCGCGCTCACCTCGCGCCCGGCATTGCTGCGGCGCGCCAGCAGCTTGCCATCGATCGAGGCGAGCGTGTCGCCGCCGTCGGCCGCTTCATCGAGCCAGCCTGCAGCGCTCGCTTGCAGCGACATCGACTGCTCCGCAAAGACCTGGTCGAAGGGCGCGCCGTCGATCTTGGCCGCCGCCATCATGCGCGCCAGGTTCTGGCGATTGGCCAGTTCCATCACGCGAAAGCCCACGGTGTCGAACAGCGAATATGCGACATAGCTGCCCTTGGCGGTATCGATTGCGTAGCGTTTGCGCTGGGTGAAATCGAATACGTTGGTGGTGCTCCCCGATGCCACGGCGATGTAGTGCTCGCCCAGGCGTACCTCTTCTTCTTCATGGCGCTCTGGCCGCGCCGCCGTCGCGCCGGGCAGGGCTTCAAAGTGCGTCGTGCTGCTGACGTGCAGCGTCAGGGTGGCATGGGCATTGGCGCAGGCCGCGAGGGCGATCGTGAGCAGGAGGTGTTTCAAGTGGGCTTATCCTTTGGGGGTGTCGGCGGCCAGGCTACGCAGGAAGTCGAGCAGGACCTGGGCGGCGATTTCAGCGTCGTCGGCGGTCATGGTCTCGAGGCGGTTGTGGCTGATGCCGCCATTGCCGCAGCGCGCAAACAGCATCGCCACGTCGGTGACGGCGGCCATGGCCATGGCGTCGTGGCCGGCGCCCGATGGCAGGTCGTAGCGGGGCAGGCCGGCGCGCTCGATGGCGGCGCCGAGGCGCTCCATCAGGCGCGGCGCGCACGGTGCCGCGGACGCTTCGACGATCGGCGTGAGCTTGAATTCGATATGGCGGTGCGCGCAGATTGCCTCGATCCCGGCCAGTACGTCGGCCACGGCCGCGCGGCGCACTGCGTCGTCTTCGGCGCGGATGTCGAGCGAGAGCTTGCAGGCGCCGGGGATGACGTTGACCGAGCCATTCGGCACTTGCAACTGGCCCACGGTACCCACCAGCGCGGGCACGCTGGCGCAGCGCCGTTCGACCAGCAGCACGATTTCGGCGGCAGCAGCGGCGGCGTCTTTACGCATCGTCATGGGCGTGGTGCCGGCGTGGCTGGCCAGGCCGGCCAGCTCGAGCAGGTAGCGCGAACTGCCGGCGATGGCCGTGACGACGCCCAATGGCAAGCCTTGTTCGAGCAGCACCGGGCCCTGTTCGATATGGACTTCCACAAAGCCCAGCAAATCCCCGGGCTGGCGCGCAATGGCGGCGATGGCGTTCACGTCGTGGCCGGCGCGGGTAATGGCATCGCGCATGCTGATGCCATCGGTGTCGAGCTGCTCGAGCAGGTCCATGTCGAAGCGGCCCGCCAGCGCATTGCTGCCCAGGAAAGTGCTCTTGAAGCGCACGCCTTCTTCTTCCGCGAAGCCGATCACGTCGAGGTGGAAGGGCAGGCGCTCGCCCCGCTCATTGAGGTGGCGCACCAGGGCGATGGGCAGCAGGATGCCAAGGCGGCCGTCGTACTTGCCGGCGTCGCGCACGGTGTCGTAGTGCGATCCCGTGAGCAGGGCGCGGGCGTTGGCATCGATGGCTGCGTAGCGCCCGACGACGTTGCCGACGGCGTCGATCTGCACGCTCATGCCGGCGTCCTGCATCCATTCGGCCAGCATGGCGGCGGTGCGCTGGTGGGCGGGGCTCAGGTAGGCGCAGGTGAGTCCATCTTCGGCATCACTCCAGGTGCCAATGATCTCGGCCCAGTGCATGATGGTGGGCCCGAATGCGAGTTCGACCTTGAGCAGGTCGCCCAGGCGGATTTCGGCGATGCGGTGGATCTGGCGCAGGCATTCGGCCATTTCGTCGGCACGCTGGTACTTCAGGCGCCGTGCGAAGGTGGCGATCACGGCGTCGCGCGGGAGGCCGTTGCCGTCCGGGCCTTTGACGGCCAGGATGAAGGGGAAGCCGAATTTGGCGTTGTAGTCGGCGTTGAGCTGGTGCAGTGCCGCGAACTGCTCGGCGCTGCACTGGGTCAGGCCCGAGCGCGATTGCTCCTGGGTCGATTCCTTCGTCAATTGGCCCGCCACGGCGGCCTTGCCGGCCAGTTCCGGGTGGGCGCGGATCAGGCCCAGTTGCTCATCGACGCTGGCGCCGTCCACCACCGCCTGCAAGGCCAGTTTGAGCGCGGCCACGCTGGCGAACGGGCGCGCCGCGCAAGCGCGTTCGGGAATCCACGGCGAATGCTCATAGATGCCATGCAGGGCGGCGACGAAATCGGCGGCCGCGCAGCTGTTCAAGTCCGAGAGTGTAGTCATGGCATCGATGATAGCGCGTTGATGATGTGATTCTATAAGGCTGGGCTGATGGTGCCTATCAGTTTTTTGGCAGGGCGCGGGCGACCGCGCTGACCTGGTCGCGCAGCCATTTGTGCTCGGGCGCCTGGTGCACGCGTTCGTGCCAGAGCTGGTAAAAGCGCATCGGCGGGAACTTGATCGGCACGTTGAACACCTTCAGCGGCAGGCTTTTTTCGTAGGAACGCACGAACTGGCGTCCGGTCGTCAAGACCAGGTCGGTCTGGGTCAGCATGTAGGGGATCAGGCTGAAATAGGCCGATTCGACGGCCACATTGCGTGCCAGGCCCTGGCGTTCGAGGTAGGCATCGATCACGCCGTGGTAGCCAGGCAGCATCTGGCGCGGCGCCACGTGGGGCAGGGCCAGGTAGTCGTCGAGTGTCATGGCGTCGCTGGCGGTGCGCTTGGCGTAGGGGCTGTCGGCGCGCATGGCGCAGATGATCGGGTCTTCAAACAGCTTGGAGATGTGCAGGTGGGCCGGCGGCTCGTCCCAGTTGGCGATCACGAGGTCCATGTCGCCGTCCGAGAGCAGGCGGATATAGTCGACGCCGGGGCCGAGCGAATGGATCACCACGCGGCTCTTGGGCGAGCCGCGGCGCAGGCCCGCCACCACATTGGGCAGGAACTGGCTGTCGAGGTAGTCCGGCGCGGCGATGTGGAAGGTGCGCGCTTCTTCCTGCGGCACGAAGGGCGACTTCTTGACGAACAGGTTTTCGGTCTCGTCGAGGATGCGCTTGGCCGGCGCCAGCAGGCTCTCGCCATGCTGGGTGGGCACCATGCCGCGCGCGCCGCGTACCAGGATGGGATCCCCGG
Source organism: Pseudomonadota bacterium (assembly GCA_040390345.1). GTDB lineage: Bacteria > Pseudomonadota > Gammaproteobacteria > Burkholderiales > Burkholderiaceae_D > Telluria_A. The sequence goes on along the minus strand of JAZJYP010000223.1, from coordinate 2,601 downwards.
TGAGCTCGCGCAGCTTGCGCAGGGACGCCGAAATCGAGGGTTGCGGCTGGTTCAGCTTGAGCGCCACGCGCGAGACGTTTTTTTCGACGAGCAGCAGGTAGAGGATGCGGATCAGGTGCAAGTCCAGGTGCTGGGGAAGGCTGGCCATGGTTTCGTATATGAATTCGATTATGTTGAATATACGCCATTTTTCATGTTGTTGGAGTGGAATCAGGCTATTGTCGGTAGATTCGCACAATTGTTTGCCCTCCCATGGACTACCTGATTCCCTATACGCTCGAATGGCTCAACCTGGTCGTGCGTTGGCTGCACGTCATCACGGGCATCGCCTGGATCGGCGCCTCCTTCTATTTTGTCTGGCTCGATAACACGATCCGCCCGCCCGCAGCCGGTTCCGAGCTGGCCAGGAAGGGCGTGTCCGGCGAACTGTGGGCCGTGCATGGCGGCGGCTTCTACAACCCGCAAAAATACCTGGTGGCCCCCGCTGAACTGCCGAAAGAACTGCACTGGTTCAAATGGGAAGCGTATTCGACCTGGCTGTCCGGCTTCGCGCTGCTGTTCATCGTCTATTACTTCAACGCCCAGGCGATGATGGTCGACAAATCGGTGGCCGACCTCACCAGCCTGCAAGCCGTCGGTATCGGCCTGGGTAGCCTGCTGGTGGGATGGACCGTGTATGAGCTGCTGTGCCGCTCGCCGCTGGGCAAGCATGACCTGCCGATGGGCGTCGTGATGTTCACCTTCCTCGTCGCCAGCGCCTTCGTGCTGAACCACTACCTGTCCGGGCGCGCCGCCTACATCCACGTCGGTGCCATGATCGGCACCATGATGGTCGGGAACGTGCTGATGCTGATCATCCCCGGCCAGCGCAAGCTGGTGGCGGCCATGATGGCGGGGCAGAAGCCCGATCCCGTGCATGGCATCAAGGCCAAGCAGCGCAGCGTGCATAACAACTACTTCACCTTGCCGGTGCTGTTCATCATGATCAGCAACCACTACGCGATGACTTACCGCCACCAGTACGCGTGGGCGGTGCTGGCCGTGATCATGGCCGCCGGCGTGTTGATCCGCCACTTCTTCAACCTGCGCCACAAGGGCCGTGTCGAATGGCGCTACCCGCTTGCCGGCGTGGCACTGCTGCTGGCACTGGCCGTGGCGCTCGCGCCGCCGGCGCCCACGGGCGGCAAGGCGCCCGCGTTTTCGCGCGTGCAGGCCATCATCGCCCAGCGCTGCGTGGCCTGCCACGCCGACCATCCCACCCAGCCTGGCTTCGGCGCGCCGCCGGCCGGCGTGATGCTGCATAACCCCCAGCAGATCGGCCAGAACGCCGCGCGCATCTATCAGCAGGCCGTGGTGCTGAAGGCGATGCCGATCGCGAACCTCACCCACATGACCGACGCCGAGCGCGCCGAGATCGCCGCCTGGTTTGAAGCGGACGCCAAACAGGAATGAGCATGAAAGAACAACTGACACAATGGATCGACTCCCACTTCGATGAAGAGGTGGCCTTCTTGCAGGGCGTGCTGCGCATCCCCACCGACACCCCGCCCGGCAACAACGCGCCGCACGCCGACGCCGTCGCCGAGATGGTCAAGGACTATGGCTGGAACGCCGAAAAGCACGCCGTGCCAAGCGAGCAGGTGCATGACTACGGCATGGAGAGCATCACCAACCTGATCGTGCGCCGGCCTTATGCGGCGGGCGGCCCGACCATCGCCCTCAACGCCCACGGCGACGTGGTGCCGCCGGGCGAAGGCTGGACCAAGCCACCCTATGGCGGCGTGATCGAAAGCGGCTTTATCTATGGGCGCGCGGCGGCCGTATCGAAGTGCGATTTCGCGACCTATATCTTTGCCGTGCGCGCACTCGAAGCGCTGGGTGCGCCGCTCAAGGGCGGCGTGGAACTGCACTTCACCTATGACGAAGAATTCGGCGGCCTGCTCGGACCCGGCTACCTGCTCGAGCATGGTTTGACGAAGCCTGACCTGGTGATCGCGGCCGGCTTCAGCTACAACATCGTCACCGCGCACAACGCCTGCCTGCAATTCGAGATCACCGTGCACGGCAAGTCCGGACATGGCGCGATGCCAGAGACCGGCCACGACGCCCTGCAGGCGGCCACGCGCATCCTCAATGCCATCTACGGCGAGCTGCCCGCGCTCAAGCAGATCAAGTCGAAGGTAGCAGGCATCGATTCGCCCACGATGCTGGTGGGGCGCATCGACGGCGGCACCAATACCAACGTCGTGCCGGGAAAAGTGGTGATGAAGATGGACCGCCGCATGATCCCGGAAGAAGATCCGGTGGCGGTGGAAGCGCATGTGCGCAGCGTGATCGAAGCGGCGGTCGCCGGCGTGCCCGGCATCCGTCTCGAGATCCGGCGCCTGTTGCTGTCGCACGCGCTGCGCCCCTTGCCAGGTTCCGAAAAATTGGTCGCCGCCCTGCAGGCCAATGGCCGCGCGGTGATGGGTGAAGAAATTACTGCGCAAGGCACGCCGCTGTATGCCGACGCGCGCCTGTACGGCGAACAAGGCATCCCCGCGGTGCTGTACGGCGCCGGTCCGCGCACGGTACCCGAATCGAACGCCAAGAAGGCCGACG
>JAZJYP010000222.1:0-9705 GCA_040390345.1 Pseudomonadota bacterium | reverse complement strand
AGTGATAGTAGCCGCCGCCGTTGGCGCAGGAGCCCATCGAGATGACCCAGCGCGGTTCCGGCATCTGGTCGTAGACCTTGCGCAGTGCGGGCGCCATCTTGTTGCACAGCGTGCCGGCCACGATCATGACGTCGGACTGGCGCGGGGAGGGACGGAACATGAAGCCGAAACGCTCCAGGTCGTAACGGGCGGCGCCCGCGTGCATCATCTCGACCGCGCAGCAAGCCAGGCCGAAGGTCATCGGATACATCGATCCGGTGCGGGCCCAGTTGATCAGCGAGTCGGCTGTGGTGGTAATGAAACCTTCGTTTAATACGCCTTCAATTGACATGGCTTATTCCCAATCAAGGGCACCTTTCTTCCAGATGTACCAAAAACCGACGACGAATTCAGCGATGAACACCATCATCGTCACGTAGGCAGACCAGCCCAGTTCGCGCATGGAGACGCCCCATGGGAAGAAGAATGCCGTTTCAAGATCGAACAAAATGAACAGGATTGCAACCAGGTAGTAGCGCACATCGAACTTCATGCGCGCATCTTCGAATGCTTCGAAGCCGCATTCGTAAGGAGACAGTTTGGCTGCGTCGGGCTTGTTGGGGGACAGCAGGTATCCCAGCAGCTGCGGCACGATGCCGACGCCAAGACCGACGAGGATGAACAACAGGACGGGAAAATAATTCTCGAGGTTCACGGTTGATGAGCTTTCGTAGAACGTTCGGTTAATGAAACGCCGCAAAGTTTGCAGCGCACCGTACGACCCTGGTTTAAAGCGTACCACCAGGACCGTGACGACTGATCCTCGTAAAAAAGCCAGCTCAGGCTCTGCCCTGCTGGCCTTTTTTCATACTGGTGCCGACGGCGAGACTCGAACTCGCACAGCTTTCGCCACTACCCCCTCAAGATAGCGTGTCTACCAATTTCACCACGTCGGCTAAGAGAGCGCTATTCTACCCTGTCCTAGCACTGTGTTCAATGCAAGAATTGCGCTTAAACAAGGAAAATGCAAAATTTCTTAACTTGGAACTGATTATTTCGGGATCTGGCCCGCTGGCGTCGATGCCACTGGCGCAGCCGGTGCCGCCGCAGGTGCGGAAGCGGCTGGCGCCGACGTTGCCGGAATCGAAGCAGCTGGCGCCGTTGCTGGCACGCGCTCCATCAGGCCGCCGCCGTTCGATGCCTGGCGCTGGGTGCCCACGTAGGACAAGGTCAGGGTCGAGGCGAAGAAGATGATGGCAGCGACGCCGGTCGACTTGGACATGAAGTTCGAGGAACCGGTGGCGCCGAACAGGCTGCCCGAAGCGCCCGAACCGAAGGCCGCACCCATGTCGGCGCCCTTGCCATGCTGCAGCAGCACGAGGCCGATGATGATCAAGGCGGACAACACCTGCACGACAACAATCAGATTGAACAAAGTGCTCATTACTTATTCCATTCCAAGATTAAAACGATTGAAAGAGTTTCTCAGGCTGCGTGGATGATCGCCAGGAAATCGGTTGCCTTCAACGCTGCACCGCCGATCAGGCCGCCGTCAATATCGGGCTGGGCCAGCAGTTCGTTCGCGTTGTCGGGCTTCATGCTGCCGCCGTACAGGACCTGCACAGTGGCAGCAGCTGCTGCATTTTTTGCCATCAGTTGCGCACGCACTTGCGCGTGCACTTCCTGCGCCATCGCGGGCGTGGCGGTCTTGCCGGTGCCGATCGCCCACACAGGCTCGTACGCCACGACGATTCTAGCAAGTTGTTCATTGTCGAGCAGGTCCAGCACGGCTTGCAACTGGCCGGAGACAACGGCCTCGGTCCGCCCCGCTTCGCGCTCGGCCAGCGTTTCGCCGATGCACACAATCGGGGACAGACCCGCTTGCAGCGCGGCGACGGCCTTTTTCGCGACCAGTTCGCTGCTCTCGCCGTGGTAGGCGCGGCGTTCCGAGTGACCAACGATGACGTAGCGGCAGCCAAAGTCGACCAGCATGGCGGCAGCGACTTCGCCGGTAAAGGCGCCGCCGGCGTGGGCCGAGACGTCTTGCGCACCCCAGCCGATGGCCGTGCCGCCCAGCGCTGCCTGGCACTGGGCCAGGTAAGGGGCTGGTGCGCAAACGGCGCAATCGGCCCTGGCCTCGCCCAAACCGGCCGCAATGCCCGCCAACAGGGTCGCGTTGGCAGCCAGGCTGCCATGCATTTTCCAATTACCGACGACAAGTTTGCGGCGCATAGCTATCCAGATTCTTAAATAACCCGCTATTTTACCCTCCGGGGCGGACAGGGTCAAACGAAGCGCCTTTACATGTTTTTTTTGCATCAACCCTGCGCTGGACAGCCAATGCTGCCGTAATAGCAACAGTCGCAGCCCGCCTGCAAGGTCGCCCATTTACCAGGGAGTACGCCATGTCTTCGTCGTCCAGCAATCCGCGTTCCAAGGGAGGGCCATCTGGTCCGCGCCCGGCTCCCAACTTCAGCCCGCTGGGACAGATGTACGCCAACATGCTCAAGCAGCCACTGCCTGCCTCGCCGCTCGACGCGATGCGCATGCGATTGCAGTCGAAAAGCAGCGGTGGCGGGGGCAGCAGCACGTCGTCCGGGCCCAGCGGCACCGAGATCGGCGCCGGCGTTGGTGCGCTGCGCGGGGGCTACGTGGTGCAAAAGCGCGCGCGGGAGCAACGCCAAGCCTTGAATAATCCCGCGTCGGTCAAGCCCGGTTCGCGCCTCGACGCCCTGGTTGCCATGCGCCACGCCAAATACGATACCACCGGCATGGGCATGAAATCCGGGATCAGCGCCATCCACATGACAGGCGGGAATTTCTTCGAAGCGCAAATCGGTAAATATTTCAATCTGGAAGCCGTGCAGACGATGGCACGCGCGCATGCGGGCACGTTCTTCAACCCTTCCGCGGAAAACCTGAGCGCATCCAAAGGCGAGGCGACCTACTGGGGCGGCCAACTGAGAAAGCACGCGACGACCATACACGGCACGCTGTTCCCGGTGTCCGGCAAGGGCGGCTTCAATCCCGGCAATATTGCGGGCGCACTCGCGCCCGGCGGCCTGCGCGCCGCCCTGACGGCGACAGCGTCACGCAGTGCGCTGCTGTTCCCGGTCATGGCAGGCATCGCCGTGACGGGCGCCCACACCGGGGCAGGCGCCCTTGTCGGGGACATGGTCGAATCGGCCCAGAACCTTATCACCGGCAAAAGCCGGCGCGAATAGCCGGTCCCGGTGATCGCTACACCAGCGCCAGGACGATTTTCCCGACATGGGCGCTCGACTCCATCAGGGCATGGGCCTGGGCAGCCTGTTCGAGGGCAAACACCTGGTGGATGACCGGCTTGATCTTGCCATCTTCGATCAGCGGCCAGATGAATTCGCGCAAGCTGGCGGCGATGCCGGCCTTGAACTGCACAGAGCGGGGCCGCAGGGTCGAGCCGCTGATGGTCAAACGGCGGCGCAGCACCTGGCCCAGGTCGAGCTGGGCCTTGGCGCCGCCCTGAAGCGCGATCAGGCCGATGCGTCCATCGTCGGCCAGGCAGTTGATTTCGCGCACCACATAGTCGCCACCAACCATGTCGAGGATGACGTTGACGCCCTTCCCGCCCGTCAGGCCCTTGACGACCTCGACGAAGTCTTCGGTCTTGTAATTGATGCCCCGCTCCGCCCCCAACGATTCGCAAGCGCGGCATTTCTCGTCGGTGCCGGCGCTGGCGAACACGCGGTGGCCCATTGCCACGGCCATCTGGATCGCCGTCACGCCGATGCCCGACGTGCCGCCCTGGACCAGCAAGGTCTCGTCGGGCGCCAGGCGCGCGCGGTCGAATACATTGCTCCAGACGGTGAAGAAGGTTTCGGGCAAGGTCGCCGCCTCGAGCGGTGACAGGCCTGCGGGAATCGGCAGGCACTGGGCCACGGGGGCGGCGCAGAATTCCGCATAGCCGCCGCCCTGCACCAGCGCGCACACCATGTCGCCGAGCGCAAAGCCGCTATCGCCGAGCTCGCCGGCGACGATTTCACCCGCCACTTCCAGGCCCGGCAAGGGCGAGGCGCCCGGCGGCACCGGATAGTGGCCCAGGCGCTGCAAGACATCGGGACGGTTGACGCCGGCCGCATGGACCTTGATCAACACTTCCCCCGCCTTCAGTTCCGGCACTGGCTGCTCGGACACGACGAGGACATCCGGCGGACCGGGCTGGGTGATGGCAATGGCACGCATGAACGCTCTCCTTGTGGCGAAGAGCGATTGTACGCCGGGCTAGCCGTTATTGCTGCCCGTCCTGGACTGGGTGGGCAGGGCCATGCCCGGCTTCCAGGCGGCCGACAGGGCCTGGCCTTCTTCGATCTGGGCCTGGGTCATCTGTTTGGAAATGGCGGCACGCTGTTCGGTCGCATTCATATTGCCGCCCGCCGCCGACAGGTTCCACAACATATAGGCGAGCACCATGTCCTGCGGCATGCCCGCCACGTGGTAGCGGTACATCAGGCCCAGCGCGTGCTGGGCGTCGGCGTGGCCCTGCTCGGCCGCCTTGCGGAACCAGAACACGGCCTGCTTGTGGTCTTGCGCGATCGCGTTGCCGGTGTAATACATGGCGCCGACGACGTACTGGGCATCGGCCTTGCCTTGCAGCGCAGCCTTCTGGTGCCAGCTCAGCGCCAGCTTGTAATCGCGCGGGACACCGCGGCCCATGTAGTACATCAGGCCGAGCAAATGCTGTGCGTCCGCATGGCCCGATTTGGCCAGCGGCGTGATTTCTTTCAAGGCGAGCGCGTAGTTCTTCGCGTTATACGCGTTGGCCCCCTCGGTAAAGCCGGCCATCGCAGTTGCCTGCAGGCCGAGTGCGAATGTCATCGCAACGAATAGTTTTCTCATGTCTCGTGGTGTGAAGCGGTTACGCGGACGTGCCGCCCTTCCTTCATTTCCAGCTTACCTTGCCCAGGCCATCGACCGTCACGTTGCGGCTTTGCGGCTTGCCATACACGGTGACCGAGCCCATGCCCGACAGGCTCAGGTTGGCGCTGACCTTGGCATTGACGGTCGCGCTGCCCAGGCCGGACAGATCGATATTGACGGCGTCGACTTCAAACTGCTGGGCATCGAGGCCGCCCAGGCCGCCCAGGCTGGCCTTGAGCCATTTGCTCTTGCCTATCAGTTTGACATAGCCGGCCCCGCGCAGGTTCAAGTCGATGCCTTCCGTGTTGGCACCCTGGATGATCATATTGCCCACGCCGCCCAGGGTGGCGCTGACGGTTTTGTAATTACACACCACTTCCATTTTTCCTGCACCATCGAGCGCCAGTTCAAGCTCGTCGCCGGAAAAACCGCGCACATCGGTCCAGCCCACGCTTTCGGAACTGACTTCGCGCAAGTTCGGCAGGATCAGCTCGGCCCGCAGGGTCGAATGGTGCAGTTTGAAGCCGCGCGTTTCGGTGTCGATGCTCATGGTATCGCCACTTTGCATGGTCGTCGTTTTCGCGACCCAGCGCTTGTCGCCGGTAATGACCAGGCTGGGCACGGGGCCCTGCTTGAGTTTGAGGTCGATAATGCCGTCGAGCTTGACGCGCACCACGCGCGCGTCGACCGGGCGGGTCTCGCTGGCCGTCTCTTCGCCGGCCTGGGCGATGCCCAGCCAGCTACACAAGGCCAGGACGCCCCAGGTCAAAAACTTGTTCATGCCACTCTCCAAGAAAATCGTGCTTTGCGCGCACACACTAACAGCATGGCGCGGCAAGTTCCAGCTTATTGTGCGATGGCGATCACGGCAGGGCCATTCTGGGCCGGCACGGCAACGGTGGCCAGGCTGGTGATGCCGATCAGGGCGATGACCAGGATGAAGATGGCTTCCATGTTTTTTGCGACGTTCATTGCGAGCTCCTGTGAGCGGTGTTGGTATGGTCGAACTATAACGATCCCCTCCCCGCCCCTCCACCGGATTGCGACGAACTGCCAAATTGGCCACCTGAGCGACATTCCAGCGGGAATGGACCTTACAAGTGGGTGATGGCCAGCGGCCCGATCTTGTAGATGGTGCGGCAATCGAAGTCGCCCGGCGGGGGTACGGCCGGGCGCGTCTCGTCCGAGCCGGACAGGGCGAAGACCATGGCCGCGCCGCCTGCCACCAGGGCCGCATTCAGGCGCCCCGTCACATCGACGGTGAAGCTGGCCAGGCCGCCGCCGGCCGCCTGCGTGACGGTGTTATTGGGAATCGACCCTGGCAGCCAGGGGAAGGTCATCGCGAACACGCGCGAGCCAGCATCGAAGGGCGCATTCGGTGCCAGCAGCGTCAACGCCGCCGGCGGCAAGATCGTCGTGGCTGGCAGCGCCAGCAGCGAGCCGCCCGCCCCCGTCTTGGCCTGGCACAGGGAGCCTGGCCGTACGGCGGGGATGATGGCCGAGGACAGGGTCAGTTCGGCCTTCGTGACCAGGCCCTTGAGCGCGCTGACGCTGCCCAGCGGGTAGGAGAATTCGGTGCGATAGAGGTCCTGGCGGAATTCCTGGCAGGCATCGGTGGTATTGCGCCACAAATGGAAGCCGACCACGCCCTCGCCCACCACCTTGGGCGGCTGGCCGGCGGGCAAGCCGTTGAACCAGGCGTCGGGTGCGGGCGGGGACGGCGGCGTGGCCGGTGTGCAGGTATTGACGGGGTCGACCGCGCCACGCGTGAGGGCGACGGTGACGACCACGGGATTGACGTTGGTGATGATGGGCGTGACAGGCGCGCAGCCGGCCAGCCAGAGCGGCACACAGATCAGCGAGAGTTTCATGGCAAGGCTCCAGACGGGCGGCGGCGCCGGGATGGCGCCGCGATCGCTTGCTCCATCCTGGGCCCCTTACTGCTGCCTGCCTTGACGCCGGCCTATCGTGCGCGCCTTTTAACCGGCCAGCGAACTGGCAATCGCGCCATGCACGAGCTCGTCGATCTCGCCGGTGATATTGGTCATCACGCTGGCGACGACGGAAAATTCCTTGCCCACCGGTCCGGCGCGGGCGGCCACGATCTGCGCATTGAAGGCCACCATGCGCGCCTGCTTGGCGATGGTCTTGATGTCGCCCATCATGGACTGCAGCTGGCGCCGTTGTGCCAGGGCGTAGCGCTTGGACTGTTCTTCGTAGACGAGGGTGAGGCCGTTGAGCGTGCTCAGCAGCGGCGTCGCCGTGCGCACCAGTTCGTCGAGCTGGGCCGGCGCGCTGCGGCCCTCGTGCTCGATGGCGTCGAGCGTGTTTGTGGCCAGTTCGATGAAATCGCGGATCACCTTGTCGCCCGCCAGCACGCCGAAGTAGGCGTCGCGCAATTGCTCGCAAAAGATGCCGGGCAAGCCGCCGCGCCCTTCCATCAGGGCCAGGTGGGCATCGCGGAACTGGGTCAGCGTTTCGCGTGCGACGCCGATGGCGCCATCATGGGCCATCGAGGCCAGCACCGCGTACAAGACCACCCGTTGGGACGTGAAACGGCGCCGGCCCGACAGGTTGATCAGGGCGCCGAAGACTTCGCCCGACAATTTGGCATCCTGCAGTGGTGCGACAGTGTGTTCCTGGTCCAGCATGGCGCTCTCCTCGCGACGGTTCATCAATTCCCGTCTTTCCTTATTGCACAAAGCATGCCAGCGCCAGAGGGCCAGTTTTCACCAAGATGGCGCAGCGCGGCGCCCGGACCGCCCGGATTGAGGGCGCGCAAGCCTGCGCTGCGGTGCGGCGCGCACAATTGACAGTCAAATTCAGCGGGGGGAAGATCAAATGATGGACAAGGCCAAAAGAGAAAATCGTTGACCTGAGGCATGGACGGAACACGCTGGCAAGCGCTATCGTCGCAGCATCTGCCAAGTTCCCTCTTCCACCATGCAGCAAGTACACATTCACAGGAGCCTCGCGCTCGCGACGCTGGCATTGGTGATGGCTGGCTGCCTGCTGCCGCGGGGCACGGAAAATGGCCGCTCGCTGCACGCTCCGCGGCACCAGCGCGAAATCGACCTGCAGCACGCCTGGCGTGGCCAGCCCTACGAAGCCCTGCTCACCGCCTTCGGCACGCCGAAAATGTCAATGGAAATCCCCGGACGCCACCACGACATCACGTTCGCCGTCGTCAATGGCATGAACGATGCCGCGTCGCACTGCATCGATGCCTTCACGGTCGTGATCGACCGCAGCAGCCGCCAGCGCCTCGTGGTTGACTACTTCTGCCGTTAGTGCGTTTGCGGCCGCACAAGCGATTCCAGGCGACGCTCGCGCACAATTGACAGCCACTTCGAGCAGGGGGAAGATCAAATGATGGAGCCGCGCATCATCAAACTGGAAGCCATTGTTGATGTCCAGGGCAAAGCACTGGATGCCTTGTCGCACAAGGTTGATGCTGGCTTTGCTGAACTGCGAAGCGAAATCCGCGACAGCGAGGCGCGCCTTCGCGTCGATATGGACACCCACGAAATGCGATTGCGCGCTGACATGGACGCCCGCGAAATGCGTTTGCGCACCGACATGCAGGCCCTGGAAGAGCGGCTGGGCACCCAGATTCACATCCTTCGATCGGAAATGCGCTGGATGGTGGGCCTACAGGCAGCAACAATGTTGGCCACCATCGCACTGGCTGCGCGTGCGCTCGGCGTCGCTTGAATGCAAAAAAACCGCCAGGCTTGCGCGCTGGCGGTGTTTTATTGGCCGGAGCCGGGACTACTGTTGGGCTGCCTTACGGCGCCTGGCAAGCATGCCAAGCAAGCCCAGGCCGGCGAGCAGCATGGCATAAGTTTCAGGCTCAGGGACGGGATTGACGGCGATGCTTGCTATCGTTTTCTGTGCCAAGAACCCGGACGAATTATCTCCTTCATCGAGATAAAAAGACACGTAAGAATTTGGGCTGGCATTACTCGTCACATAATGTGTGAACGTCTGTGAGAAATCCGTCGTGCTGACAAAGGACGCGTAGCTCTCATAAAAGTTTCCTGCGTAAAGCCTACCGTTATTTGGGGTAGTCCCTTCGCTGTAAGACCCAACTGCATCTGGATAGTCTGAATTTCCAGTCGTATATCTGTTGGCAAGGATCTGGTCTCCCCAGGCGTTCGTCCCCGTGAACACAGAAGTATGGCCGTCGACCGTAACTGTATCGGTAAAATCGGGGCCGTATCCGAAGACTTCGTGTGTGGAATTTTCGGAACTTTCAAAGGCCCACAACGATGGATCGACGCTCACTGTAATGGTCTGTGTAAACGTGAGACCGGCCAAATCCCGCCCGGGCGTGCCGAACACGCCCAAGTTGTCGTGGCCGCTTTCGATCACGCCCCTGGCGGAAACGGTCCAGTTAGCCGCTTGGACGGTGCTGGTGATGGCGCTCATGGCGAGCATCGAAATGAAGGCAAATGATTTCATGGTGATGGAAGTAGCCCCTTATGTTCAGAGCGGACAATTGTCCTTTAATTATTATTTGTTGTCCTGAAAATATTTATATTATTAAAGGCATATCGATAGTCAAAAACTAATGGCAATGAGATGCCGATAAAAAACCGCCAGGGCTTGCGCGCTGGCGGTTTTTTGTCGGCCGGAGCCGCGATTACTGCTGGGCTGCTGCTTCGCCGTCTTCGGCCATGGCGGCCTTCATCGACAGCTTCAGGCGGCCGCGGTCGTCGGTCTCGAGGACCTTGACGCGCACTGCCTGGCCTTCTTTCAGGTAGTCGGCAACGGCGTTCACACGCTCATTGGCGATCTGCGAGATGTGCAGCAGGCCGTCCTTGCCTG
>JAZJYP010000221.1:0-28612 GCA_040390345.1 Pseudomonadota bacterium | reverse complement strand
AGCGCCTGGGCGAATCGTCGCAGGAGATCGGCGAGATCACCGAACTGATTTCCGACATCACCGAACAGACCAACGTGCTGGCACTGAACGCGGCCATCCAGGCCGCCTCGGCCGGCGAAGCGGGGCGCGGCTTCTCGGTCGTGGCCGAAGAAGTGCAGCGCCTGGCCGAACGCTCGGCCGAAGCGGCCAAGCAGATCGGCGCGCTGGTGCGCACCATTCAGACCGACACCCACGACGCGGTGGCCGCAATGGAAAAGTCGACCCAGGGCGTGGTCGAAGGGGCCAAGCTGTCCGATGCGGCCGGTGCCGCACTGGCCGACATCTCGCGCGTGTCGAACCGCCTGGCCGAACTGATCCAGGGGATCTCGTTTGCGACGGAACTGCAGGCCACCTCGGCCAACGGCGTGGCCCATAACATCCAGCACATCCTGTCGGTGACCCAGCACACCCAGGACGGCACCCAGCAAACGGCCAACTCGATTCGCCAGCTCTCCACGCTGGCGCAGGAACTGAAAAACTCGGTGTCGCGCTTCCGCGTCATCGCCTGATCCGACCCGCCATGACCATGACCGACAACTCCCACGTGCCGCCCTTCGATACCGGACCCCTGTCATGGGTAATGGGGGAGATCCGCGACGCGCTCGAGCGCTCGCGCGGCGCGCTGCTTGAAGCGAGCGGGCGCAGCGCCGATGCGCAGGCCACTTCACTGCAGCACGCCAAGGCGCACCTGCACCAGGCCCACGGCGCGCTGCAGATGGTCGATGTGGAGGGTGTCGGGCTGATGACGGCGGCGGCCGAACAGGTGCTCGAACGCTGCAAGGAAGGGCAGTTGCCCTGTACCGCCGAGACGGCGCAGGTGGTGGCCAACGCCTACCAGGCCGTGACGGAATACCTCGAAGAACTGCTGGCGGGAGCGCCGCCGCAAGCGGCGCGCCTGTTCCCGTATTACCGCGCCTTGCAGGAACTGCTCGGCGCCCAGCGCATCCACCCGGCCGACCTGTTCTTTGCCGACCTGTCGGCCCCGGCCGGCCTGCCGCCGGGCAGCGGCGGCACGCCCGACTATGCCGCCTGCCGTGCGCGTTTCGAAAAGTCGCTGCTGCCGTTCCTGAAAAATGCAGACGCCACCAGCGCGCAAGGCATGCAGGAAGCCATCGCCACGGTCGCCGACGCGCAGCAGGACGCCGCGCCGCGCCGCTTCTGGCTGGCCATGCAGTGCTTCGCCGAGCTCGTCGCCAGCGCTCAACTGGCCAGCAACTTGAATGTCAAGCAGCTGTTCGGCATGATCAACCTCGAGATGCGCCGCCTTGCCCAGGGCCAGGCCACGCTGCCCGAGCCGATGCTGCGCGACGCCTTGTTCTTTGTTGCCGCCGCCGCCAAACCCTCGCCGGCCGCGCAGCAGCTGCGCAGCGCCTACCGCCTCGACGGCGTGGTGGCGCCCGATTACGACCAGCGCCGCTATGGCCGCATCGATGCCGCTGCCCTGACGGCGGCGCGCGAAGCGCTGGCCCAGGCCAAGGCGACCTGGGGCCGCCTGGCCTCGGAAATCGACGCCACGCTCGAGAGCCAGTTCGAGCAGGCCCTCGCCACGCTGCACGACGCCAGTACCCGCCTGGGCGTGCCCGCCCTGGCCCAGCTGATGGCCGAACTGGCGCGCGTGGCCAAGGATTCGGTGGCCAGCGGCCGCAACGACCAGTTCAGCCTCGAGATGGCGACGGCGATGCTGTTCATCGAACATGGCCTCGACCAGGTGCGCCAGTTGCCGGAGAATTTCGACGCCCACGCCGAAGTGATCGGCGCGCGCCTGCTGGCGCTGGCCGCCGGCGAGACGCCGCCCGATGCGCCGCAATGGCAGGGCGATTTGTCGCGCAAGATCGAGCAGGGCCAGACCGTGGCCGTGCTGGCGGCTGAAATGAAGAGCGGCTTGCGCAATGTGGAAAAGATCCTCGACGACTACTATGCCGACGCGTCGCGCCGCGACACGCTGGCCCAGATCGACCCGGTGATGCACCAGCTGCAGGGCGCCCTGGCCATTCTCGACCAGGACCACGCGATGCGCGCGGCCCTGCACGTGAAGGATGCCGTGCACACGCTGGCCACCAGCGTGGGCGAGCCTCAGCATGAGGCCGAATCGCTGCAGAACATCGCCCAGAATATCGGCGCGCTGGGCTTCTTCATCGACATGCTGGGCCAGAATTTCGACGCAGCCAAGGAACGCTTCGAATTCGATGCGGCCGGCCGCATGTTCCAGGCCGTCCCCTTTGGCAAAGGCGCCGCCGCGGCGCCCCCGGCCGAGGTGCAGGAAGCGCCCGCGCCGGCGCCATTGCCGGTCGCGCCAGCACCGGTACACCAGGGCGAAGAGGAGGTCGAAGCCGAACTGCTCGAGATCTTCATCTCCGAAGCCCAGGAAGTGCTCGCTTTTGTGGCGGCCACGCTGCCCCGCGCCCATGCCGAACCGGGCAACCAGGAAACGCTGACGATGCTGCGGCGCTCCTTCCACACACTCAAGGGCAGTGGCCGCATGGTCGGCCTGAACCTGTTCGCCGACGGCGCCGCCGCTGTCGAAAAAGTCATGAATGCCTGGCTGGCCGAAGGCTGGAGCGCCAGCGTCGACCTGCTCGAGCTGCTCGATCATGCCGCCACTTTCATGGGCGGCTGGGTCGAACAACTGGCCACGACCGGCCATTCGGAGCGCAACAGCGACGCGCTGGTGGCCGCCGCCGCCCGCGTGCAGGATGGCGAAGCCTTCTCGGTTGACGCGGCGCCGGCCCTGGCCGAAGTGATCGACATGCCGCTGCCTTACGATGACGCCGAGCCCGAGGAAATCGAAGCGCTGCCGCTGGCCGACAATGTGATCGAATTCCCGACCATCGCCCAGCCGGTGCCGGCGCCGCTCGTCGACGACAATACCAAGCGCATCGGCGCACTGGAAATCCCGCTGCCGCTGTTTAACATCTATCTCGCCGAGACCGACGAGATCATGCGTGTGCTGACCCAGGACTTCGGCGAATGGCGCCACGAACCGGCGCGCGCCGTCACGCCCGCCGCCCTCAAGGCCGCGCACACCCTGGCCGGCACTTCGGCCACGGTGGGCTTCAAGGCCCTGCGCGAGATCGCCTATGCGCTCGAGATGGCACTCAAGATGCTCGCGCCGCCCGCGCCGCAACTCAATGATGGCCAGCGCGACCTGCTCGACACCACGCTCGACACGGCGCGCACCATGCTGCTCAAGTTTGCCCAGGGCGAGCTGGGCGAGGCCCGCCCGGAACTGGTTGCGCAATTGCAGGCCCTGCGCGAAGTTCTCGCGACCCAGGAAGCCGCATCGGCCTACGCCAGTGTCGAACCTGACCTGGCGACGCGCCTCGACGAGCTGTTCAAGGCCACGCTGGAAGTCCTGGTCGACAATCCGCCGGAAATCCTGGCCGCACAGGCGCCCTTGGCGCCGACGCCGGCCCACCTGGTCGACGAGATGGACCAGCTGTTCGACAGCGCCTTTGACGCACCCGAACTGACCCAGGCCGCAGCGCCGCCGCTGGACCTGGTGGCCGAACCGGAGCCCGTCGCTGCGCCCGAGCCCGTCCCGGAACCCGAGCCCGAACCGCTGCCGGAACCCGAGCTGATCGCCGCATTGGAAGCCGTGCCCGAGCCGGTGGCCATGGCAGCGACCGCCCCCGAAATGGTTGCCATTGCAACGATCTTCACGGACGATCTCGACCCCGACCTGCTGCCGGTCTTCCTCGAAGAAGCGACGGACCTGCTGCCCGAAATCGGCAACGGCCTGCGCGCCTGGCAGCACAACCCGGCCGATGCGGCGCCGGCGCAAAAACTGCTGCGCATCCTGCACACCGTCAAGGGCAGTGCACGCATGGCCGGCGCCATGCGCCTGGGCCAGCACACCCACGAACTGGAAACCCAGATCGAAAACATGGTCCACGCAGGGACCACCACCAGCGCCGCCTTCGACGAGCTGATGGCCAACTACGACCACGCGCTGCTGCTGTTCGAGCAATTGCAGGCGCCGGCGCCTGCCGCCGCCCCGGCCCCGTCCAATGAGCCCACGCCGATCGCCCGCGCCGTCGACGAGGGACACGCCGTGCAGTCGCGCGCGCCGCTGGTGCGCGTGCGCGCCGACATCCTCGACCGCCTGGTCAACCAGGCAGGCGAAGTGTCGATCACGCGCTCAAAACTGGAAAACCAGGTCAGCGCCGTGAAGTCCTCGCTGCTCGAATTTGCCGACAACCTGGCGCGCCTGCGCCGCCAGTTGCGCGAAGTGGAAATGCAGGCCGAGTCGCAGATCGCCTCGCGCATGTCGATTTCCAGCGAACGCGAATTCGACCCGCTCGAATTTGACCGCTTCACGCGCTTGCAGGAATTGACCCGCATGATGGCCGAAAGCGTTGACGACGTCGGCTCCTTCCACGAGTCGCTCACGCGCACGGTCGACGGCGCCAGCGACGACCTGGCGGTGCAGTCGCGCCTGACGCGCGACCTGCAGCGCGACCTGATGCGCGTACGCATGGTGCCCTTTGCCAGCCTGTCCGAACGGCTGTTCCGCGTGGCGCGCCAGACCGCCAAGGAAATCGACAAGCGCGTCAACCTCGATATCCGCGGCGGCTCGGTCGAAATCGACCGCAGCGTGCTCGAACAGATGGCCGCGCCGTTCGAACACCTGCTGCGCAACGCCATCGTGCACGGCATCGAAGCGCGCGAACGGCGCCTGGCCGCCGGCAAGATGGAAACGGGCGAACTGCTGGTGCAGGTGAGCCAGCAGGGCAACGAAGTGGTGATCCAGTTCAGCGACGATGGCGCCGGCCTGGACCTCGAGCGCATCCGCGCCAAGGCGCGCCAGAATGGCTTGACCGCCGAAGGCGTGGAAGTGTCCGACCTTGAGGCGGCCGACCTGATTTTCGAACCCGGCTTTTCCACCGCCGATGCGCTGACCGAACTGGCCGGGCGCGGCGTGGGCATGGACGTGGTGCGTTCGGAAGCGCAAGCACTGGGCGGGCGCGTGGCCATCGTGTCCGAGGCGGGCAAGGGTGCGCGCTTCACCATCCACCTGCCGCTGACCCTGGCCGTAACCCAGGTCGTGCTGACAACGAGCGGTGGCAAGACCTACGCGCTGCCCTCGATCCTGGTCGAGCAGGTGCTGCAGGTGAAGGAAGCAGCCGTGCTCGAAGCCCACGGCAGCGGCAAGCTCGATTACCAGGGCCAGGCCCTGCCCCTGCACTACCTGCCCGCACTGCTGGGCGACGCCCAGGCGCGCCCGCTGCCGCAGCGTTCCTGCCCGGTGCTCATTTTGCGTAACGGCGCCGACCGCATCGCCCTGCACGTGGACGACATCCTCGGCAACCGCGAAGTCGTCATCAAGAATATCGGGCCCCAGCTCTCGCGCATGATCGGTATCGCCGGTGCCACCGTGCTCGGTTCCGGCGACATCGTGCTGATCCTGAACCCGGTGGCGCTGTCGCACCACCTGGACCACCACCCGGAGCTGCGCCGCCATTTCACCGGCACCGTGGCCAGCGCCCAGGAGATGCGTTCCTCCGACTTCGTCATCATGGTGGTCGACGATTCGCTCACCGTGCGCAAGGTCACCCAGCGCCTGCTCGAGCGCGAAGGCTACCAGGTCCTGCTGGCCAAGGACGGCGTCGATGCGCTCGAACAGCTGCAGGAATCGCGCCCCGACCTGATGCTGGTCGATATCGAGATGCCACGCATGGACGGCTTCGACCTGACGCGCAACCTGCGCGGCAACGACCTCACGCGCGATATCCCGATCATCATGATCACCTCGCGCACGGCCGACAAGCACCGCAACTACGCGATGGACCTGGGCGTGAATGCCTACTTCGGCAAACCGTTCCAGGAAGCGGTGCTGCTGGCGGCCATTGCCGGGCTCTTGCACAGGGAAGCTGTTGCCTGAGCGGGTGTATTGACGCGTCAAAAAACACCCGGCGGCGCTGCGCGCGCGCTGCGGTGTTTCATGGTGGCCGCCGCAATTCAGTGTAAACTATCGAAAAGTCCACGTTTCCAGTCTGGATACTAGCGGTAATCATCACAGAGTGAGCCACAAGAGAGCGACGCGTATGAAAAAAAGCAAAATTGGCAAAACTCTAAATAGGCCCGGCCTGTCGCAGGAAGAAACCGAGCACCTCGAGCAGGGCGCCGCCAATGGCGGACTCAATCTTGCCAATCACTTCCTGATCGCCATGCCGTCCATGCAAGACCCGATCTTTGGCGGGACGGTCGTCTATATTTGCGAGCACAACGACAAGGGGGTGCTCGGTGTCGTCATCAACAAGCCCACCGACATGACGATGGAAATCCTGTTCGAGCGCATCGACCTGAAACTGGCCGATGGCTTGCACTCGACCGTCGTCAATGAACCGATCATGTTTGGCGGCCCGGTCCAGGACGACCGCGGCTTCGTGCTGCACACGCCCGGCCGGCGCTATTCGTCCTCGCTCACCGTCACCAGCGAAGTGGCCTTCACCACCTCGATCGATGTGCTCGAAGCGGTGGCCAATGGCGAGGGACCGAAGCGCCTGCTCGTCTCGATCGGCTACGCGGGCTGGAGCCCGGGCCAGCTGGAAGACGAAATCGGCCGCAATGGCTGGCTCACCGTGGGCGCCGACGCCCATGTGCTGTTCGACCTGCCGATCGAGGAACGCTATAACGCCGCCATCAAACTGCTGGGCATCGATCCGATGATGCTCGCCTCCGAGGCCGGCCACGCTTGATGGTTGCGATTGTTTTCGGTTTCGACTTCGGCATCAAGCGCATCGGTATCGCGATGGGCAACACCTTGACCGGCGCGGCCCAGCCGCTGGCCGTCATCAAGGCCATCGACAATGCCGCCCGCTTTGGCCAGATCGGCAAGCTGATCGAGGAATGGAAACCGGCCCAGCTGGTGGTGGGCGAACCGCGCCACCCGGACGGCGCCGAACACGAGATGACCTTGCGCTGCCGCCGCTTCGCCAACCAGCTGCATGGACGCTTCAATTTACCGGTCACCCTGGTCGACGAGCGCTACTCGTCGGCGGTGATCCAGGCCAAACGCGGCGAGGTGATCGACGCGAAGGCCGCTGCCATCATTCTGCAACAATACTTTGACGATTATGCCAAACCAAACTAAGACGCTCGACGCCGAGCAGCTGTACCAGGCGCTGCTCGAACAGGTGCGCACGGGTCTTTCCGGCGTGCCCGATGTGGCCATCGTGGGCATCCACTCCGGTGGCGCCTGGCTGGCCCAGCGCCTGGCCAGCGACCTGGGACTGACGGCCCGGCTGGGCTTCATCGATGTCTCGTTCTACCGCGACGACTACGCCAAGAAGGGCCTGCACCCGGACGTCAAGCCGACCCAGATCGGCTTCATCGTCGACCGCGCCACCATCTTGCTGGTCGACGACGTGCTCTACACCGGGCGCACCACGCGCGCCGCCATCAATGTGCTGTTCGATTATGGCCGCCCGGCGCGCATCATGCTCGCGGCCCTGGCCGACCGTGGCGGGCGCGAACTGCCCGTGGCCGCCGATTTCGTCGGCACCGAGGTCCAGCTGGAAGGGCAGTCGCTCTCGCTGGCACGCAACGCCGACCAGACCCTCACGCTTACCATAGAAGACGACCATGCTTAATCCGCAGCTAAACAAGAACGGGGAGTTGCAGCACCTGCTGACGATCGAAGGCTTGCCCAAGGCGATCGTCAACCACATCCTCGATACCGCCTCCAGTTTTGTGGGCATCTCCGACCGTGAAGTGAAGAAGGTGCCCCTGATGCGCGGCAAGAGCGTATTCAACCTGTTCTTCGAGAATTCCACGCGCACCCGCACCACCTTCGAGATCGCCTCCAAGCGCCTGTCGGCCGACGTGATCAACCTGAACATCCAGGCCTCGTCGGCGAGCAAGGGCGAATCCCTGCTCGACACCATCGACAACCTCTCGGCCATGCATGCCGACATGTTCGTGGTGCGCCACGCGCAGTCGGGCGCGCCCTACCTGATCGCCAAGCACCTGATCGACACGAAGCAGTCGCACGTCCACGTGGTCAACGCCGGCGACGGCCGCCACGCGCACCCGACCCAGGGCCTGCTGGACATGTACACGATCCGCCACTACAAGAAGGACTTCACCAACCTGACGGTGGCCATCGTCGGCGACATCCTGCACAGCCGCGTGGCGCGCTCCGACATCCACGCCCTGACCACCCTGGGCGTGCCCGAAGTGCGCGCCATCGGCCCGCACACCCTGCTGCCGGGCGGCCTGGAACAGATGGGCGTGCGCGTGTTTAACAATATGGACGAAGGCTTGAAGGGCGTGGACGTGATCATCATGCTGCGCCTGCAGAACGAGCGCATGAGCGGCGCACTGCTGCCCTCGGCCCAGGAATACTTCAAGAGCTACGGCTTGACCCCCGAGCGCCTCGCGCTGGCCAAGCCGGACGCAATCGTCATGCACCCCGGTCCCATGAACCGCGGCGTGGAAATCGATTCGGCGGTGGCCGACGGCCCGCAGGCGGTGATCCTGCCGCAGGTAACCTTCGGCATTGCGGTCCGCATGGCGGTGATGAGCATTTTGGCAGGAACCCAAGGATGAAACTACATATCAAGAACGGGCGCCTGATCGACCCGGCCAGCGGCATCGACACCCAGTCCGACCTGTACATCGACAACGGCCGCGTGGCGGCTGTCGGCCACGCGCCTGCCGGCTTCGTGGCCGACCAGACCATCGACGCCACCGGCCTCGTCGTCGCCCCCGGCCTGGTGGACCTGTCGGCGCGCCTGCGCGAACCGGGCTACGAATACAAGGCCACGCTGGAGTCCGAAATGCAGGCCGCCATGCAAGGTGGCGTGACGAGCCTGGTGTGCCCGCCCGACACCGACCCTGTGCTCGACGAGCCCGGCCTGGTGGAGATGCTCAAGCACCGCGCGCGCGGCCTGAACCAGGCCAACGTGCATCCGCTGGGCGCCCTGACCATGGGCCTGAAAGGCCAGGCGCTCACCGAGATGGCCGAATTGACCGAAGCGGGCTGCATTGGTTTCGCCCAGGCCGAGGAACCGATCCTCGACACCACCGTCATGCTGCGTGCGATGCAGTATGCGAAAACCTTCGGCTTCACCGTCTGGCTGCGCCCGCAGGACGCGCACATCGGCCGCGGCGGCATCGCCCACAGCGGCCCGCTCGCTTCGCGCCTGGGCCTGTCCGGTGTTCCCGTGATGGCCGAAACCATCGCCCTGCACACAATCTTTGAGCTGGTGCGCGCCACCGGTGCACGCGTCCACCTGTGCCGCATGTCTTCCGCTGCCGGCCTGGACCTGGTACGCGCGGCCAAGAAGGAAGGTTTGCCCATCACCTGCGACGTCGGCGCCCACCACATCCACCTGACCGACGCCGACATCGGCTTCTTCGATTCGAACGCGCGCGTGACACCGCCGTTCCGCAGCCAGCGCGACCGCGACGCGATCCGCGCCGGCCTGTTCGATGGCACCATCGACGCGCTCTGCTCGGACCACACCCCGGTCGACGACGACGAGAAGCTGCTGCCCTTTGGCGAAGCCTCGCCCGGCGCCACCGGCCTCGAACTGCTGCTGTCGCTGGCCATCAAATGGGCCGACGACTACGCCGCCACCCTGCATACCGGCACGACCACGCCGCTGGCGCGTGCGCTGGCCAAGGTCACCTCCGACGCCGCCCGTGTCGCCGGCCTGGCGGCAGGCACGCTCGCTGTCGGTGCCACGGCTGACGTGGTGGTGTTCGATCCGGCCGCGCGCTGGGTCGTCGACGGCAGCGCCCTGGCCAGCCAGGGCAAGCACACGCCTTTCCTCGGCTACGAACTGGCCGGGCAGGTGAGGACGACGATCGTCGCCGGCAAAGTCGCTTTCCAGCGTTAATGGTGTAAATGGATATGAAGTACGGCCTGCGCCTGGCGCGCGTGACCTTGCATATGTTGCAGGGCTTGTTTACGTGCGCACTGATCTTCCCCTGGCTGCAGCCAGCGGGACGCAATGTGCGCATCCAGCGCTGGTCGCGCCGCCTGCTGCGCCTGTGCGGCGTGCATGTGGAAGTCGTTGGGGGTGTCGAGGCGCTGGGCCACGCGATGGTGGTGGCCAACCACATTTCCTGGCTTGATATCTTTGTCATCAACGCGCTGTACCCGAGCCGCTTCGTCGCCAAGGCCGAAATCCGCGAGTGGCCCGTGCTGGGCAAGCTGGTGGAGCTGGCCGGCACCGTGTTCATCGCACGGGGCAGCCGGCGCGATTTGCGCGCCATTTTCAAAGGGCTTGTCGCCAGCCTGCACCTGGGCGAGCGCGTGGCCTTCTTCCCGGAAGGGACGACGGCGCAGCAGGGCCAGCTTTTGCCCTTCCACGCCAACCTGTTCGAGGCGGCCATCGACGCCAAGGTGCCGGTGCAGCCCTTCGCCATCAAGTATGTGTGCGTACACGGCCTGCCGCATCCCTCGGTCGACTACGTGGGCGAGATGACCTTCGTGCAGAGCTTCAAGACGGTCTTGCGCAGCAGCGTGATCCGCGCCCAGTTGACTTGCCTGCCCGCCTTGCCGGCCGAAGGAGCACACCGGCGCGAACTGGCCCAGGCGTCGCAGGACGCCATTGCAGCGGCGCTGGCCGACTGACACGCGTGGGCGCTCGCGCCCACCCTACGGCACGGTAGGGTGGGCGCAGGCGCCCACGCGGGTGCGCAAATTCATTTTTTCCCGCCGTGTTCCTGGTATTCGGGGCAATCGACCTGTAGCAGCGTGCGGTCGTCAAGGCAGACAGCCGTCAGCTTGCCGCCCCAGACGCAGCCGCTGTCGAGGCCAATCAGGTCTGGCCGCAGCACCAGTCCCAGCGCCGACCAGTGCCCAAACACCACCGGCGTGCCCGCCGTGCGCCGGCCCGGCACGTCGAACCAGGGCAGCAGGTCCGAGCCTTGCGGCGCGCCGGCGCTTTCCTTGAGCTTGAAATCCATCCGGCCTTCCGGCGTGCACAGGCGCATGCGCGTGAGCGCGTTGACGATGCAGCGCAGGCGCGCGTGGCCCACCAGGCCCTCGTCCCACTGGTCCGGCTCGTTCCCGTACATATTGGCCAGGAAGCCGGTCCAGCGCGCGCCGCGCAGTTCGGCCTCCACTTCGCCGGCCAGGGCCAGCGCCTGCGCCATGCTCCACTGCGGCAGCACGCCCGCATGCACGAGCAAGTGGCCGCAGGCCGCCATCGCCAAAGGGCGCTGGCGCAGCCACGCCATCAGTTCGGCCCGGTCCGGCGCGGCCAAAATCTCGTCGAGGGTGTCGCTCTTCGACACCTTCTGGGCGCCCGCGTGCACGGCCAGCAGGTGCAGGTCGTGGTTGCCCAGCAAGGCCTGCACGCGCCCATCGCTGGCCTGTTCCAGCGCCATCACGCGGCGCAGCGCTGCGAGCGAGGCGGGGCCGCGGTTGATCAAATCGCCCACGAAGAGCACGCGGTGGGGCGCTTGCGCGTCGTCCGCAATCCGGTTCAGGAGGACAGCCGCTTCGTGCGCGCAGCCCTGCAAGTCGCCAATGACATAGGTTTTCATGTGTCTAATTATTGCTTCGTTAACTGTCAGTTTCACATAGAATGAAGGCTTCTGATACTGTGCTGGCGGGATGCTAAATGATTTTTGTTACCGGTGGGGCCGGATTCATTGGTTCCAATTTCGTGCTGGACTGGCTCGCGGGCAGTGATGAAGCGGTCCTCAATCTCGACAAGCTGACCTACGCGGGCAACCTGAAAAACCTCGCTTCGCTCGACGGCGATGCGCGCCATGTCTTCGTGCGCGGCGATATCGGCGACCAGGAACTGGTGGCGCGCCTGCTGCGCGAACATCGCCCGCGCGCCATCCTCAATTTCGCCGCCGAGAGCCATGTGGACCGTTCCATCCTCGGCCCCGGCGAATTCATCACCACCAATATCAACGGCACCTTCAAGCTGCTCGAAGCGGCGCGCGCCTACTGGGGCGAGCTCGATGGCGCCGGCCAGGCGGCGTTCCGCTTCCTGCACGTTTCCACCGACGAAGTGTACGGCACGCTCGGCCCCGCCGACGCCCCATTCACCGAAACGACAGCTTATGCGCCCAACAGCCCGTATTCTGCCTCGAAGGCCGCGTCCGACCACCTGGTGCGCGCCTACCACCATACCTATGGCATGCCGGTGCTGACGACGAACTGCTCGAACAACTACGGCCCCTTCCACTTTCCGGAAAAACTGATCCCGCTGATCATCGCCAATGCGCTGGCCGGCAAGGCGCTGCCCATTTACGGCGACGGCATGCAGGTGCGCGACTGGTTGTTCGTGAGCGACCATTGCGCCGCCATTCGCCGTGTGCTCGACGCCGGGCGCCCGGGTGAAACCTATAACGTCGGCGGCTGGAACGAGATGGCCAATATCGACGTCGTGCACACCCTGTGCGACATGCTCGACCAGCAGCGCCCCAAGGCGGGCGGCAGCTACCGCGAGCAGATCGCCTTCGTCAAGGACCGCCCCGGCCATGACCGCCGCTACGCCATCGACGCGCGCAAGCTGGAACGGGAACTGGGCTGGAAGCCGGCCGAGACCTTCGCCAGCGGCATCGCCAAGACGGTGCAATGGTACCTGGCCAACCAGGCCTGGGTGGCCGACATCCAGTCCGGGGCCTACCTCACCTGGGTCGAACAGAATTATGCCAACCGGGAGACCGTGCAATGAGCAAAGCGCCGCGCCGCAAAGGCATCATCCTCGCCGGCGGATCGGGCACGCGCCTGTATCCGATCACGATGAGCATCTCCAAGCAGCTGCTGCCGATCTACGACAAGCCGATGATCTACTATCCGCTGACGACGCTGATGCTGGCCGGGATCCGCGACATCCTGATCATCTCCACGCCGCAGGACACGCCGCGTTTTCGCGAGCTGCTGGGCGACGGTTCGCAGTGGGGCATCGCCATCAGCTACGCGGTGCAGCCCTCGCCGGATGGCCTGGCGCAGGCTTTCATCATCGGCAAGGACTTCGTCGGCAATGATCCGTCGGCACTGATCCTGGGCGACAACATCTATTACGGCCATGGCCTCGACGAGCGCCTCAACCAGGCGGCCAAACGCACCGAAGGCGCCACCGTGTTCGCCTACCACGTGCTCGACCCTGAGCGCTACGGCGTCGTCGAATTCGATGCACAACGGCGCGCTGTCTCGATCGAGGAAAAGCCGCTCGAGCCCAAATCGAACTACGCTGTCACCGGCCTGTATTTCTACGACACCCAGGTGTGCGACATCGCCGCCGCGATCAAGCCGTCCGCGCGCGGCGAGCTGGAAATCACCGACGTCAATCGGCACTACCTGGAACAGGACGAATTGTCGGTCGAGGTGATGGGCCGCGGCATGGCCTGGCTCGACACCGGCACCCACGAGTCGCTGCTCGACGCCTCGCAGTTCGTCGCCACGATCGAAAAGCGCCAGGGCCTGAAAATCGCCGTGCCCGAGGAAATCGCCTTCCGCAAGCGCTATATCGATGGCGCCCAGCTGGAAAAGCTGGCCGCGCCCCTGAAGAAGAACGGCTACGGCCAGTATCTGCTGCGCGTCCTCGAAGACAAGGTGTTTTGACCATGAAAGTGACGCGCACCGCCATCGCCGATGTGTTGATCCTCGAACCGCAAGTGTTCGGCGACGACCGTGGCTTCTTTTTTGAGAGCTTCAACGCGCGCCGCTTTGCCGAATTGACCGGCCTGGCCGTGGACTTCGTGCAGGACAACCACTCGAAGTCGGTGCGCAATGTGCTGCGCGGCCTGCATTACCAGATCCAGCAGCCGCAGGGAAAACTGGTGCGCGTGACCAGCGGCGCCGTGTTCGACGTCGCCGTCGACATCCGCACAAGCTCGCCCACCTTCGGGCAGTGGGTCGGGGTCGAGCTGTCGGCCGCCAACCGGCGCCAGTTGTGGATACCGCCCGGCTTCGCGCACGGCTTCGTCGTCACCAGCGAAAGCGCCGAATTCCTCTACAAGACCACCGACTACTGGGCACCGGAACATGAACGTTCGCTGCTCTGGAACGACCCTGCGCTGGGCATCGGCTGGCCCATCGACGGCGCGCCCGCCCTGTCGGGCAAGGATGCCGCCGGCAAGCTGCTGGCCAACGCGGACCTGTTCCCATGAAGATCCTGCTGACCGGCGCCACCGGCCAGGTGGGCTATGAGTTGGAGCGCAGCCTGCAGGGCCTGGGGCAGGTGGTGGCAGTGGACCGCGCCCGCATGGACCTGGCCGACCTGGACCAGGTGCGGCGCGTTATCCGCGAGGTGCAGCCGCAGCTGATCGTCAATCCGGCCGCCTACACGGCCGTCGACAAGGCCGAATCGGAACCGGCTCTGGCGCTGCGCATCAACGGCGAGGCACCCGGCGTGATGGCCGAAGAGGCCAAGCGCCTCGGTGCGGCCATGGTTCATTATTCGACCGACTACGTCTTCGACGGCACGAAAAGCGGCGCCTATGTCGAGACCGACCCGACCTGCCCGATCAACGTGTATGGACAAAGCAAGCTGGCCGGCGAACAGGCCATCGCGGCGGCCGGCATCGATCACCTGATCCTGCGCACCAGCTGGGTGTACGGCATGCACGGCAAGAATTTCCTGCTCACGATGCTGCGCCTGGGCGCCGAACGCGAGGAAGTGCGGGTCGTGGCCGACCAGTTTGGCGCACCCACCTGGAGCCGCACCATCGCCGACGCCACCGCCCTGATCCTGGCCCAGGCGCGCGCCGGCGGCGACGCCTGGTGGGAGCGCAACGGCGGCATGTACCACCTGTGCAGCGGCGGCCAGACCAGCTGGTGCGGCTTCGCGGCCGCCATCATGGCCCAGGCCCAGCTGGCCTGCCGCACCACCCCGATTCCGGCCAGCGACTATCCCGTCCCGGCGCGCCGCCCGGCCAATTCGGTGATGGATACGGGCCGTTTGCGCAGCCGTTTTGGCGAATTGCCCGATTGGCAAGTTGGACTGCGCCTGTGCGTTGAACGTTGACAAGGCGCAAGGAATATAGCTGAGTTCGGCGCAATGTCCGGTACAATCACGGGTTAGCTGTCGTCCTTGCAACCATATAACATCCATGTTTTCATTCCTCGTGAGCTTCGTCGCGTCCGCGCTGCTGACCTTATTGGTTATCAAGCAAGTGAAACTGCATGGACCGGCGCTCGACGACAATTTCCACGGTGTCCAGAAAGTCCATGCCCACGAAGTGGCCCGCATTGGCGGCCTGTCGATCTTCCTGGCCGTCGTCGTTTCGGCCTGTATTTCGATCTGGCGGGTGCCGGAAATGGGGCAGTGGATATTATCTTTGCTGCTTTGTTCGGCCGTCGCCTTTGTCGGCGGAATCGTCGAGGATTACACGGGACGGGTATCGGCGATGCGCCGCCTGGTATTAACCATGGCGGCCGCCTTGCTGGCCTTTTTCCTGCTCGACGCCAAACTGGACCGGATTGACTGGCCATTTGGCGCCAGCTGGCCGATCGCCTTTTTGTGGCTCAGCCTGCCAATTACCGTGCTGGCGGTCGCGGGGATCGCCAATGCGATCAATATCATCGACGGTTTCAATGGCCTGGCCAGCGTCGTCACCATTTGCATGCTGATTTCGCTCGGTTATGTCGCGCTGCAGGTGGGCGATGTCTTCGTGCTGGTGGCGGCCCTGATGGTGGCCGGCGCCACGGCCGGCTTCCTGATCTGGAATTACCCGGTGGGCCTGATCTTCCTGGGCGACGGCGGCGCCTACTTCATCGGCTTCATGCTGGGGGAACTGGCCC
Organism: Pseudomonadota bacterium; assembly: GCA_040390345.1. Taxonomy (GTDB): domain Bacteria; phylum Pseudomonadota; class Gammaproteobacteria; order Burkholderiales; family Burkholderiaceae_D; genus Telluria_A. Next base: position 12,852 of record JAZJYP010000221.1, on the reverse strand, counting down.
TGCTGCTGGTCATGCGCAACCCCCAGGTGTCGACCTGGTATGCCGCCCTGTTATTGATCTATCCGGCCTTTGAAACCATATTCTCGGCTTATCGCCGCATATTCGTGCGCGGAACGTCGCCAGCCATGCCGGACGGGATCCATTTGCATAGCCTGATTTTCCGCCGCATCGTGCAATGGGCGGTGGGGCGCAAGGAAGCGCGCGCCCTGATGCGCCGCAATTCGCTCACATCGCCCTACTTATGGTTGTTTTCACTGATGGCGGTTATTCCCGCCACGGTATTCTGGCGCCATTCCTGGATATTGATTTTCTTTTGTTTTTTGTTTGTAGTCAGTTATGTGTGGCTGTATGCGCGGATTGTGCGTTTTAAATCGCCACGCTGGATGATTATTCGCAAGAAGGATTAGCAAAAACCGCCGAATATAGTATATTGCGACAATTGGTGAGAATTTATTAATCCCTCTTTTATCAACCCGGACAAGGAACGATGATGGATCTGTCAAATATGTCGGTCGGTGATTTGCGCAATCTGCAAGACAAAATCAAGCAGGAAATGAAGAAACGTGAGCACCTTGAAGTGGCCAAGGCGCGCGAGCAAATCCTGGCCATCGCCCAGAGCGTGGGCGTGCCCCTGAAAGACCTGATTGGCGCCGGCGGACGCATCAAGACCGGCAGCGTGCCGGTGCGCTACCGCCATCCGGATGATTCCTCACAGCAATGGACCGGCCGCGGCCGCCAGCCCAAGTGGGTCAAGGAATGGGTCGATGGCGGCAAGTCGATCGATGCCCTGCGCGTGTAAATCATATTGAATGAGCGGCAAGAACGCGGGCGCATTTCCCATGCGCCCCGCTTGTCGCTACAATCCCATCCTGTTGTTCCCCCATCCTGCATCAACCACGTGGCGCCGCGCGCCCGCTTTTTAATGGATTCGACCATGGTTGCACTCTCCAAGACGATTTTCAAAGCCTACGACATCCGCGGCGTGATCGATAAAACGCTCGACGCGGGCGTGGCGCGGCAAATCGGCCAGGCTTTCGGGCGGGCGGTGCTGGCCAAGGGCGAGCGGCGCGTGGTGATCGGCCGCGACGGGCGCCTGTCGGGCCCGGCCCTGGCGGCGGCGCTGGCGGCAGGCCTGCAGGCGGCAGGCGTGGACGTGGTCGACCTGGGCGTGGTGGCCACGCCGATGGTTTATTTCGGCACCCATGTACTCGATGCGCAATCGGGCATCATGGTCACGGGCAGCCACAATCCGCCCGACTACAACGGCTTCAAGATGGTGCTGGCCGGTGAAGCGATCCACGGCGAGACCATCCTCAATCTCTACCACAGCATCGTCGTCCACGACGGCGCGCCGGCGCAGCAGCAGGGCAGCTATGCCACCCACGACATCCGCGCCGCCTACCTCGAGCGCATCATCGGCGACGTCAAGATCAGCCGCCCGATGAAGATCGCCGTCGATTGCGGCAACGGCGTGGCCGGCGCCTTCGCCGGCGACCTGTACCGCGGCATGGGCTGCGAGGTGATCGAACTGTTTTGCGAGGTCGACGGCACCTTCCCCAACCATCATCCGGACCCGGCCCACCCGGAAAACCTGCAGGACCTGATCCGCTGCCTGCAGGCGACGGACGCCGAAATCGGCCTGGCCTTCGACGGCGACGGCGACCGCCTCGGCGTGGTGACCAAGGATGGCCAGATCATTTATCCGGACCGCCAGATGATGCTGTTCGCCGCCGATGTCCTGTCGCGCAACGCCGGCGCCGAGATCCTGTATGACGTCAAATGCACGCGCCACCTGGCACCGTATATCGCCAAACATGGCGGCAAGCCGCTGATGTGGAAGACCGGCCACTCGCTGGTCAAGGCCAAGCTGCGTGAAACGGGCGCCCCGCTGGGCGGCGAAATGAGCGGCCATATCTTCTTCAAGGACCGCTGGTATGGCTTCGACGACGGCCTGTATGCCGGCGCGCGCCTGCTCGAACTGCTCACCCGCATGCACAATCCCTCGGAAGTGCTCAATGCCCTGCCGCAGTCCGACAGCACGCCCGAGCTGCACCTGCACCTGAACGAGGGAGAGAACGTGGCCTTGATGGACAAGCTGCGCGCCGACGCCAAATTCGACGGCGCCGAGCAGATCATCACCATCGACGGCCTGCGCGTCGAATATGCCGACGGCTTCGGCCTGGCCCGTTCGTCCAACACCACGCCGGTGGTCGTGATGCGCTTCGAAGCCGAATCGCCCGAGGCGCTGGCGCGCATCCAGGGCGAATTCAAGCGCGTGATCCTGGCCGCCAAGGCCGACGCGGCCTTGCCGTTCTGAGCGTGAAGATCCTGCTGGTGCGCGTCTCCTCGCTGGGGGACGTGCTGCACAACCTGCCGATGGTGGCCGACATCCTGCGCCACCATCCCGACGCCACCATCGACTGGGTGGTGGAGGAGGGCTATGTCAGCCTGGTGCGCCTGAACGCACGCGTGCGCAAGATCATTCCTTTCGCGCTGCGGCGCTGGCGCAAGAGTCTCTCCAGCAGCGCCACCCGCGCCGAGATCAAGACATTTTTCCGCACCCTGCGCGAAGAACACTACGACTACGTGTTCGACACCCAGGGCCTGCTCAAGACCGGCATCATCATGGGCGCCGCGCATGGCCGCCACAAGGTTGGCCTGGCCAACGGCAGCGAAGGCTCGGGCTACGAAGGCATCTCGCGCCTGTTCCATTCGCGCTCGATTGCGCTCGATCCGCGCACCCACGCCGTGGCGCGCGGGCGCCTGGTCGCCGCCGCTGCATTGGGCTACAAGATTGACGTCGCGCCCGACTTTGGCCTGCCGGCCCCAAGCCTGGCCAACCGCCCGGACTGGATGCCGCTGCAGGACTATGCCGTCTTCTTCCATGGCACCGCGCGCAACGCCAAGAAGTGGGCACCGGAAAACTGGATCGCCACGGGCCGCGCGCTGGCGCCCATGCCGGTGCTGCTGGCCTGGGGTTCCCCGGCCGAAAAGCGGGAAGCCGAGGCGCTCGCGGCCAGCCTGCCCAACGCCAAAGTGCTGCCCAGGCTGTCGATGGATGAAGCGGTCACGCTGGCGCGCAACGCCACGCTGGCCATCGGCGTCGACACGGGCCTGACCCATATTGCCGCGGCCTTCCTGCGCCCGACCATCGAGCTGTATTGCGATTCGCCGAAGTGGAAAACCGAAGGCAACTGGTCGCCGCGCATCATCAACCTGGGTGACCGCGGCGCGCCGCCATCGGTGGCCGACGTGCTCACTGCTGTCGCGAGCCTGGCGAGCGTCACTTGACGCGCGTGCTCTACTCGCTGGCCTGGACGCTGGCGCTGCCGCTGGTGCTGGCACGCCTGTGGTGGCGCGGCCGCAAGGAGCCGGGCTACCGCCAGCACTTGCCTGAACGCCTGGGCTTCTACGGGCCGCGCAGTGATGCGCTGCCGGCGATCTGGGTGCATGCCGTGTCGGTCGGCGAAACGCGCGCCGCAGAACCGCTGATCGATGCGCTGATGCGGGCCTGGCCGCAGCATCGCCTCATCCTCACCCATATGACGCCGACGGGCCGCGCCACCGGCGCTGCCTTGTTCGGCAAGCACGGTGCGCGCCTGCAGCAATCGTACCTGCCCTATGACACCGAATTCCTGGTGCGCCGCTTCCTGCGCCACTTCGCCCCCAAGGTGTGCATCTTGATGGAGACCGAAGTCTGGCCCAACCTGGTGGCCGCCTGCGGCAAACATGGCGTGCCGGTCGCGCTGGTCAACGCGCGCCTGTCCGCGCGCTCGCTGCGGCGCGGCCAGCGCTTGGGCGAACTGATGGCCGCCGCCGCGCGCGGCATTGCGCTGGTGGCCGCACAAACCGAGGCGGACGCGGGGCGCGTGCGCCAACTCGGTGCGCCGCATATCGCCGTCACCGGCAGCATCAAATTCGATGTGGTCGTACCCGAGGCAGCGCTGCTGACCGGAGCGTGGCTACGCGAGCGCATCGGTGCGCGCCCTGTGCTGCTGTGCGCCAGCACGCGCGATGGCGAAGAGGCACTGATCCTCGACGCATATGAACGCATGGCCAATCGCCCGCGGGACATGCTGTTAATGATCGTGCCGCGCCATCCCCAGCGCTTTGACGAGGTGGCGGGCATGGTTGCTGCGCGCGGCCTGGCGCTGGCGCGTCGTTCGGCATTGGACACGCTCGCGCCGCAGGTGCGGGTATTGCTCGGCGATTCGATGGGCGAGATGTTCGCCTACTACGCCGCCTGCGATTGCGCCTTTGTTGGCGGCAGCCTGCTGGCGCTGGGCGGCCAAAACCTGATCGAGCCTTGCGCACTGGGCAAACCGGTGCTGATCGGCCCCCACACCTTCAATTTCGCCCTCGTCACCGAAGAAGCCATCGCCGCCGGCGCCGCCCTGTGCGTGCAGGACGCCGATGCGCTGATGGTGCAGGCTGCGCGCCTGCTCGAGGACGCTCGGGCGCGCCTGGACATGGGCGCGAGGGCTGCCACCTTTGCAGCCATGCACCGCGGGGCGACGGCGCGCACGATGGAACTGGTCAATCCCTTGATCGGCTTGTAGTTTCAATAAGTGCCCCGAGATAGCGGGCATGTTCTTCTTCCGCCACCCCAAACCACCTTCGAACAGGGCTGTCGCCGTGCAGGTCGTGCAGCGCAGCGCCACGCCGGTGCCCAGCACGACCGTGATCATCCTTGAGCCGCCGGTCAAAGCGGCCGTGCCGCCGGCGCCAGGCAAGCCCCAATAAATTTCCCCTGCGGCCTGCCTATCGCGCCGATAGGAATTATTCATTTCTATTTCATGATGATCGTCATATAATTGATACATGTCGATCATCATTTAAAAGAGGAGCATCATGACCCAGCAAAATTCGTCCGGTACGGCCCTTGTCACGGGCGCCTCGTCCGGTATCGGCGCCGTGTATGCACAACGCCTGGCCAGCCGCGGCTACAACCTGGTCCTCGTGGCGCGCGATGTGGCGCGCCTGGAAAGCGCGGCCGCCGTGCTGCGCGCCCGTCACGGCGTCACGGTCGACGTCATGCAGGCCGACCTGAGCAGCAAACAAGACCTGCTGCTGGTCGAACTGCGCCTGCGCACCGACGAACACATCACCCTGCTCGTCAACAACGCCGGCATGGCGACCGATGGCACCCTGGCCGAGGGTAACCTGGACCAGATCGACACCATGATCGCGCTCAACGTCGGCGCGCTCACGCGCCTGGCCAGTGCCGCCGCTGCCGCTTTCATCGCGCGCGGCCGGGGCATCGTCGTCAATATCGGATCGGTCGTCGCGCTCGCGCCAGAGATGTTCAACGCCAGCTACAGCGCCACCAAGGCCTATGTCTTGAGCCTGTCCGAGTCGCTGCACGCGGAAGTGTCCAAGCATGGCGTGCAGGTACAGGTCGTGCTGCCCGGCGTGACGCGCACGGAAATCTGGGAGCGCAGCGGGCGCGACCCGAACAGCCTGCCCGCGCAGATGATCATGGAAGCGGGCGACCTGGTCGACGCCGCGCTGGCCGGCATGGACGCGCACGAACTGGTGACGATTCCTTCGCTGCCCAATCCGGCCGACTGGCGCGCGCTCGCCGCCGCGCGCGCCAAGCTGGGGCCGAATTTATCGCACAACCATCCGGCTGCGCGCTACGGCCTCAGGGAAGCGGTGTTGCTGTAAACGCGGGCAAGGTTTCGGCGCTGGCCGAGTGGGCCGCCAGCGCCGGGAAGTCGCCGGCGAGGATCTTGTCGGCGAAGTTGTACTGGGCGAAGCGCCACAGCACCGCCACCGTGATGCCGGCCTGGTCGATGTCGCCCGCGCTGGCCAGCGGCTGCGCGGCCACCTCGCGCTCGAGTTCGGCCAGCGCCGCGAACAGTTGCTCGTTGACGCGCTCGGCCCATGGCGCGTGACGCTTCTCGGCCGGACGCATGCCCTCATAAACCGTTTGCGCGATCTTTTCGCCGGCCGCAAGCGCCAGGCCAATCAGCTTGAGCGCGCGCCGCCGTGTCGGCAGGTCACGTGGCATCAGCGAGGTGCCCGCCTGTGCTTCAAAGTAGTCGATGATGAGCGTCGAATCCATCAGCACTTCGCCGTCGTCGCACACCAGCGTGGGCGCCTTGACGACCGGATTGATGGCGCGGAATTGGTCGTAGGTGCGAAACACCGAGACCGATTCATGTTGGTAGGGCAAGCCAAGCATTTGCGCGCTGATGGCAGCGCGGCGTACAAAGGGTGAGTCCAGCATTCCGATGAGGCGCACGATGCATACTCCTTGTGTTTACAGGCTTCCAACTATATCGCGAGAATGAAAAACGTGCTGGCGCCAGCGAAAAACAATCGACTCTGTTAGGCTATTGCACTTGCCGCTTAACGGAGAAATTACGATGTTGAAGAAGTCGATCTTGTGCGCCGCACTGTCCCTCTGTGTTTTCGTGCCGGGCGCTTTTGCCGCCGAAGCGGCCGCGTTCTCCGCCAAGGATTTGCAAGCGGCCAGCGCCCTGCGCGATGCTGCATTGAGTGGCAACGCCAGCTACCGCATCCTCGAATCGCTGACCACCGAAGTGGGCCCGCGCATGGCCGGCACGCCCGCCGATGCGCGCGCCGTCGCCTGGGCAGAGGCGAAATTCAAGGAGCTCGGTTTCGACAAGGTGTGGAAGGAAGCGGTGACTTTCCAGAGCTGGAAGCGCGGCGCCGAAAGCGCTGAAATCGTTTCGCCTTACCCGCAGCCGCTGTTCGTGACGGCACTGGGCAAGAGCGTCGGCACGCCCGCTGGTGGCGTCACGGCCGAGGTGGTGCGCTTTGCCACGCTCGACGCGCTCAAGGCCGCCGCACCGGAAACGGTCAAGGGCAAGATCGTCTTCATCGACCACAAGATGATGAGCCACAAGGACTACGGCCTCGTGGGCGCCGGCCGCCGCAGCGGCGCGCCGGAAGCGGCGAAGAAGGGCGCGCTCGCCATCGTCATCCGCTCGGTCGGTACCGACAGCCACCGCTTCCCGCACACGGGCGTGATGGGCTACGAAGACAAGATTGTCAAGATTCCCGCTGCCGCGATGTCGAATGCCGACGCCGACATGGTCGCGCGCATGATCGGCCGCGGCAAACCGGTGCGCCTGCACCTGACGCTCGGTTCCGGTGACGGCCCTGCCTACACTTCCTACAACGTGATCGGCGAAATCACCGGCAGCGAACTGCCCGACGAACCCGTGATCATTGGCGGCCACCTCGATTCCTGGGACCTGGGCACGGGCGCCATCGACGACGGTGCCGGCGTGGCCATCACGATGGGCGCGGCAGAATTCATCAAACGCCAGGGCCTCAAGCCGCGCCGCACGATCCGCGTGGTGCTGTATGCGAACGAAGAAGCGGGCCTGTTGGGTGGCGCCCAGTATGCCGAGGCACACAAGGCGCAGATCGCGATGATCCAGGCCGTGGCGGAATCTGATTCCGGCCAGGGGCCGGTCATTGAACTCAATTCCTACGTGCGTGCCGAGGCGCTACCCCTGGTCAAGCAGATGCACACGGTGTTGGCGCCGCTGGGCGTGGCCATGGGTGGCAACGATGCCCATCCCGGTCCCGACATGGGTGTGTTGAAGGCCGCCGGTGCCGCCAGTTTCGGGCTGACCGAAAAAGGCGACGACTACTTCGACCTGCACCACACGCCGGACGACACCTTCGACAAGATCGAGCCCGCCCGCATCAACCAGTCGACAACCGCCTTCGCCGTCTTCGCCTGGCTGGCCGCCCAATCGCCGATCAGTTTCGGTTCGGGCGACGCTTTGAAAACAAAGGCGTCGCATTGATGCGTTGACATTGCCGTAGGGTGGGCACATGAGCCCACGCGCGCACGGATGATGCATTCACGCGTGGGCACGCGTGCCCACCCTACGGCCCTCGTCGGCGTCGTCCTTCAAGGGAACAGCGTTGGCAATTCCTGCGAACGGTCGCGCAGGGCAGTGCGGGCGCCGTCATAGTCGGGGTAGACGCTTTCGACCGTGGCCCAGAAACGGGCACTGTGGTTCATTTCAAGCAGGTGCGCCAGCTCGTGCGCGACCACGTAGTCGATCAGCGGCAACGCGAAGTGGATCAGGCGCCAGTTCAGGCGGATATTGCCTTCCACCGTGCACGAACCCCAGCGCGTGCCGGCCGAGGACAGGGCGAAGGCCTTGTATTCGACGCCAAGGCGCTGGGCGTACACGTCGAGCCGCTCGGCGAACACGCGCGTTGCCTCTTCGGTGTACCAGATGCGCACGCGCTCGCGCAGCTGCCATTCGGCCAGGCCGGGCACGACGCCGATGGTCAGGGTGCGCAGCACCGAATCGAACACGCAGCTCGAACGCGTCGCGTCGATCAGTTTCAAGGTGATGTCGCCGCCCAGGTAGGGCAGCACGGCGCCGTCTTCCCAGGCGATGGGCGGCTTTTCCTGGCGCAGGGCCTGGCGCTCGCCGCGCTCGTGCAGCTTCGACAAGATCCAGCGTTGTTTGGCGCGAATCGCATTGTCGATTTCGGCCAGCGTGATGCGTTTGGGCGCCGTCACCCGCAGGCCGGTGTCGTCGATGGTAAAGCCGATCGAGCGGCGCGTCGAGCGGCGCAGCACGTATTCGAGCGAGTGCTTGCCGATCTGGATGTGGCGCTTGGGCGAAAGGTCGGGAGCGGGCGGTGGAGGCGGAGCAGGCACCACCCGCGGTGGCGCCTTGAAGAGGGGTTGCGCAGGCTGCGGTTTGGAGGTGGGCTCCAGTGCCGCAAAAAAGTCCTGCGCGAAGAGTTCGAGTTGTTGGCCGTTGATCTTTGGTGACGTCATGGTCTGCTGCGGTGTCGATGCCCGGATCAGCGCGCCAACTTCACTCAGCCAACGCTGTAGGCGTGGGGCGAAATGACGCGCATTTCTGATTCTATCCAATTTTCTACCTCTTGCATCAAGCTATCGGGAGTGTGGTTTTCCGGCGATATCGGCTTGCCGATCGAGACCGTCACCACACCAGGACGTTTCAGGAAAGACTTCTTGGGCCAGCACTCACCCGAATTATGCGCGATCGGGATGACGACCGTGTTGGTTTCTACTGCAAGGCGCGTGCCGCCGCTTTTATATTTGCCTTTTTTGCCGACCGGGATACGCGTCCCTTCCGGGAACATGATAATCCATTGGCCGTCCTTGAGGCGTTTGCGGCCGATCGACACCACATGCGAAAACGCGTGCTTGCCGGCGCTGCGGTCGATCGGGATCATGCGCAACAACGCCATCGCCCAGCCGAAGAAGGGAATGTAGAGGATCTCTTTCTTGAACACGAAGACGAGGGGGCGCGTCAGGTTCGGCAACAGGAAAATCGTCTCCCACGCCGACTGATGCTTCGACAGCACAATGGCGGGCGAGTCGGGCAGGTTCTCGTAGCCCTTGAACTGGTAGTGGATGCCGCAAATGACCTTGGCGCACCAGATCATGAACACGTTCCAGCGCGAGGTGACCCAGAAGCGCTGGTTGTATGGCAGCGGCGCGGCCAGGAAGCACACCAGGGCCCAGACGATGGTCGATACCACCATCACGATCATGAACAACAGGGAACGCAGGAACAGGCTGGTATTACGCAATGGGGGCTCCGGGGGAATCAGGTCGGTATGTGTTGGGCGGCGGCGACGGTCTTGAGCAGGGCGTTGACCATGGCGGCCAGGTCAGGGAAGACCTGGGTGCCGGGCGGCAGGCCGCCCGTCTCGTAGGTCTTTTCTCCCTTGCCGGTCAAAACCAGGTAGGGCACGCAGCCGCTCACGAAGCCGGCCTGCAGGTCGCGCAGCGAGTCGCCGACTGTTGGTACCCCTTTCAGGCTGACCTTGAAGCGCTTCGAAATTTCATCAAACATGCCGGCCTTGGGCTTGCGGCAGTCGCAGTTGTCGACGGCGGCGTGCGGGCAGAAGAAGATCGCGTCAATCGCCGCGCCCACCTGCTGCGCGCTGGCGTGCATTTTCTGGTGAATGGCGTTCAGGGTCGACATGTCGAACAGTTCGCGCGCGATGCCGGATTGGTTCGAGGCGACGACGACACGATAGCCGGCCTGGTTCAGGCGGGCGATCGCTTCGAGCGAGCCGGGGATCGGAATCCATTCGGCCGGCGACTTGATGAACGCGGGCGAATCGTGGTTGATCACGCCATCGCGGTCCAGGATGATCATCTTCATGCCGGACATTATGCCGCCAGTTTGGAGATGTCGGCGACCCGGTTCATCATGCCGTGCAGGGACGAGAGCAGGGCCAGGCGGTTGTTGCGCAGGGCGATGTCTTCGGCCATGACCATGACGTCGTTGAAGAAGGCGTCGGCGTCGTCGCGCAGCTGGGCCAGCGTTTTGAGGGTGCCGGTGAAGTCGCCCTTGGCCCAGGCGGCGTCCACTTCAGGGCGCACGCGGGCAATCGCCGCAAACAGCTTGCGCTCGGCGTCTTCCTGCAGCAGGCCCTCGGCCACGTCGCCAATGGCCACGTCGGTCTTCTTCAAGATGTTGGTGATGCGCTTGTTGGCCGCGGCCAGCGAGGCCGACTCGGGCAGGGCGGCAAAGGCTTGCACGGCGTCGAGGCGCTGGACGATGTCGTCGAGGCGGTCCGGATTCTGGGCCAGCACCGCTTCGACTTCGTTGGGCGAGAAGCCGCGCTCGCGCAGGATGCCGCGCAGGCGATCGATGATGAAGGTCGTCACGTCCGCCGTCGGGTCCTTGAAGCCGGCATTGGCGGCAAACAGGGCCACCGCATCCGACAGCAGGGCCGAGATGGTCAGCGGCAGGCGCTTTTCCAGCAGCATGCGCAGCACGCCCAAGGCATGGCGGCGCAGCGCGAACGGATCCTTGTCGCCGGTTGGCTGCAGGCCGATGCTCCAGATGCCGACCAGGGTTTCGAGCTTGTCGGCCAGCGCGACGGCGGTGCCGGTGTTGGTCGTGGGCAGCGTGTCGCCGGCAAAGCGCGGCTGGTAGTGCTCGGAGGCGGCCAGCGCCACCTCGTCCGGCTCGCCGTCGTGGCGGGCGTAGTACGTGCCCATGATGCCTTGCAGCTCTGGGAATTCGCCCACCATGTCGGTGAGCAGGTCGGCCTTGGCCAGCAGGGCGCCGCGTTCGGCGAGGGCGACGTCGTAGCCGAGGCGCCTGGCAATCGCACCGGCCAGTGTCTTGACACGCTCGGTGCGCTCGGCCTGGGTGCCCAGCTTGTTGTGGTAGACCACGTTGGACAGCAGCGGCAGGCGCGATTCCAGGGTCTTCTTCTTGTCCTGCTCGAAGAAGAACTTGGCGTCGGACAGGCGCGGGCGCACCACGCGCTCGTTGCCGTCGATGATGGCGGTCGGCGTGTCGGTGGCGATGTTGGAGACGATCAGGAAGCGCGAACGCAGCTTGCCGTTGGCGTCGGTCAGCGCGAAGTATTTCTGGTTGGTCTGCATGGTCAGGATCAGGCATTCCTGCGGCACGGCCAGGAACGCTTCCTCGAAATGGCATTCGTAGACCACCGGCCACTCGACCAGGGCGTTTACTTCGTCGAGCAGCGCCTCGGGCATCAAGACCTGGTCGGCGCCGGCTTTCTCGAGCAGCGCGGCGCGGATTTTTTCCTTGCGCGCGGCGCTGTTGGCGATCACCTTGCCCTGCGTTTCGAGCGTGGCGGCGTAGTGATCGGCGTGCGCTATGGCCAGGTCCTGGCCCGACGTGAGGAAGCGGTGGCCCAGTGTCAGCTTGCCGGCCGCAAGTCCCAGCAGCGCCAGTGGCACGACCTGTTCGCCGTGCAGGGCGAGCAGCTTGTGCGCCGGACGCACGAACTGCACGGTGCTGCCGTCGGGGCGCTGGTAGCTCATCAGCTTTGGAATCGGCAGCTTGGCGACGGCTTCCTCGAGCGCGCCCTGCAGGCCGGCCTGCAACGCGCTGCCAGGCGCGGTGTAGGTGTAGAAGAAGCTGTCGGCCTTGCCGTCGGAGGCCCGTTCAAGCTCGGCCACGGTGACGCCGGGGAAGCCCAGCGCGGCCAGTTTCTTGGCCAGCGGTGCGCTGGCGTTGCCGTTGGCGTCGAGCGCCACCGACACCGGCAGCACTTTTTCGCGGATCGCCTTGTCGGGCGAGGTGGCGCGCACAGCGCTGATGGACACGGCCAGGCGGCGCGGCGTGGCGAAGCTGGTGGCGACGCTGGCGTCGTCGAGGAAGCCGCGCGCCTTCAAGCCATGGTTGATGCCGGCGGCAAACGCCGCCCCCAGTTTGGCGAGCGCTTTCGGCGGCAGTTCTTCGGTCAGCAGTTCGACGAGTAGTGTGTGGTTCATGGTTGTTTTCGTATCTTAGGCGGCAAGCGCGGCTTGTGGCGCCATCGGGAATCCCAGCTTTTCGCGCGAGTCGTAGTAGGCTTGCGCGACCAGGCGCGAGAGCGTGCGCACGCGGCCGATGTAGGCGGCGCGCTCGGTGACGGAAATGGCGCCGCGCGCGTCGAGCATGTTGAAGCTGTGCGAAGCTTTCATGATCTGCTCGTAGGCCGGCAGCGTCAATTGCAGCTCGATCAGGCGCTTGGCCTCGGACTCGTGGTTGGCGAACTGGGCGAACAGCAGGTCGGTGTTGGCGTGCTCGAAATTGTAGGTCGACTGTTCAACCTCGTTCTGGTGGTAGACGGCGCCGTAGCTGAGCGTCTTCGTCACGCCGTTCTCTTGCCACTCGGTCCACACCAGGTCGTAGACGTTTTCCACGCCCTGCAGGTACATCGCCAGGCGCTCGATGCCGTAGGTGATTTCACCGAGCACGGGCTTGCAATCGAGGCCGCCGACCTGCTGGAAGTAGGTGAATTGGGTCACCTCCATGCCGTTGAGCCAGACTTCCCAGCCCAGGCCCCAGGCGCCCAGGGTCGGGCTTTCCCAGTCGTCTTCGACAAAGCGCA
>JAZJYP010000220.1:0-4266 GCA_040390345.1 Pseudomonadota bacterium | reverse complement strand
GGAATCGTGGTCTGACCCCGGGTTAAATCGCCCTGACCGTATTTGATAATTTTGCTACCGTAGCAGGACGAGCAGGGCGCCGTGGCTTTTCTCGTCCATGCGCGCAGCGCAGAAGGCGATGACTTCTTCCTTCTGTTCCAGCCAACTGTGCACCATCGAGCGCAGCACCGGCTCGCCGCCTTTCGAACTCAAGCCCTTGCCGTGGATGACGCACACGCAGCGCAGCTTGTTGCGCGTCGCGTCGCGCAGGAAGGCGCCAATGGCGTCGCGCGCGCTATCGCGCCGCAGGCCGTGCAAATCGAGTTCGTCCTGTACCGGCCAGTGGCCCTTGCGCAGCTTGCGCACCACGTCCGGGCCGACGCCGTGGCGGGCAAACGAAATATTCGGGTCTTCTTCGAGCAAATGTTCAACGTCGAACTGGTCGGACAGCGATTCGCGCAGCACGGCGGCGTTGTCGTCTTCCAGTTCGCGCGCGGTGAGCGGGGCGCGGGCGACGGGCGCGCGCACCACCTTGTCCGACTGCGGCAAGCGCTTGACGCCGCCCACCGCGCTCTGGAACAGGTTCGCTTCCTGGCGCACCTGGCGTTCGCGCTGCTCGCGCTCGGCCTTTTCAAGCGCGCGCGCCTGTTCCTGGTCCTTGAGCTCGTTGCGCAGGGACTTCAGGTCGGCAAAGTCCTTCAGTGCCATGCTCAGTCTTCCAGGCTTTCCAGGTAGCGCTGGGCGTCCAGCGCGGCCATGCAGCCGGTGCCGGCGCTGGTGATGGCCTGGCGGTAGACATGGTCTTGCACGTCGCCGGCGGCGAACACGCCCGGCATGCTGGTGGCCGTGGCCATGCCCTCGAGACCGGTCTTGGTCTTGATGTAGCCGTTATGCATATCCAGTTGCCCCTCGAAGATGCTGGTGTTTGGCTTGTGACCGATCGCCACGAACAGGCCGTGCACCGTCAAGGGCGTGAGCGTGCCGTCGGCGGTCGACCTGATGTTGATGCCGGTGACGCCGCTCTCGTCGCCAATCACCTCGTCGAGCGTGTGGTTGTACTTGATCACGATCTTGCCTTCCGCGGCCTTGGCGTTGAGGCGGTCGATCAGGATCGCTTCGGCGCGAAACTTGTCGCGGCGGTGGATGATGGTGACCTTGGTGGCGATGTTCGACAGGTACAGCGCCTCTTCGACGGCCGTGTTGCCGCCGCCGACGACGGCCACTTCCTGGCCGCGGTAGAAGAAGCCGTCGCAGGTGGCGCAGGCGGACACGCCTTTACCCATGAAGGCCTGTTCCGACGGCAGACCCAGGTACTGGGCCGAGGCACCGGTCGAGATAATCAGGGTGTCGCAGGTGTATTCGTTCGAGTCGCCAATCAGGCGGATCGGCTTTTCTTCCAGCTTGGCCGTGTGGATATGGTCGAACACGATGTCGGTTTTGAAACGTTCGGCGTGCTGCAGGAAGCGCTGCATCAGCTCGGGACCTTGCACGCCCATCGGATCGGCCGGCCAGTTTTCCACGTCGGTGGTGGTCATCAGCTGGCCACCTTGCTCGACGCCCGTCACCAGCATCGGGTTCAGGTTGGCGCGCGCGGCGTAGATGGCGGCGCTGTAACCGGCTGGGCCAGAGCCGAGGATGAGGACGCGGGCGTGTTTTTTCGTGGTCATGGGAGCAGGTCGTCGATTGGTAATGAATGGAAATGGGGGCCGGGGCGACCCATTGCAAGTACCCGCGATTATAGACGATGATGCGCCAAAGCATGAATCGTGGCCCTTTTCCCTTTATATAGCTTAGAATGGCCGTCAACCTATTTGCAGCATTGTTTCAACGAGCATGTCCAAGACCAGCCAACCCTCATCTTCAAGCTATACCCGGAAAGAGTCGATCAGGCAGCCGCTGCCCAACCGGCTGGTGCGTTTGCTATCGGAAGCGCGCTGGATCGCGCTGTTCGTCGTGTTTGTCTACTTCGTGATGATCCTGCTGAGCTACAACAAGGCCGATCCGGGCTGGTCGCATGCCAACCTGGTACCCAAGGTGGCCAACCTGGGCGGGCGCGCCGGGGCCTGGCTGGCGGACCTGATGCTGTTCATTTTCGGCTTTTCGGCCTGGTGGTGGTGCATCTGCTTCCTGCGCCTGGTCTGGCAGGGCTATCGCCAACTGACCCAGAAGTTTGTCCTCGAAACCGAGTCCGACCCCGAGCACCACCATGAAGGCCTGATCCGCTGGGTCGGTTTCGCGCTGCTCTTCGTCGGCAGCGTGGGCCTGGAATACCTGCGCATGTGGTCCTTGAAGGTCGAGCTGCCGCGCGCGCCGGGCGGCGTGCTGGGCCAGCTGATTGGGCATGCCAGCCACGTGGCCTTCGGCTTCACGGGAGCCACCTTGCTGCTGTTGCTGCTCTTTGGCCTGGGCTTTTCCCTGTTCTTCCAGGTCTCATGGATGGCTGTGGCCGAGAAGATCGGCGCCGCCATCGAAGTGGGCATCGAGTGGTTCCGCCTGCGCTACCAGGACCGCCAGGACCGCCGCCAGGGCGAGGTCGCGGCCGTCAAGCGCGACGAAGTGGTCGTCATCGAGCGCGCCAAGCACGTCGAAAAGCACGTCGTGGCGCCGCCCGTCAAGATCGAGGCCCAGGTCGTCGAAGTGGTCAAGTCCGAGCGCGTGCAGAAGGAAAAGCAGGCGACCCTGTTCCAGGACCTGCCGGGCGACTCGAACCTGCCGCCGCTGTCCCTGCTCGATGATCCGCCGGCCGTGCAGGAAACCGTCTCGGTCGAGACGCTCGAATTCACCAGCCGCCTGATCGAGAAAAAGCTGTCCGACTTCGGCGTCGAAGCCAAGGTTGTCGCCGCCTATCCGGGCCCGGTCGTCACGCGCTACGAGATCGAACCGGCCACGGGCGTCAAGGGCAGCCAGATCGTTGGCCTGGCGCGCGACCTGGCCCGTTCGCTCTCGCTGACCTCGATCCGCGTCGTCGAGACCATCCCCGGCAAGAACTACATGGCGCTGGAACTGCCCAATCCGAAGCGCCAGATCGTGCGCCTGACCGAAATCGTCGGCTCCAAGGTGTACAACGACAGCCCGTCCAACCTGACCGTCGCACTGGGCAAGGACATCGCCGGCAAGGCCATCTGCGCCGACCTGGCCAAGATGCCGCACCTGCTCGTTGCCGGTACCACCGGCTCCGGTAAATCGGTGGGCATCAACGCGACCATCCTGTCGCTGCTGTACAAATCCGATCCGGCTGATGTGCGCCTGATCCTGATCGACCCGAAGATGCTGGAGATGTCGGTCTACGAAGGTATTCCGCACCTGCTCGCCCCGGTGGTGACGGACATGCGCCAGGCCGGCCACGCGCTGAACTGGGCTGTCAACGAGATGGAGCGCCGCTACAAGCTCATGTCCAAGCTGGGCGTGCGTAACCTGGCCGGCTACAACGCCAAGATCGCCGAAGCCAAGAAGAAGGAAGAGCACATCCCGAATCCGTTCAGCCTGACGCCGGATTCGCCGGAGCCGCTGGAAAAACTGCCGACCATCGTCATCATCATCGACGAGCTGGCCGACCTGATGATGGTCGTCGGTAAGAAGGTCGAAGAACTGATCGCCCGTATCGCGCAGAAGGCCCGCGCTGCCGGCCTGCACCTGATTTTGGCGACGCAGCGCCCGTCGGTGGACGTCATCACCGGCCTGATCAAGGCGAACATCCCGACCCGTATCGCCTTCCAGGTCTCGTCCAAGATCGACTCGCGCACCATTCTCGACCAGATGGGCGCGGAAACCCTGCTCGGCATGGGCGACATGCTCTACATGCCGCCCGGCACCGGCCTGCCGGTGCGGGTGCACGGCGCCTTCGTCTCCGACGAGGAGGTGCACCGGGTGGTGAAATACCTGAAGGAGCGCGGCGAACCGGATTACATCGAGGGCATCCTCGAGGGCGGCGTGCTGGAGGAGGGCGGCGAGGGCGGCGCGGCGGGCGGCGAGGGCGGCGCCGGCGGCGAGTCCGACGCGCTGTACGACCAGGCCGTGGCGGTGGTGCTGAAGAACCGGCGCGCCTCGATCTCGCTGGTGCAGCGCCATTTGCGCATCGGCTACAACCGGGCGGCCCGCCTGCTCGAACAGATGGAACAGAGCGGGGTCGTCTCGACCATGCAATCGAACGGCAACCGGGACATCCTGGTGCCGGCCGCGAGTGCGGAATAAGGCGATTGCCGGAAATAAATGCACCGGATGGCGCCGGATTGTCGTTTCCCTGCAAGGCGCGACCGCCTGCGCATAGCGAGCTATGCAATGGCGGGC
>JAZJYP010000219.1:2695-14394 GCA_040390345.1 Pseudomonadota bacterium | reverse complement strand
ACCCCGCTGCTTTGGATGACATCAATTTTCTGCCGCGCAGACTCCTAGCTGCCTTCCATGTAGCGCCGGATGATGCGCTCGGTCGTGCCGTTCTCGCGCAATCGCACGACGGCCGCGCGCAGCGTTTCGGCGATGGCCGCGTCGTAGGTCTTGGCCGAGTAGTGCAGCCACACCGGCAGGTGGTGCACATGCAGCATCTCGCCAAAGCGCTGGCGCGCCATGCCTTCCTTGCGCATCGTGTATTGAATCGACGGCCGCACGCCGATGACGGCGTCGAGCCGGCCTTCGAGCAGCATGCCCAGCGCCTGCTGCAGGGTCGCCGTTTCGAATTTGCGGATGCTTTGGTCGGCATTGAAGGCGGCATCGTATTCGGCGCTGCGGATCTGTCCCACGGTCTTGCCGCGCAGCTCAGCGAGCGAGCCAAAGCGTACGCCGGCGCGGCCGACCACCACCACCTCCAGTTCCGCGATGGACACGACGTGACGAGCTTGCTGGCGCAGCTGCGCGTTGTCGAAGCCGGCCGTCAGGTCGGCCTCGCCGGATGCCACCAGCGCGATGGAGCGTGCGCGCGGCGCCAGCGTGTGGTCGAAGTGCAGGCCGGTGTCCAGCGATATGGCGTCCATGATGTCGATATAGGCGCCCTTGTAGACGCCATGATCGAGCATGCCGAAGGGCGGCACGGCCAGCGTGGCCACTCGCAAGGTGCGCGGCGCACACCACGCCGGCAGCGCGCAGGCGCCGGCCAGGGCCGCGCCCAGGAAGCAACGCCGGCTGCGCTGGCGCCGCTCCATGGCCGTCAGGGGCGGGCCGCCGAAGGCCGTTCCGCGATGCGGTCACGCCAGGCTTGCAGGTGTTCCAGCCCGTCGGCCGAGGGCCGGTATTTGAGCAGGCCGCGCGCGAATTCGAGGCCGCAGAAGGCGGTGATGTCGGCGATGGTGAAGCGCTCGCCCGCCACAAAGGGCTGGCGCGCGAGGATCTGGTCGAGCCAGCGCGCGCTGGTTCGCATCTTTTCGCCTTGCGAGCTGCCGAAGTCCTTGAACTGGGGCTGCTCGAGCGGCGCCAGGCCCGGATGGGTGTGGCGCACGCTGTTCGCCACCAGCAGGAAGAAATTGAGTTCAACCTGGCGGTCCGCCATCTCGATGAAGGCGCGCTCCTCGAAGCCCTCGCCCATCAGGTTCGGCTGCGGGTGCAAGCCTTCGAGGTAGCTGCAGATGGCGCGCGACTCGCACAGGATGCGCCCGTCGTCCAGTTCCAGCGCCGGCACCTTGGCCAGCGGGTTCTTGGCCACATAGGCGTCGCCCTTGTGTTCGTTGGCGCCCAGGTCGATGGGCACCATTGCGATGCCGCCGATGCCTTTCTCGGCGATGAACATCGTCACCCGGCGCGGGTTGGGGGCAAAGGTACTGATGTAGAGCTTCATGGCCTCTCCTGGTTCAGGCATTACGCGACTGGCCGGTCTCCAGCATCGTGCGCGCGCTGGCGGCGAATTTTTCGGCATTCTCGCTGTTGGCCGCTTCCAGGTCGCGCTGCGAAGGCGGCATCAACAGCCCCTTCTGCACGGCCGGACGGGCGCGGATCGCATCGATCCAGCGCTGCAGGTGCGGCAAGCCATCGACGCTCACGCCCGACCATTTATGCGTGCGCACCCAGGCCCAGTTGGCAATATCGGCAATCGAATAGTCGCCGGCGAGGTATTCATTATCCGCCAATCTGGTGTCCAGTACCCGAAAAAGGCGGCGGCACTCGCCCTGGTAGCGGTCGATGGCCGGTGCGATCTTTTCGGGAAAGTAACGGAAGAAGACATTGGCCTGTCCCATCATCGGGCCGACCCCACCCATCTGGAACATCAGCCACTGCATCACCAGCGAGCGGGCCTTGAACTCGCTGGGCATCAGGCGCCCCGTCTTTTCGGCCAGGTAGACCAGGATGGCACCGGACTCGAAGACGGCGAAATCGCCCTCGGCGCGGTCGATGATGGCCGGGATGCGCCCGTTCGGGTTAATCGCCAGGAACCAGGCTTCCTTCTGCACGCCCGTGGCCAGGTCGAGCGCGTGCAAGTTGTAGGGCAGCGCCAGTTCTTCGAGCGCAATCGAGATTTTATGGCCGTTCGGCGTCGCCGCCGAATACAGGTCGATCATGGCGATCCTTTCAAAAAAACCACACAGGGCATGATAGTCCGATTGCGCGGAATGCGTTTGACAGTCCGGGGCTTTCCCTTTAGATTGCTGGGCTTCTGCCCCGTGCGGCTCGCCTCACCCATACATACACCAAAGGTTTCCCCATGCATCGCACCGTGATTTCCGCCGCCGTCCTGGCGCTGGCGCTGTCCAGCCATCCCGCGCTGGCCGCGACGACCCAGTTGCCACGCAATGTCAGCCCGATCCACTATGACGTGGCGATCGCGCCGGACGCCAAGGCCGGCACCTTCAGCGGCCACGTGTCGATTTCGCTGACGGTGCTCGAGGCGACCCGCACGATCACCCTCAACGCCGCCGACCTGGCCTTCCAGAACGCGCACCTGGTGCCGATCGGCGGCAAAGGCGGGATCCTGGCCGGCACGCCCAGCGTGGACGCCAATGCACAGACGGCAAGCTTCACCTTCGCCGAGCCGATTGCCAAAGGGGGCTACAAGCTGGTCCTCGATTACACCGGCGTGATCGGCACCCAGGCCAGCGGCCTGTTCTCGCTCGATTACGACACCCCGGGCGGCAAGAAGCGCGCCCTGTACACGCAGTTCGAAAACTCCGATGCGCGCCGCATGATCCCATCGTGGGACGAGCCAAACTACAAAGCCACCTTCACGCTCGAAGCGACGGTGCCGGCCGGTGAAATGGCCGTCAGTAATATGCCGGCCGCGAAAACGACCGCCCTGCCCGATGGCCGCAACCTGGTCAACTTTGGGCGCTCGCCCAAGATGTCGACCTACCTGCTGTTTTTCAGCCTGGGCGACTTCGAACGTGCCACCGCCATGGCCGATGGCACCGAGGTGGGCGTCATCACCACCCGCGGCGGCGCTGCGCAGGCCGCATTTGCGCTCGACGCATCGAAGCAGGTGCTGCGCGAATACAATGACTACTTCGGCGTGCGCTACCCGCTGCCCAAGCTCGACAACATCGCCGCGCCGGGCCGCAGCCAGTTCTTCGGCGCGATGGAAAACTGGGGCGCGATCTTCTCCTTCGAATATTACCTGTTGCTGGACCCGGCCATCTCGACCCAGAACGACAAGCAGGAGATCTTCTCCACCGCCGCCCACGAAATCGCCCACCAGTGGTTTGGCGACCTGGTCACGATGCAGTGGTGGGACGACATCTGGCTCAACGAAGGCTTTGCCTCGTGGATGGAAAACCGCACCATGGCGCGCCTGCACCCGGAATGGAATACCGCACTGGGCGCCGTCGCCACGCGCGAACGGGCCATGAACAAGGATTCGCTCTCGACGACCCATCCGGTGGTGCAAAAGATCGACACGGTGGAACAGGCCAGCCAGGCCTTCGACGACATCACCTACCAGAAAGGCGAAGCCGTCATCCGCATGCTGGAAAACTACGTCGGCGCCGACGCCTGGCGCAAGGGCGTGCGCAGCTATATGAAGGCCAATGCCTACAGCAATACCGTCTCCGGCGACCTCTGGAAGCAGATCGAAAAGGCCGCCGCCAAGCCGGTCACCGCCATCGCCCGTGACTTCACGATGCAACCGGGGATTCCCTTGATTCGCGTCGAGAGCGCAAGCTGCCAGGGCAATGTCACGCAAGTGGCGCTCACCCAAAGTGAATTCAGCCGCGACCACCAGGACAAGGCCCCGCTGGCCTGGCAAGTGCCGGTCGTGGCCAAGACCCTGGCTGGCAAGGAAGCGCGCACCCTCGTCTCGGGCGGCAAGGCCGGCCTGAACGTGCCCGGCTGCGGGCCGCTGGTGGTCAACGCCGGCCAGAACGGCTACTTCCGCACCCTGTACACGCCGGCCCTGTTTGCCGAACTGGCGGCCAGCTTCGACAAGCTCGCGCCAATCGACCAGCTTGGCCTGCTGGCCGACAGCTGGGCCCTGGGCCTGGCCGGCGTGGAGTCGACCTCGGACTTCCTCGACCTGGTCAAGGGCACGCCGGTGGCGGCCGACCCGCAGGTGTGGGGCAAGATCGCCACGGTCCTCGACGGCATCCAGGTCTACTACCACGGTGACGAAGCGCGCCGCAAAACCTTCGCCAGCTTCGCCATCGCACGCCTGGCGCCGGTGATGGCCCAGGTGGGCTGGACCGCGCGCAATGGCGAGGCGGCCAGCGTGACCAACCTGCGCGAAACCATGGTCGACGCACTGGGCAGCCTGGGCGACGCCGCGACGATTGCCGAAGCGCGCCGCCGCTACGCCTCGAAAGACGAACTGCCGGCCGCACTGCGCAAGACCATCATGGGCATCGTGGCCCAGCATGCCGATGCCGCCAGCTGGGATGCCATGCACGCCGCTGCCCTGGCCGAGAAAACGCCGCTGATCAAGGACCAGTACTACCGCCTGCTGGCCACCAGCGACGACGTGGCCCTGGCCCAGCGCGCACTGGACCTGGCCATGACGGACGAACCGGGCCTGACCAACAGCGCCGCCATGCTCAGCGCCGTCGCCGGCCTGCACCCTGACCTGGCCTTCGACTACGCGATCGCCCACATGGAAGCGGTGAACAAGCGCGTCGACGTGCCCTCGCGCAGCCGTTTCTACCCGCGCCTGGCCAACGGCTCGTCGAATCCGGTCATGCTCGACAAGCTGGCCGCCTACGCCAAGGCCAACCTGGCCGCCGATGCACGCGGCGACGCCGACACGGCCGCCGCCGGCATCCGCATGCGCATCCAGGTGCGCACCGAGCGCGTACCAGCCATTGACGCCTGGCTGGCGCGCAACGCGCACTAAACGGGGCGGGCTTATGCCACAATACCTGGCATGAGCCGCCCTATTCCGCCAGCCTTGCCCCTGCAGGACAGGGCCGACCTGTTCGCCCACCTGGCCGCGATGGAAAAAGCCGGCCTGCCGCCGGACAAAGCCTTCAGCCTGCTGCGCCTGCCCGGCGAAGGCCAGCAGCGCCTGAAACTGGCGCAACGCCTGCTCGCACGGGGCAACAATCCCGCCGTTGCCGGGCGCACCAGCGCCCTGTTCACCCCACTCGAAGCGAGCCTGGTCGACGCCGCGCTGGCCAGTGGCAGCCCGGCCGCCAGCTACCGGCGCCTGGCCGACACCTACAGCACCCGCGCGTCCCAGCTCAAACGCATGCGCACACGCATGGTGCTGCCCGTGGCGATGCTGACGGCGGCCCTGTTCATCGGCCCCTTGCCCGCGCTGGTCACGGGCGCGCTCACGCCCCTCGGCTATTTCTGGCAAGCGCTGCGGCCCCTGCTGATGCTTGGCCTGCTGGCCGCCGTGGCCATGCGCCTGCCCGACCTGCGCCGCAGCCACCCCAACGAAACGATCGACCGCGCCCTGCTCGAGCTGCCCCTGTTTGGCCCCATGCATGCGCGCCGCAATGCGCGCGACTTCATCGAAAGCCTGGCCATCCTGCTCGAAGCCGGCCTGCCGATGTTCGAAGCACTGCCCGTCGCGCTGCCGGTGGTGGACAACCTGGTCCTGCGCGAACAGTACGAACGCCTGCTGCCGGCACTCGAATCCGGCCACGAATTTTCGACCGCGCTGCAAGCGGTGCACGCGCCCGGCATCGAGCGCCTGATCGCCTTCGCCCACACGGGCGAGGCGAGCGGCACGCTGCCCGAGATGCTGCTGCGCCACGTGCAGGCCGAGAGCGCCTCCATCGCCCAGTTCCAGGAGCAGGCGGCCGAATGGGCGCCGCGCATTTTCTACACGATGGTGGCGCTCTGGATGGCCTCGCAAATCATCGGCGGGCCGCCACCGGCCATGCCCGCGGGGATCGAATGAAACGCCTGCTCGTTTGCCTGGTGCTGCTGGCCGGCTGCGCCACGCCGCCCAAGCCGCCAGCGCAGCCCTCCCCGCACGACGAAGCCTGGTACGCCAGCGCGAAAGACGTCTACACCATCAATCGGGGACAGACCCTAATTACAATCGTTGTCCACAAAGGCGGCGCGCTGGCGCGCCTTGGCCACGACCACGTCGTTGCCAGCCATACGGTGACGGGCTTCGCCTCGCCCGCTGCCGGCCGCGCCGACTTTCATTTCCGCCTCGACGAATTGACGGTGGACGAACCAGGCCTGCGCAAGGCCGCCGGTTTCGACGTGCAGCCTTCGCCCGAAGCGGTAGCAGGCACGCGCACCAATATGCTCACGCGCGTGCTCGACGCCGAACACTTCCCAGACGTCCTGCTGCATGCGGAAAAGAGCGGCGATGCGATGCGCCTGTCCATCACGCTGCATGGCGTGACGCGCACGATGGACGTGCCGACGGTCTTGAAGGTGGAGGGCGACGCCCTTACCGCCAGCGGCAAGCTGGCGCTGCGTCAGTCCGATTTTGGCGTGGTGCCGCTGTCGGTGCTGGGCGGCGCGATCGCCGTGCTGGACCAGCTGGACCTGGCATTTACGATCAGCGCGCGACGATCAGGCGCAGGCCCAGGCCCACAAAAATAGTCCCGGCCACGCGGTCGAGCCACAGGCCGGCTTTCGGTGTGGCGCTGATCCACTGCCCCACGGTACCCGAGAAGTAGCCCAGTGTGCCAAACAAGATGCAACCCTGCGCCGTGAAAGTGAGGCCCAGCAAGGCCGTCTGCAGGCTCACCGAGCCATGTTCCGGCACCACGAACTGCGGCAGGAAGGACAGGAAGAACAGCACCACCTTGGGGTTGATGCTGTTGGCGAACAGGCCCTTGCCAAACAGCTTGAGCAAGGACTCCTCGCCGGCGGCCACGCCCACCTTGGCGCCGCCACTGCTGCGCAAGGCGCCAAAACCCAGCCACACCAGGTAAAGGCCACCGAATATCTTCAGCGCGCTAAAGGCCATGGGCGAGGCCGCAATCAGCGCCGAGACGCCCAGCGTGGCCAGCAGCGTATGACTGAGGCAGCCAAGCGCGCAGCCCAACCCAAACGCCATGCCAGCCTTGCGCCCGCGCGACATGCCCACGCCCAGCACCATGAGGTTGTCCGGTCCGGGAGAGACGGTAATGACGACGGCAGCGGCAAGGAAGCCGGCAAATTGTTCAGGCGAGAGGATCATGGCGACTCGGGCAAAAAAATCACATCATACACGGCGGCGCTCGGCGATCCAGGCGTCGAGCATGGCTTCGCTGCCGGGTGGGACATGCAGGCCCAGTTTGGAACGGCGCCATAAAATATCGGCCGCGGTGACGGCCCATTCGTGGGTGATCAGGTAGCCCGCTTCGGCGGCGTACAGGCCCGGCACGATTTCCGGCCCCAGGTCGGACAGGCTGCGGCATTGCGACAGCATCGTCGTCACGCGCGTGCCGTAGGCGCGGGCATAGCGCGCCACCAGCGCGGGCGAGAGCCAGCCATAGCGGCGCTGCAGGGCAATCAGCCACGCGTCCCATTCCTGCACACCGCGATTCGACGGGCGCTCGCCAAACAGGTCGCCACCGGGCAGGCAGGCATTGGCGGTCCAGCCTTTGTGCTGGTTGCCCAGGGCCGGCGCGATCCAGTCGACGGCTTGCTCGGACAATTTGCGGTAGGTGGTGATTTTGCCGCCAAAGACGGTGAGCATTGGCGCGCCGTTGGTGTCGTGTTCGAGCTGGAAGTCGCGCGTGGCGGCGGCGGCGCTGGCGGCCGCGTCTTCCACCAGCGGGCGCACCCCGGCGTAGCTCCACACCACATCGGCCGGGCCGATGGGCTTGTCGAAATAGCGGTTGGCCAGCTGGCACAGGTAGGCCACTTCTTCCGGCGTGATGCTCACCTTGTCCGGGTTGCCAAGGTAGTCGACATCGGTCGTGCCAATGAGCGTGAAGTCGTTCTCGTAAGGCAGGGCGAAGACGATGCGCCCATCCGGATGCTGGAAAATATAGGCGTAGGGATGTTCGAACAGGCGCTTGACGACGATGTGGCTACCCTTGATCAGGCGCAGCGACTGGTGCGCCGAGGCCTGCACCGCCGTCTGCAAAAACTGCGACGCCCACGGCCCGGTCGCATTGACCAGGCAGCGCGCGGCAACGCTGGTGCGGCGGCCATCGGCTTGCAACAGCACGGCGCGCCACACATCGGACTCGCGTTGCACCGGGCCGCACAGGGTATGGGTGAGGATCGTCGCGCCGCGTTCGCGCGCGTCCATGGCGTTGAGGACCACCAGGCGGGCGTCGTCCACCCAGCCGTCGGAATAGACAAAGCCGCGCGGGAAGTCGGGTTTGAGCGGCGCCCCGGCCGCATGGCGCAGCAGGTCCACCGTTTCGGAGCCGGGCAGGATTTCGCGGCGTGCCAGGCGGTCGTAGAGGAACAGGCCCGCGCGGATCATCCATTCCGGGCGCTGGCCGGTGTCGTGCGGCATGACGAAGCGCAGTGGCCACATGATGTGCGGCGCGCTGCGCAGCAGGACTTCGCGCTCGAGCAGCGCCTTGCGCACCAGGCCGAAGGCATAGTATTCGAGGTAGCGCAGGCCGCCGTGGATCAATTTGCTCGAAGCCGAGGAAGTGTGGGCGCCCAGGTCGTCCTTCTCGCACAGCACCACGGACAGGCCACGGCCGGCGGCATCGCGGGCGATGCCGGCACCGTTGATGCCCCCGCCCACCACCAGCACATCGCATTCGATCCGGTCCGCGCTTTCAGCCATCCATTGCTCCACGTATGTTCAGACTTGCACACCTGGCCCGATTGTGACCGAAAATTGCGCGTTCTGTTGCAAATTTTGCTGCATTTAATGCTCAGTGCATTAAAATGCCCTGACCCGCACCGACAACCCTGAATCCATGCGCCTTCGCTTCGACATGTTCCAGCTCTGTTTAGCGTTCGCCGCGTCGCTGCTGTTGCTCCCCTTTTCCGCCCAGGCGCATGTCGACCTGATGCCCACCGGCGCGCTGTACCAGGACCATGCCGAAGCCTTCCCCGCCAGCCTGGCCGCCGTGCCCGCGTGGCAAGCCGGCCTGGCCCCCGCGGCCAAGGTGAACCTGCTGGGCGGGAGCTACTGGCTGGTGGCCAGCATGCGCCAGGACCGTGCCGGCGAAGCCTGGGTATTCGCCCCCAACGACACCCTGATCGACCATGTCGAAGCGCGCCTGCTTGGCGCCGACGGCTCGGCGCAGCGCGTGACCACCGGCTACCGCGCACCGCACGAATACATGCTCCACTACGGCAAGGATATTGTGCTGCGTCCCGGCGTGGACTACAAGGTACTGGTGCGCTTTTCCAGCCCCTACTACGCGCGCATGCCCGTCATGGCGATGGACACCGACAAGGAATACCGCGTCTTGGTGGCGCGCGAAAACCTGCTCACGCTTGGTGCGCTGGGCGCACTGGTGTCGCTGGCGCTGATTAACTTCTTCATCTACTCGTTCACGCGCGAACGCTCGTCGCTGTACTACTCGGTGTATGTGCTGACCTACGCGCTGGCCTGGGCGATGACCTTCCACGTCATGGCCGACCTGTGGGACTGGCACTGGCTGGAACTGCATTACGTGCCCTTCTTCCTGCTGCCCGTGTTCTCCACGCTGTTCTACGTGCACTTCCTGCGCCTGAAGCAGACCTTCCCGCGCCTGGAAAAAATCAGCCGCATCAACCTGGTGCTGCCGCTGGTGCTGCTGCCAAGCTGCTTCATCGCCCTGCCCTATGCGCACACGCTGGCCACCATCGCCATCAGCATCTGGATGACGCTGGCGCTGGTGAGCGGCATCGCCGTGTGGCGGCGCGGCTACCAGCCGGCGCGCTTCTTCGTCATCGCCTTCATCGCCCTGATGGTGCCGGGCTTGCTGATCTTGCCGGCCAACCTGGGCCTGGTGCCCGCGCTGGTGGACAATGCCCAGCTGCTCACGCTGTTGGGCGGCACGCTGGATGGCATTTTGCTCGCCTTCGCCCTGGCCGACCAGTTCCGCTTGTTGCGCAACCACCTGGAGCGGGCGGTGGAAGAACGCACCGGTGAACTGATACGCGCCAAGGAACACGCCGAAGTGGTGAGCCGCCACCGCATCGACTTTTTGTCCGCGATGAGCCACGACATCCGCACCCCGCTGGCCGGCGTGATCGGCATGCTCAAGTTCGCGCTGCGCGACCGCAGCGTGGCCGGGCGCACGCAGGAATACCTGTCCATCGGCCTGCACAACGGCGAAGCGCTGCTGGCCATCCTCAACGATATACTTGACTACTCAAAGATCGACGCCGGCAAGCTGACGCTCGAATCGGTGTCCTTCCGCCTGGCCGACCTGGTCGAAGACGTGGTCAAGATCCTGCAAGGCCACGCCGACGCCAAGAGCCTGCTGCTGCGCTGCGAACTTGGCGCCGGCCTGCCGATGTATGTGCAGGGCGACCCGACGCGCGTGCGCCAGATCCTCATCAACCTGCTGGGCAACGCCATCAAATTTACCGAGGTGGGCGAAGTGCGCCTGGCCGTGCAGGCCGGCGTCGATGGTGGCCTCGTATTTGACGTGAGCGACACCGGGCCCGGGATTGCCGCCTCGGTGCGCGAGCGCCTGTTCCAGAAGTTCGAGCAGGCCGACCATTCCACCACGCGCCGCTACGGCGGTACCGGGCTTGGCCTGGCCATCTGCAAGGAGCTGGTGCGGCTGATGGACGGCGAGATTGGCGTCGAGAGCCGCGAAGGCATGGGCTCGCGCTTCACCGTCAAGCTGCCGCTGCCGGCCGCCGGCGTACCGGCCCACAGCGCCGAGACCAAGCCGCGCGAGCGCCACAGCCACCAGCTGCGCATCCTGTGCGCCGAAGACGTGCGCACCAACCAGATCATCATTGGCACTTTGCTCGAAACGATGGGCCACCAGGTGAGCATGGTCGAGAACGGGCTCGAAGCGCTGCATGCGCTCTCGACCAGCGACTTCGACATGGTGCTGATGGATGGCCGCATGCCGCTGATGGATGGCGAGCAGGCCACGCGCTTGATCCGTGGCGGCGGCAATGCGAACAGCGCCGTGCGCGACCGCGAGATTGCCGTCATCGCGCTCACGGCCAACGCCAGCGAGCATGACCGCCAGCGCTACCTGGCGGCGGGCATGAATGGCTTCCTCAGCAAGCCGATTGATGAATGGGCCCTGTTTGACCAGATCGACGACATCATTGCGACCTTGCTGGCGCGCGGGCGCAGATTGCGGCCGGCGGCGCCGAGCGAAGTGGAGCTGGACTTGGCCGCGCAGTTTGGCGTGACCGAGCAGGTGCTGGGTGCAGCGGAGCGGCCGGTGCAGATTGTGCCGCTGGCCGGATTGTCGCAGCGGCATATGCACAGGATTGCTGAGGCCTTCTTGCAGGAAGCGCCGCGCAGGCTCGATTTGGTGAGGCAAGCGCTGGAGGCGAGCGATGCGCAAGCCGCAGCGGCGGCGTTGCATGCATTGAAGGGCAGCGCCGGGTATTTGAGTTCGCAGGAGCTGCACACCCTATCGCACAAGATGGAGCTGCTCGCGTCGGGCGAAGATTTAACGCAGTTGGCGCATCTGTACCCGCAGTTGGAAGAGGCCTTGCGCCAGGCGGTCGACGGCCTGCGCCCGAACCTCGCCGCCTAGCAATTAATGGGGTCAGAGTTTTTTTTTCGCGGGGGTATCGCGAAAAATTACTCTGACCCCAATTAATTGCGGACCGAAGTCCGTGGCTCACGGTCCGCCGCGGGT
>JAZJYP010000219.1:786-2685 GCA_040390345.1 Pseudomonadota bacterium | reverse complement strand
GAAAAAAAACTCTGACCCCATTTATCCGCGGCTCCAGCTCCAGTCCGCGGCTGACGCCTTGCACCCACCCTGCCACGCACGCCCGCGCACGACGCGCCCTGTCGATGCCCCCGTCGCCTCGCCATCCTTCAACGCCAGCTTGCCATTGACGATCACGTAGGACACACCCGTCGCCAGCTGATGCGGCTTCGCAAACGTCGCATGATCGGCAATCGTGGCCGGATCAAACACCACCACATCGGCCATCGCCCCCACCTTCAACCTGCCCCGGTCCGGCAGCGACAAATTATCCGCCGGCAACGACGTCATCTTGCGCACCGCCTCGGCCACACTGATCACCTTATCCTTGCGCACATACTGCGCAAACACCCGCGCGAAATTGCCATACGCCCGCGGATGCGCATTCGACAGCAAGAACACGCCCTCCGGCGCATCGCCCGCCTCGTCCGACCCAAAACTCACCCACGGCAGCGCCACCTGGCGCCGCACATTGGCCTCGTCCATGAGGAAGTAAGCGATGCCCACCCGCGTGCCATCCTCGATCACCAGGTCAATGGCCGCATCCTCCGGCGACACACCACGCATTTCCGCCACTTCGGCCAGCGTCTTGCCCGTCAAAGGTTTCAAAGCCGGATTCTTGAACGACAACAGCAAAGTCCCCTTGGCCCCCGACGCGCCATACAAATTCTCCCACGTGGCCGGATGCGGATTGCGCATCTCCGCGATCACCTTGGCGCGGATGGCCGGATCCTTCAGCCGCGCCACCCAGGCATCGTAACCGCCATCCTGCACCCACGACGGCATGGCCGCATCGAGGCCGGTGGCGCCGGCGGTATAGGTGTACATGTCCGCGCTGATGCGCGTGCCCTGCTTGCGCGCCGCCTCGATGGTGGCGATGACGTGATCGAGCTTGCCCCAATTGTCCTTGCCCGCCAGCTTGAGGTGATAGATTTCCGCCGGCGCGCCGCTGGCCCTGGCGATGGCGATGGTTTCGTCGATCGCCGCCTCGATCCGGTCGCCCTCACTGCGCATATGCGCCGTGTAGATGCCGCCGCAGCGCGCCGACTCCTGCGCCAGCGCGATCAATTCCGGCGTCTTGGAAAACGTGGCTGGCGCGTAGATCAAGGCCGTGGTCACGCCCAGCGCCCCCTCCTCCATCGCCGCCACCACGAGCTTGCGCATGGCCGCCAGTTGCGCCGCGTCGGGCTGCTTGTCGCCATCGCCCAGCACGTTCATGCGCACCGTGGCCGCGCCCACAAAGGACGCCACGTTCGGCGCGATGCCGCGCTTTTCCAGCGTGGACAGGTATTCGCCGAGCGTGTTCCATGAGACCGGATATTTGATGTCGCCCTGGGCTTTGGTCAGCACATCCTTCATGGCAGGCGTGAGCGGGCCCATGGAGTCTTCGCCCAGCACTTCGAGCGTGACGCCCTGCTTCAGGTCCGACAGCGCGCGGCCGTCGGCGAAGAACGATTCTTCCGGATGCGCCAGCATGTTGATGAAGCCCGGCGCCACCGCCTGCCCCTTCGCATCGATTATGGTGCGGCCTTGCAGGCTGCGTTTGCTGCCCACGTAAGCGATGCGGTCGCCATCGATGGCCACGCTGCCGCGGTATGGAGGCTTGCCGCTGCCGTCATAGATCATGGCGTTGCGGATCACGACATCGTGCGCCGCGTGTGCGCTCGTTGCGCTCAAAGCCAGTGCGGCAATCATCCTGTAGATCATCGTGCGCCTCCGTAGGAAAGAAGCTGCCAACGATACCAGAGCAATTAATGGGGTCAGAGTTTTTTTCGCGGGGGTATCGCGAAAATTACTCTGACCCCATTAATTGCGAACCGAAGTCCGCGGCTCCCGGTCCGCCGCGCATAAATGGGGTCAGAGTAATTTTCGCGATACCCC
>JAZJYP010000219.1:0-776 GCA_040390345.1 Pseudomonadota bacterium | reverse complement strand
CCCCGCCGCGAAAAAAAAGGCTAGGCGCCCCCCTCGTGACCCCATTTATGCGCGGCTGGTAAGATGGTGGCCATGGAAAAAAAACTTCGCGCCTGGGTGCGGATGCCATCCGGTAAACGCCTCGACCTCCTCGACCCCACCCCCTTTGACTGGGACGACGCCGACCTCGCCCTGGGCCTGGCCCGCACCTATCGTTGGGGCGGCCACTCGGCCTGGCCCCTGCCCTTGTCCGTCGCCCAGCACTCCATCACCGTGATGCTGCTGCGCCAGGCCATGTCCCCTACCACGCTGCCGCCCGAAGACGCCCTGCGCGAACTGCTGCACGACGCCGAAGAAGGCCTGCTTGGTTTCGACGCCATCTCCGTCATCAAGCCCTTCCTCGGCGAAGGCTTCCGCGATCTTTCCGCCCGCCTGCAGCGCGCCGTCTTCCTGCGCTATGGCGTGACGCACTGGTCGACCAAGGAACACGTGCTGCACAAGCGCGCCGACCGCCTGGCCGCCGCCAGCGAAGCGGTGCACGTGGCCGGCTGGTCCGCCGCCGAAGTGCGCAAGACGCTCAAGATCACGGTGGACCCGATGACCGACGACCCGCTGCAAAGAATCTACGGCGGCACCGCGTGGGAACCGTGGTCGCCAGCGCTGGCGCAGGAACGATTCCTCGACCAGCTCGAACGCTTGAAACGCGCGTGTTGAACGGTTTGGGATGGTGGGTATCGCACTGCGTGCTCGCCCACCCTGATATGTATTGACCGGTCAAGGTTTTTCTTCAAATTTCC